>NZ_CP061311.1:0-300000 GCF_018688095.1 Polynucleobacter sp. AP-Titi-500A-B4 | reverse complement strand
TCCGGCATTTAAATCAAATACCAGATGGTCTTTTTTTTGATAAACATAAGATGGTAATGGGGCAATTCCCATTTGGTGCCTTGCAAAATATCGACTACCTAAAGCAATCATATCAATTGGGCCTACATATTGCGTAGAAGCTTTAAACGCAAGACCGCAAGGTAGACCATCTGCTTGAATTATTGCGTTTGCACCATACGCAATGGCATCCGGGAAATGAGAATGCGCGCGCCAGAACAACTCCACAAAATTTGGCAACATCACATCATCATCGTGAAACAAGGCAAAATATTTTGTATCCACCTCTGAAATGCAAGCATTAAAATGCTCTAACGCAGTTAAATTGCCTGATCGCCTTACGTATTTAACCGCATTAGAAATCTCCATCACAATAGCCCCCAAGCCATCGCTTGTTGAGTTATCAGAAATGATGATTTGATAGTCTGGGCAATTTTGATGCAAAACAGATCGAATAGCTTCTTGCGCCTGCAAGTGTCGATCTCTAGTAACGATATATATCGATAATCCATTTCGTATTTTTTGTTGCATGTTCAAAGTGGCTTATCAGCAAAAATGGGGCAATTCGCTGCTGTAGCCTTTCTCATTTGAGTGGTAACTCTGCATCTCGAAATCAATCATCAACTTTACCATTAGATGAAAATCTATAGCAGATTTCCAACCAATTTTTTCTAACGCTGCTTCAGGATTCCCACAAATAGAGTGCGGTTCATATGCACGCAGCAAAGAAGGATCAGACATTACATGAGCACCCCAATCTAAATCAAGCATGCTAAATGCAGCTTCTACAATATCTCGAACACTATGGGTTTGCCCTGTACATAGGCAAATATTTGCAGGATCTTCAATAAAGGCCAATCGATGCATTGCCTCCACATACGACGGCGCATAACCCCAATCTCTCTTGACTTCTAAACTTCCAAGAATTAATTTCTCATTGCTGCCCATTTTAATTTTTACTGCAGCATCAATAATTTTTTTAAATGCGAAATTTTTATTGCGACGAGGCGATTCATGGGGAAATAAAATTGCATTAACAGCATGGATATTTTTTGCAATACGGTATGCATCGACCATGGTATGACCTAACAGTTTTGCACAACCGTAAGGGTTATAAGGCTTTACTAAAGATTTTTCACTTAAGCGAGATTGGCTATTCGGATCGAAAATTTCTGAGCTAGAAGCATTAATGAACTTAATCTGCTCATTTGTTGCGACTATTGCCTCAAGAAACCTAGTAACGATTACTCCTTGACTATGAATGGTTTCTTCTACAGACGACCATGACCTACTAACAAAAGATTGGCCCGCAAAGTTATAAATTTCATCTGGCTGAATATCATTGAGAATAGTAATGATGCTATCTAGCTCATAGGTAGAATGCTTCAAGACAAGTTGCTCACCCAAGTGCTGTATATTTTGAGTTTTAATAAGCTCGGCATCCCTGGTTAGTCCAAATACTTTATAACCTCGGCTAATAAGCCATTCAGCCATATAAGACCCATCCTGACCGCCCACCCCAGAAATCAGAGCAACCTTTTCTTGATTCACCAGGCTGTCCATCCACCATCAATCGGATAAATACCCCCCGAGCAGTAACTAGCACCCTTAGACAAAAGAAATTCTACAATCCCAGATATTTCACCTAGCTCCATCATCCGCCCTATTGGTGCATTCCTGGAATAGCGCTCGACAAAATCCTCTGGCTGATTTGCATAAACCCCACCTGGTACAACGCAGTTGACTCTAAATTTTGGTCCCGCATGTACGGCAAGATGTTTAGTTAACTGAATTACTGCAGCCTTTGAAACACCATAACCTATAAATTTTTCACCGTCGGGATACATATCCTTTCTAGGTGAACCAAGCCCATAAATCGAAGAAAAATTAATGATAGTGCCTAAATCTTGGTTTCTAATGTACTCTCGGCAAACTGATAATAGTGCAACTACATTGACATCTAATGTTTTTTTAAAAGCATCCAGATTAATACCTAAAAAATCAGTTTCTTTTCTATCAACAGTAATGCCGTCATTAATTGCAAACAAATTTACTAAATGATCTGCATGATTGTTTTTGAACCACTCTTTTACAAAATTTTCATTACACAGGTCATGTCCTAATGCGATATCAACCTCTAGAACTTTATATCCAATCGACTCTAGGGATTTAGTTACGGTTTTGCCAATCAAACCAGCTGAGCCAGTAACAATTACGGATCCTAACTGAGCGTTCATAGTTTTATTTAAAGGTTCGAATTACTTTGGACAATATTTCAGCCTTCTTCTCTGCAAGACCTAAATCCCTATAATTTGTTTTAAATTGCATTAATTTTGGCTGTAGACTCTCGGCCACAGGACAAATCCCTCTTTGATAGCTCACTGTTTTATAGATTTCGGGGCAGCGACTCTCAAATTGTCGATTTGCAACCATTGGTTCGAGATACGGGACCATCCATGCTGAGTAAATACCATCACCCCCTTGTTTTACATATTCTGCGCGAAAATCTTTCCAAGAGATGCCAACACTTTCTTGGCCCTGATAAACCGCACCTAATGTGTAATAAGAATTGGTATAGCCTTCTGGTGTAGATTGCGGAATCAAAAAATTACACTCCCGCATGACCTCAATAAACATTTCAGCACTTTTAATTCTCAAGTCAACCAAGTGCTCAACTCGCTCCAACTGAGCTAAAGCGACTGCAGATCCAAACTCACTTAGTCGATAATTCCAGCCCAAAATATCATGGCGTAAATAATCAGGATTTTGAAATACCTCTTGATTTAATCTAGTTCTACCCTCTTCTGCGCGCAAGTTCTTAAAACCATGCCCACCAATTTTTCTTGCTTTCTCAGCTAATATTTCTGAGTTAGTGGTCAAAATACCACCCTCTCCACAAGAAAGATGCTTTGTAGTTTCGAAACTCCAAGAGGACATATCGCCAAAGGTCCCTGCCATTTTTCCATGAACTGTGCTGAGCATGCATTGAGCGTTGTCTTCAATTAAAGCTACATTGTGACGATCTGCAATTTCTCTTAAACGAGGTAAGTCTGGCGGAAGACCATATAAGGAAACTGCAAGTATTGCTTTTGTCTTATTGGAGATCTTTTTTTCAACATCATCTGGGTCTATATTGAATGTATCGCGCTGTATATCGGCATATACCGGTATAGCGTTGGCATGCAACGTTGCTGTTGTGTCCATAATGACGGTCATCGCCGGAGAAATAACCTCATCACCAGGCCCAACACCAACAGCCTCTAAAGCCGCGTGCAAGGTTGCAGTGCCAGAGTTAAAGGCAACGCCATATTTCACTCCAAATTTATTGGAAAAGGCCTTTTCTAAAGTCTGTGTCCAGCCGCCACTTGTACCAGACCATGATTCGGCTTTTAGAACTTTTTCAAGATACTCAAGCTCATTACCAAGGTACTTAGATGGATTGGAATAATTTTCAGTAGTCATAATTTAATTTATTTAATAAGATGCTGATATTGGGGTTTTAAAACTAGCTGCGTTTTTTCAACTTGATTGGCAGCCCAAACATTATTAAAAAAAGAATTGATTGCAGTCACTTGTGGATTTGAATCTAAGTACTCAAGTACTTTTACTAACGGCATTTCGGGAAATTGATCATATAGCGCATCATAAACTTTGGCAAAAAAATCAAAGTCTTCTTGATAATCAAGAGTAATCCGTACATTTTTCAGCATATAAGGGCTCAATTCACCGGCCAGCTCTTCAATACTAAAAAGACCAGTCTGAGTAAAATATACCCACATCATTTCAGTATCATCGGAATCTTTAATTTCACACACCCTCTCCAATGCAGAAGTGCGAATACCATAAGTGAACGCACCAGGAATTACATGAGATGACTGTATAAAATCTGCACTGCCATTTCTAAATTGATTAAGGGCAAGATCATTAAGCTTTGGCTCACAAAATAGATCATCGCCATCTGCTGTAACAAAGTAGTCAACCCCAAACTGATGTGCTGCCCCCAGCCATCGTGAAAGCTTATCCATTACACTTCCCCGAAAAACCTTAGCCCCGCATCTATTCGCAATCTCACAAATTTGATCATCCTCGGGTAGATTCGTTGTGCAAACAATGACCAAATCGGTTGCGCTTGCTTTTTGCGCCCTCTCTATCACCCGCTCAATAGTGGACTTACCCTTAATCTCCATTAATGCTTTACCAGGCAACCTGGATGAGCCTGATCGTACAGTAACGAAAACAGCACCTTTTGTCATTCCAGGCCTCCTCAATAACCCAATATCAAATTAAACTCTATTTAAAACAGATAATACGCAAGTGCACTTCTTAATCTTAACTCCCAAATAAGTGATACAGAGATTCAAGTCCCTTAGCAAAACCGGCTCCATGATTTAAATGACCTTGCCATACTTCGATTATTTTAAGGCAATCATATTCAATAGCAGCAGCTAAAGCCGGCAAATTTTCAGGGTCGCCCTCACCAAAATGCAACCCCTCTCCATCTATTCCATTTGCATCAGCCAGATGCAAATGTTTTATATTATTTTTTAAGGTCTCAATCATCGTAAGTCGATCCATGTCACCTAAATTAGCACCCATACATAGGTGACAAATATCCATACATATTGGCATTTGATGTCTCAAAATATAATCAACATCTCTTTTATGATTCATCGCATGTAATTGAACCGATCCCCCAAAATACCAGGCAACCGGAGGAAGCCATTGGGGCATTATTAAAGCTCCCTTGTCGCGATATCCACTTAATAGCGCATTATGTTGCTCATAAAACTGCGCAAGATTTTCATGTACAACTGAAAAACTGCCAACAATTGGCACGTCTCTTCCTGTCAGATCTTGCAATGCCATTGCAAAATCAACAGTTCTCTGCAAAATGACTTTACTATCTCTGGCCTGCTCTTGATCCAAAGAAAATGGATCCATTAATTGTCGGGAATTAATATAGTCGGGGAGATGTATGCTATACAAATCACTCTTATCAAAGTCGCTGGTATTCAATGAGCTTTGCAACTCACCAAATGATAAGTGAAATTCAAAAACATTGACTGGGAATTGGGCCTTCATCAGTCCGTAATCATGGAGCCGAACTGGTAATCCAATTTTTTTACTCTTGGCAAACTCTATCGCCCCAACTGAAATTTTTGCATTCTTCTCAAATACAGATAGATTAAGCACGTCTCCAGCCTTAATAGACTTGATAGGATGGCGGCCAATATATTTACCTATCTCAGATCTATCCATACCAACTCTGGGGGAACGCAATACCAGCTGATCGTAAGTAACCAATTCATCCGGATGGATATCAACTTTTGAGTAATAAGATCTACCCAAATTCTGAAGATTTAATAACTCGCCTTGATTAGGAATCCTAGCGGCATTTCCAGCCAATATAAATTTCATATTTTCAGCAAAAAAAGTTATTCTCTTAAACTCTTCTGGTGTTGAACTCGTAGAATGATCAAGCCCAAGAGCCGACTTATCAAATGTAATATGCCGCTCAATAGTAGTTGCTCCTTTTGCCATTGCAATAAGACAAACTTCCCAATTTTCATCATGGCTGGAGTACCCAAAATCTCGCGACCATTTATTTTTAAGATAGTCTAAATAGCCTAGCTTCGCATTGAAGATTGACAGAGGATAGTTTGAAACACAATGCAAGGGGATCCATTGGCGACCCTTTAATTGGGCTAAAGCTAAATCAATCTCTACCTCTGAGTGGCAGCCAAGGGATACATAAACTGGTTTATCAAAATCAAGCAAAGAATTGATTAAAGCTGTATTGGAAAGCTCTACAGATGGAATTTTAAAAAAATCAAACCTTTCAATATCGTCAGCAAAGTCTAAGATATCCATCTGCTCAAAAAAACTAATGCCAACCTGAATATTTAGCTCATGACCCTTTTCAATGAGCTTAACGATACTTTTTGGAGAAAGATAGTTCTTCTTAATTTCATTGGAAATAATTTCATCGCCAATTTCAGAAGCTCGATCTGCATAAGCATTATCTAAGTTGCGATACTGAAACTTAACACCATTAACGCCTGAGTTAGCTGCTGCAACTAATAGCGCTTCTGCAATCTCATATTGACCATCGTGATTAATTCCAATTTCTGCAATAATATTAATATTTTTCAATCTGAGTTATTCCGTAGTAATTTACATGCTACTCTTGATTATTATCGCCTAAAAGTAAATGATAAATCGACATAGCTGGTCGTTATTTATTCATAATGCCGCTAGAAGTAAGGCCATATGGTGAGATAAAATAACCTAACACTCAAGTATCCTTGACGCCCATGATCTTCTTTCGCAAAAAAAATGATGTTAATGCACTAGAAATTCTTTTCGAGGGGGGTCTTGGCGCTCAAATTCTCCAAGCTGCCACTTTTTTTGATACGCAGCAGTCAGGTCAAATAGTCGCATCTAATTTTTCCTATTTTAAAAGCGATGAGGTAAATTTTAGTCGCAATAAACAAGGCTAAAAATTAGAGGAGGTATTTATAAAAAGGCCCTGGAACCTCGATCTATTTAATATCACTATTAATAATATTGAAAAATGCAGCAATAATTCCACAAATATCAAAAAAGTAACCGCAAGCAATGCCTTCGTTTTGGAACAAGGGATTAAGGCTCTTAAGAAAAATGAGATTAAAAAATTATTTAGTCCTCAATCTGGAAAATTAGGCGCCGATAATTCAATCATTAGTCTTGCTGAACCATTTATTTGCGTACATATGCGAAGGGGGGATTACTTAAAAGTAGCCACTCATATTATTAGCGACAATGAATTCTTAGGAATTGCAAAAAACTTTAATAGCCTTGTAAAAACTGCTTTATTTATAAGTGATTCGCCAATCGAACCAAATTTCCGAAAAAGCCTACATGGTTATTTTGAATCTACACATTTTCTCGATTCAATTGACCCCTTATACGCGCACGATCTCATGCGTAAGGCGACTATTTTAATTTGCTCTAACAGCACCTTCAGCCTAACTGCCGCATTACTAGGAGAAAATAAAATAAAAATCATTCCCAAAACTTGGTTTGATAAAAAGAATGGGGTGGAGTTACAAGAATTAATAAACTCTAATTGTGACTTTCAAGTATTAGCGTAGCACTATCTTCTTTCAGAAAATAATTCCGATATCTCTAAATTCTCCAAATCAATTACAGAGTAAGTAGATTCAACATTTAGATTTTTTATATGAACTCCTTTTTTCTCCGCAATATGACGAATGGTAAGAAGATCTCTCAGAATCTCATTTCGATCAATGTCAAAATAGGTAACGTCTGGCGCTACACCTCCATTGGCATAACCTAGTCTGTAATCCAAATCCACTCCAACAAAATAAACGGGGTTGCACCCAGCAATGATTGCCAAAGAGATTTGGTGGAGTGCAACTGTATTTCCTGTGCCATAGCGTATTTCGCTGCCAAGAAAGTTCGCCAAATACTCCTGTATGGTCAATCTACCCGGAATAATTTGATCACAACAGATTTTCTTGCGGGTTAACCTCCTCTTAAGGATCTTGTAAGGCTTAAGACGTCGCTCGCTACATGGACTCCCCTGAAAATGTCTTTGGTCATAAGGCAGTACAGGAACATCTATATTTTTTTCAATCCACGTGCGTTCGGTAACATCAGCGCTATCAGCATAGATAAGTGCTCGCAACTGATCTTGTGATTTGCCAATCTTCTTGCATTCAGTTTGTATGTTGATGTCTGCATTTGCCATTACCCAATAATCTGGAATGGTTGAATACATGTTATACCAATCATTGCATCCAAATATAATGCCATTAGCGGCCCTAAAGCTATCTAAATATGGTTTTACCTTATTTAAACTAGGTCCATGAGCAAGCACTAGCGCCGCTTTGCCAGTATGAGAATTTTCAAAATCTTTTAGAGATAGCCAGCGAAAAGTCATGTTTCTCCAATCATAACGAATAAAATATAAAACATATTTCTTGAGTTATTCACCTAGCAATACGGTCTTTGCAATCGGAATTTTTAGGATCAACCAAGAGATTAAAATACTTAACAACAACGCAGTAACGATTGGCGGAGAGATATTTAAAAAATAGTGGTGTATGACATAAATTCCTAAAGAAAGTTTGCCGCAGATGATTAGGAATGGATAGATAAGCCTAGGCTTTCTCTTAAAGATTTCATCTGTAATATCGATAGCAATCAAAATCCCACAAATTGCTACAAATGCAGAAAAAATATAGCGAATGAACGGTTCCTGAAAGAATAAATAGGAATTCGGAAGGATGTGGTCTAGGCTTGACCTGTGCCAGAAACTAACACAAAGGGCAAATATTAAGAACAGAGGCAGGCGACTCCATTTCAGTTGGATGGGATAAATACATTTATAAAACCAAATTCCAAGTACAAAATAATTGAAATAAATTTTTAATAGCCCTAAACCAGCAGCGTGCGAGCTGTAATGCTTTAAAAATAACCAAAGCAAAAAAATGCTAATAAGTTGCCATTGGCCTGACTTAATTATCTTTATAAATCGATCAGACAGTAGCCCAAACTGATTCAGCAATGCATATATGGCAGCATAGACAAGCTGAAATAGACAAAACAAAAAAACGCAGTAAAAAATACACAGCAAAAACCATAAAGAAGAATCTGGCCTACGAAACGCCAAAATTAAATCTGGAAATACGCTATTGAAACCCTTAAAAAAAATACTGTTAATGACTGTCCAGGCAAGAAATGGCAACAGAAGCCTAACGGCAACCTTGCTCATTCGAGCCTTAAAAGCTATCCACGTTCTGCGGATTCCTTCATCAATAGTATTAGGGTCATACCATAATGAAGCCACGGCCCCAGATAAAAAAACAAAAAGGGGCATATGAAAAGAGTAGATGATTCGAAACAATAAAGAATCATCAAATTTAGCTGACCCTTCTTGAATAGTGTGCCCTGCAATTACGAGAAGTATCCCGACACCCTTTGCAAGGTCTAAAAAATCATGTCTCATGAAAATTGAGGGTTTTGTATTAACTCCTTTTTGAGTCTCAAAAAATTGAGTCACCTAGACCCCCATCTCTATTTTCATTTCTCTGAAAATCTGTGTAGGCAAGATAAAGTCCGTCTTCTAATTGAACACCAGGATTCCACCCAAGATGCTTTAAGAGATTTGAGTCCATCCATTTTCGTGGCGCCCCATCAGGTTTACTTGGGTCAAAATTGATTGCTCCTTGATAACCTGTTGCTTTAGCAATAGCTTGGGCTAGCTGTGCAATGGTGATGTCACTTCCAAAACCAACATTAATATGGCTTTGCATTGGTACTGTTTGTTCGTCATAGATAGCCTTATCTAATCCCATGACAAATACTGATGCGGCAGCCATATCATCCACATACAGAAACTCCCGACGTGGAGTACCTGTACCCCAAATCACTACCTCAGGAGCATTGCTCACTTTAGCCTCATGAAATCTTCTGATTAAAGCTGGAATCACATGACTGTTTTCAGGGTGATAGTTATCGCCTGGTCCGTACAAATTAGTAGGCATTACCGAGCGGTAATCAATCCCATGGCTTTGACCGTACTGACGGTTGTAACTTTCACACATTTTGATGCCTGCAATTTTGGCAATCGCATAAGGCTCGTTCGTTGGCTCTAATTTCCCCGTGAGCAAGGCATCTTCACTCATAGGTTGGGGAGCTAACTTCGGATAGATACAGCTTGAGCCCAAAAAGAGAAGTCTTTTAATGCCACTCTTAAATGCCTGATGAATGACATTGTTTTGCACCATCAAGTTGTCATAAATAAATTCAGCAGGAAAGGCATTGTTCGCATGAATACCGCCGACCTTGGCTGCTGCTAAATACACTTGATCTGGCTTTTCTTTCTCAAAGAATGCCTGTACTGCAGCCTGATTCGTTAAATCCAGTTCAGCGTGGGTTCTCGTGACAATATTGGTGTAGCCCTGAGCTTGCAAATTGCGCACAATGGCAGAACCCACCATACCGCGATGACCAGCTACATAGATTTTTTGATTTTTTAGGTCCAAATCAGAACTCATACTTTTCTTTGGTTGATGATTTCTTTTAGTTTTCTTTACCAACCGATACTGAGTAGCCATGCTTTGCCAGCAGCGCATGCTGCTTGGCCTTCTCAAGATCACTGGCTACCATTTCTACAATCATTTGATCTAAGGTGATTTCTGGAACCCAGCCGAGTTTTGTTTTTGCTTTAGTTGGATCGCCTAAGAGGGTTTCAACTTCCGTTGGACGGTAGTAGCGCGGATCAATTTGTACGATCACATCACCTACTTTTAAAGCCGGGGCTTTGTCACCGTCAATAGAAGCAACGATCGCTTTTTCACTCTCGGCAGCACCTTCAAACTTGAGCGTAATACCCAATTGTTTAGCACTACGGATAATAAATTCACGAACAGTGAACTGTACACCTGTAGCAATGACAAAATCTTCTGGTTTATCTTGTTGAAGCATGAGCCATTGCATGCGCACATAGTCTTTAGCGTGACCCCAGTCACGCAGAGCATCAATATTGCCCATGAACAAACACTTCTCTAAGCCTTGAGCAATATTGGCCAAACCACGAGTCACTTTTCGGGTTACAAAAGTTTCGCCACGTCGCTTGGATTCATGATTAAACAATATGCCATTACACGCATAAATTCCATAAGCTTCGCGGTAATTTACTGTGATCCAGTAAGCGTACATCTTGGCGACTGCATAAGGACTACGTGGATAAAAAGGTGTAGTTTCTTTTTGTGGAATCTCTTGCACCAAACCATAGAGCTCAGAAGTAGATGCTTGATAGAAGCGAGTTTTTTTCTCTAACCCCAAAATGCGAATTGCTTCTAGCATACGAAGGGGGCCAATGGCATCGACATCAGCAGTATATTCAGGAGACTCAAAAGAGACTGCGACATGAGACTGCGCGCCCAAGTTATAAATCTCATCTGGCTGACATTCTTGAATAATACGAACTAAGTTGCTGGTGTCCGTTAAATCACCGTAATGCAAAATCAAATCTGGGTGATTAATGTGTGGATCTTGATAAATATGATCAATGCGCTCAGTATTAAAAGAAGAAGCGCGGCGCTTAATCCCATGAACAATGTAGCCCTTTTCTAGCAAGAACTCTGCTAAATAGGAACCGTCTTGGCCAGTGATGCCGGTAATCAAAGCAACTTTTTGTTTACTCATAATCTCAACTCTCTACTCTTTGCGTATTTCAATCTCTATTTGTTCTGCTATAAATTAGCTTATACCTTAGCTTCTACCATAGGTATCTTCAAATCTCACAATATCATCCTCGCCCAGATAACTGCCCGACTGGACTTCAATAATTTCTAGCGGGGTATTGCCGGGGTTGGCCAAGCGATGCTTCTGGCCTTGAGGAATATAAGTGCTTTGATTCTCTGTGAGCGTAATCACTTGATCACCATTGGTAATCTCAGCTACGCCTTTGACCACAATCCAATGCTCTGCACGGTGGTGGTGCATCTGCAAAGAAAGGCTTGCGCCAGGCTTTACTTGAATACGCTTGACTTTAAAGCGCTCACCCTCATCCACACTGTCATACCAACCCCAAGGCCGAGACACTTTGCGATGGAGGTTTTTCTCTTCCCGCTTTTGAGCCTCTAGTTGCCCAACAATATTTTTGACATCTTGACTATTTTTTCTATCAGCCACCAACACCGCATCGGCGGTTTCAACAATGATTAAATTTTCGATACCAACAGCACTAACTAAGCGACTGCTCGCATGCACTAAAGAGTTTTTTGAATTAGTAAGCAGCGTATCGCCACTAGTGACGTTTCCATCTGAATCCTGCTTGCCAACTTGCCATACAGCATCCCATGCACCTAAGTCATTCCAGCCGGCGTCTAGCTCGACCATCTGAATAGGAAAATGTGAGCCAGGGCATTTTTCAATTACAGCGTAGTCAATAGACTCACTGGGGATGGCATTGAACAGGTCTTTTTCAGGGCGAATAAAGACAGCATCGCCAGAGCTATCCATTGTTTTGGTGCTCCAAGATTTTTGAGTGGCTTCCAAGATATCAGGTCGATAAGCCTCTAAAGCAGCCAACCAAACACTCGCCTTTAATACAAACATGCCGCCATTCCAAAAGAAGCCGCCCTCTTCTAAATACTTTTTAGCAGTTTGCGCATCTGGCTTTTCGACAAAGCGCTCAACGGTATATCCGGTAGATTGATCATGACTTTTGTTGCCTTGAACTTTAATGTAGCCATAACCAGTCTCTGGTGTTTTAGGAGTGATGCCCAGAATAGCGATGGCACCCTTCTGTGCAATCTCGATTGCTTTTGCTAATGTCGCAGAAAATGCAGTGGGGTTAGTGACGGTTTGATCTGCAGGCGTTACCACCAAAATAGGATCATTACCCTGCTCTTTGGCATACAAAGCGGCAAGCGTTAATGCAGGGGCAGTATTACGGCCAGATGGTTCAAGCAATAAGGATGCAGAAACATTCTTTAGCTCACGCAATTGATCCAGCGCCAGAAAGCGATGTTCTTCATTGGTCACAATGACTGTTTGACCCAAGGAAATATTTTTGCCTTCTACCGCATGAATGCGCCCAATAGCCTCTTGAAAAAGACTTTGCTGAGCATCATTGCCAGACAGAACCAAAAACTGCTTAGGAAAACCTGAGCGAGAAAGCGGCCAGAGACGAGTTCCAGACCCTCCACAGAGAATTACGGGTAAAACTTGCGTCATGGGCAAATAGCTAACCTTTTGAATATATTCTGCAATTAACTGATATTTAAACTATTAGCTGTAGATTTTATCGCTTTATCGGGCGCCAAAACCTTTTATAAAATAGGCGCTAAAACCAATAAAAGCGCAAGATAGCGCAAGGGCAATAAAAACGTTATTAATAATTAGCCAATAGGAGCCAAAATGACCGGTAGCAATATCCCAAAAATCAACGTTCGTAACTCTGTAAATGAGTGTGCCCAGTCACTGAAAAAAGAAAATGTGGGCAAATACCAAAATTACGGCATTAAAGATTGCATCGCTTCAATCGCCGCCACTAAAATTAAATAAATTCATTGGGTGGCTTTTAGATAAAAAATAGGCCCAATTAGAGATTAATTAGGTCTATTTGGGTACTTTTTGCCAGTCAGGTTGCTATACATTCCTGCGGCGATGACTAAAAGCACTGAATCAACCATGACTGGAAAGAAGGCATAACGGTAATGCGTAACGTGCCCCAACACTGCAATTAAAGCAACGGCTGCTGCAGGTGGATGCAGGCATCGTAAGATAAACATTCCCAAGATGGATAGGCTGGCTGCAAGTGGCATGGCCAATACAGAATCCGGAATCACAATAGCGGCAGTAATGCCAATCAGAGCAGATAAAGTATTGCCAGCAATCACGGCCCATGGCTGAGCCATTGGACTCCCAGGCAAAGCAAAAACCAACAAAGCACTTGCTCCCAATGAAGCCATCAACCACTCATCAATGCCAGTCAGCTCACCCAGTAATTTGGCAATAGCGAAGACCAAAAACAAACCCAGAAGCGACCCTACGCTTGATCGAAGACGCTCGGTCCAGCTCACATAAGGCTGGTCACCCCCAAAATAAAAAGCGCAGCGTTGTATTAGGTGCTTGATGGTGCGGTTCATTTTTAATTTTCTTAAAGTCTTTAGCATTACCGATTACAACTCATCATAAAGCCTTACTGCAAATACAGGGATTTTCTATATGCAATAAAAAAGACTGCCGCAGCAGTCTTTTTAAATGAGGTAAATATTCACCTCATATATTTATTAAGCTAGCTTAAGCTTTCTTGGCCCAAGCACTGCAATGGGCTTTAGCAGCCACTTGCTTACCAGCGAATAAAGCACAACCACCTGCGGCGGAATCTGGTTTGCCTTGGTAGAGAGCGCAATTAGCGCAATTCTTGCCAGCAACGTCAGAGACTGCAATATACTTCAAAGCCTTGGCTTGTGGATCAGATTCAGCAACCATTGCTTGAGCTTGAACTTTACCGTTCAATGCCAAAGTGCAAGCACCAGCAGCGGACAAAATCATAAATTGGCGACGACTATTTTTCATGGGTTCTCCAAAAAGTAAAACGATCAGCAGTAAGAATCTCTAAAACTGTGCTGATCATAGTGGAGATGATTTGGACTTGCTAGAGTGCACATAACCCACTGATTTATATACAAATATAGATGAGAATTATTCTCACCAAATAAGTTATCCCGGAGATTAGCGCCAACCTTTTAAATTCATGCAGCCCTCCCATTGGCGGATATGCACCCCAGAGCCAGCCTCTGGATAGTCCTCTCTACATTCTTTGAGATCTTTACGAAAATTAACAGCATTATTTTTACTGGGGTCTACATTTTTATCGGGAATAGAGGCGCATGCTGCAAGCATACCCACCGACAAGATAAGATTGATGTAAAGGCGTATACGACGCACGCTAGATTACTTACGATCAATTAATGCTAAAAACTCACGACGTAGATTAGAGTCTTTTAAGAAAGCTCCACGCATCACGCTATTAATCATCTTGGAGTCACGATCTTTTACACCACGCCATTGCATGCAAAAGTGATCAGCGTCCATCACTACAGCAACACCAATTGGTTTAATCTTTTTCTCGAGCATGTCAGCCAACTCCACTACAGCCTCTTCTTGAATCTGGGGTCTACACATGACCCACTCAGTTAATCGCGAGTATTTGGATAGGCCAATTAACGCAGACTCCTTACTAGGTAGAACGCCAATCCAAATGCGGCCCATGATGGGGCACAGATGATGAGAGCATGCACTTCGTACGGTAATGGGGCCAATAATCATGAGCTCGTTTAAGCGACTCACGTTCGGAAATTTCGTCAAGGTGGGTTGCTCAACGTAACGACCATTAAATACTTCTTGCACATACATCTTGGCTACGCGCTGGCTGGTATTTCTGGTGTTGTGATCATTCTTAGTATCAATAACTAGACTCTCTAATACAGCCTGCATCTTTTCAGAAACTTCATCAACTAAACGCTCTAGCTCGCCTGGTTTAATAAAAGCAGCAATATTGTCATTTGCATGAAAGCGCGCTTTCTGCGCCTCAATACGGCGACGGATCACAACTGAGAGCGGAAGACCGGACTCGCCTCTCTTGTTGGTAGATTTTTTAACTGTCGATTTAGTAGTCACAGATTTCTTTGTGACCTTCTTAGCCGATACTGAATTGGATGTTTTTTTGGTTGCCATCTTGAGGATTATCTTATTTAGATCTGGAAAAATATTGCGACGACACAAATTAAACCCAACAACCACACGATTGATCTTGTGCTGGGCCAATTAGCGATATAACAAATTAAATATGCAATACGAGCAATGACAAAGCCAATCGCAAGTAAATCGATCCTTGCTTGCGGTGCATTATTGATGGAGGCGATGATCACTGCCGCAAAAAAGAGGGGAAGAGACTCAAAAAGGTTGGCTTGAGCAGCGTTAGCCCTGGCCCTAAAACCGGTTTGCTTAGCGAGCCATTGCCTTGGCATACTGTTGTCGTATTGATCAAAACCCTTTTTGGCGATGCCGGCTGCCACGTAGGGAAATAACCCCATGAATAAGACACAAGCATAAGCAATAGTCATTTTTTCTCCTTATCTACTGTTGGGCTCTTTAGGTTTTGTTCTTTTTTGAACCAATTCGGCTTTCTGTGCCGTTGAGTAAATTTTGGATATTGCTACGATGGCGCCAGATTAAAAGTAGGCACACCACTAACAGTGCAATACCCATTGGCTGAAAACCAAACAAAAATACAAAATACATTGGGCCAAATACGGCGGCAGCCAAAGCGGCCAAAGAGGAGTAGCGCATGAATACAGCCACAATAATCCAGGTACCAAGAGTAGCGATACCAAGGATCACATTGACGCCGAACAAAATACCGCATGCGGTAGCAACGCCTTTGCCACCTTTAAAGCCATGAAAGATTGGAAACAGATGCCCCAAGAAAACGGCAAGCACTACACCACACAGCACCCATGAACCCAAGGAAGAAGTGAGCGATTGATCGCCCAACAAAAGTCGAGCCAGCATCACCGCAAAATAACCTTTAAGAGCATCTCCAAGAAAAGTGAGTCCGGCTGCCAACTTATTGCCTGTTCGCAATACATTAGTAGCGCCCGGATTGCCAGAACCATAAGAATGTGGATCAGGTAGGTTCATGCACTTACTGACTACCACGGCAAATGAAATAGAGCCGATAAGATAGGCAATCGGAATCAACAACAGGTCTAAGGTTAAAGTCATAACGCCATCTTAAACACTTTTAGCATTCCAATCATGAACCACGTGGGTGATGCTGCTGATGAATCGATTTAAGGCGCTCTCTAGCTACGTGGGTATAAATCTGCGTAGTCGAAATGTCTGCATGACCCAGTAATAATTGCACCACCCTCAAGTCAGCACCATGATTGAGTAGGTGCGTTGCAAAAGCATGCCGAAGAGTGTGTGGTGATAGTGCAACAGGGATATTGGCAACAGTTGCATAACGCTTAATCAGAGCCCAAAAAGCTTGTCTTGTTAGGCCTGTACCAGTATGGCGCCCCACAAACACCGCATCAGTCGTTTTACCCTCAAGAAGTGGTGTACGAGCTTCTGCAAGATATCTTCTTAACCACTGCCCCGCTTCGCCACCAAAAGGCACTAAACGTTCTTTACCGCCTTTACCATTGACGACACGTACGACGCCCTCATTCAAACCCAAGGCAACCGTCTTAAGAGAAACAATTTCTGAGACACGTAAGCCAGAGGCATACATGAGTTCAAGCATTGTGCGATCACGCAAACCCAGCGGAGTTTCTATATCGGGCGCATTGAGCAAAGCAGTGACCTGATCTTCGCTCAATGTTTTAGGAAAACGCAAAGCCTGCTTTGCAGCACGCAATCCAATGCACGGATCGCTCTTGACTAAGTTGATACGTAAAGCATGACGATAAAAACGTTTGAATACGGTAAGTCGTCGATTGGCAGTAGTTGCCTTGTCTGCTCTGCGATGCGCTATGTAGGCAGTGAGATCTTTTTCTTGAACCGAATATAGATCAGCGCCAGATTGCCGATATAGCCATTGCGCCAGTAACAACAGATCCCTTCGATAAGCAGACAGACTGTTCTTTGCCAGACCGTCCTCTAGCCAGCAAGCATCGCAAAAGCGCTCTATCGCCTCTTCGCTTGCTGGGGCTATCTTGGGAGATTCATTAGTCACGGAAATTATTAAAGCCCAATGGCGCTTCGGTCACGTCTTTTTTAAGCAGGGCCATTGTTGCTTGCAGATCATCTCGCTTTGCACCAGTAACACGAACCGCATCACCCTGAATACTCGCTTGCACTTTGATTTTGCTATCTTTAATAATACGGACTACTTTTTTAGCAAGCTCTGAAGTGATGCCTTTTTGAATCTTCATGGTTTGCTTGCGCTTATCGCTACCAATAGTCTCTTTTTTATCATCTTTCAGATAACGTACATCTACGTTGCGCTTAGCCATCTTGCCAAAGAGCACATCCCGTACTTGACCCAATTTAAAGTCATCATCACCAAATAAGATGAGAGTTTCATCTTTTTGCTCTACGCGACTATCAGAACCCTTAAAGTCAAAGCGATTGCTAATCTCTTTATTGGATTGCTCAATCGCATTTTTAAGCTCAACCATGTCCGGTTCGCAAACCACGTCAAATGAAGGCATTTTTTACTCCCTATTTATTCAATTACGTAATATCTTTAATTATCTGCGCACTTGGCAAACATTCGAATAAGATTGTGGCATGAACTCTGGCCAGAATGCATCCTCACACTCAAAATCGAGCCCAAACCTCGATCTTCGGGATCGTAATACCTTTGGGTTTGATACCAGTGCAGAACTGGCCTACGAAATTACTGCTGCAGATCAAATTCCAGGGGTAATGAAAGAAATTGCCGAGAAGCAATTGACTTGGCGGGTGCTCGGTGGGGGTAGTAATGTCATCCTGCCCAAGGTTCTACCTGGCGCAACCTTACTCATGAATATCACTGGTCAGCAGATAATTGCTGCTGATGCCAGCTCAACTGTAATAGCGGTTGGCGGCGGAGTGAACTGGCATGAATTCGTTGCCTGGACCTTGGAGAACGATTTTCCAGGTCTAGAAAACCTAGCCCTTATACCGGGCACAGTTGGCGCTGCACCCATTCAGAACATTGGTGCTTATGGTGTTGAGATAGGCGAGTACATTGATTCTGTTGAAGCTTTTGATTCTAAAAGCCATGCCTTTGTCACTCTTACAAAAGATGCTTGCCAGTTTGCATATCGCGATAGCTACTTCAAGAAAAATCCCCATCGCTATATTGTGACAAAGGTCGTTTTTAAAATCCCTAAACAATGGCAAGCGTGTATTCATTACGCGGATTTAGCTAAACAGTTTTCAAAAAACTCGTCCCCAAGCCCAGAAGATATCTTTTTGGCGGTTTGTAAGATTCGCACACATAAGTTGCCTGACCCCAAGGTAATTGGTAATGCAGGTAGCTTCTTTCAAAACCCAATTGTTCCAAATGAACAATACGAGACCCTACTTCATAAATACCCAGAGTTGGTTTCATACCCAGATGCTGTAGGTAAGCGCAAGCTTGCTGCTGGCTGGTTAATTGATCAATGCGGCTTTAAGGGTCAGCGCATGGGCAATGTTGGCGTTTACGGCAATCAAGCGCTTGTCTTAGTAAATCATGGCAACGGTACAGCCCAAGATATTTTAGGTCTAGCCAAATGCATCCAAGATAAAGTCAAAAAAGAATTTGGTGTGAGCTTGGAGATTGAACCCAATATTCTCTGAAGCTCTATTCGTAATGCGTCCACATTCTCAGAATGCGAACCGTTTTCTCTTTACGAAATACCTCATATACAAGCCGATGTTGAATATTAATTCTCCGCGAATATGCTCCCTTGAAATCACCCACTAATTTCTCATACGGCGGCGGATTTTGAAAAGGATCAGCCTGAAGAATATCAAGCAAAGCTTGAGTTTTATCTCTCAATCCAGCGGCTGATATTTTTTTTGCATCCTTTAGGGAGTATTTGGAATAAGCTAAATTCCAAACTACCACTTCAATACCTTTTTACTTTTAGCTAATGGCTCAGCCATTGCATCTTTAATTGATTCGCGCATTCCTGGTATTGACATAAGATATAGAGTCTCTTGAATAGCACTCCAATCTTCTTCAGAGATTAAGACAGCATTGGCACGCTTCCCCGAAATGACCACGGGCTTATGTGACTCGGCCGTCTGATCAATTAAACGGTAAAGACCCGCCCTAGCTTCGCTTGCAGTTAATGTCGTCATTATTAAACTCCTTTTGACATATGGTACGTAAAAACGTACGTTTTGTCAAATAATGTCCATTTGCAACTACGGGCTTATTTTGATATCGGCCAATCTAACTTCTGCCTCACCATCTGCCATCTGAATTTGAAATACTGTTTCAGTAGACAGTTCTCCTGGCCCCCTTACTGCGCGTAACTGATTGTCTTCTCTACTTAAAATCACTGAATAACCGCGCTCCAAAGTTCTCTGGGGATTAAGCATCTCTAGCTGAGATTGATAGTGCACTTGATTTCGCTTCCAGTTATCCATGCGCACAGCCCAGGCTTGATTGAGGCGCTGCTGCCAGTTGGTAATTTGTTCGCGCATACGATCGGGGTTAGGTAATGCATGACTTAATCTCAAGGCTAATTGGTCCAAGGTTTGCGCCTCGCGCTCAACACGTTGGTTAATCCGTTGAAGCAGTGCCTGCATGATGGCGTCAAGCTCCTGCAGCATCTGGTCTCTGCGTGGTGCCGCCAGCTCTGCTGCGCCCGTCGGTGTTGGCGCACGCAAGTCAGCAACAAAGTCTGCGATTGTGAAATCTGTTTCATGCCCAACACCACTTACAACGGGAATCGGAGAGTTTGCAATCGCATATGCTAATTGCTCGTCGTTAAAAGCCCAGAGGTCTTCAATACTGCCACCGCCACGAACCAGCAAGATCACATCAACTGCATGTTCTTTTTCTGCAGCCTTAAGTGCAGTAATAATTCCCGCTGGTGCATCGGGTCCTTGCACCAGTGTTGGGTAAATTACAATCGGAATATGTGGTGCACGTCTTGCTAATGTACTCAGCACATCTTTCAATGCAGCAGCTTGTGGTGAAGTAATAATGCCAATGGATCTAGGATGCGTTGGGATATCACGCTTACGATCCTCATCAAACAAACCTTCTTTTGCGAGTTTGGCTTTGAGCTTTAAAAAAGCTTCGTATAAACCACCCATGCCAGCGCGTCGCAAAGTTTGGATCGTGAGCTGGACGTCACCTCTGGGGACATACATCCCTAAGCTCGCACTAACCTCTACCAAATCTCCTGACTGAGGCATAAAGCCGACTTGACCATTCCGGCCACGGAACATCACGCAGCGAATCTGACCTTCTTCATCCTTTAATGAGAAGTACCAGTGCCCGCTGTCATAAGCCTTGAAGTTGGAAATCTCCCCGCTAACCCAAACAGTATCAAAACGATCCTCCAAAGAGGCAGCAATGGCGCGGTTTAGATCGCCAACTGACAGAATTTCCCTTGATATTTCCGACATTTTTTCTCTTTGCTCTCCAAGCTATCTTGCTTAGACGGTAATAAATATCCACAGAAGCCCATTGGCCCTTGGTTTAATGCCTATAAGTAAGTGATTACTGACCCTAAACGTCTCATAAATACTACAGTTAAATTGCAAGTCCATGATTTATATACTGAATTTATCCCTTCATCGAATGGCGCTTTTGGGCATATTTCACCACGCCGACGATCAATCAAGGACTTAGAGCATCTTCTCAAAAAAGTTTTGCACAGAGTTATCCACAGGCTAGCTTTCTGAAAGAGGCTTTTTAATTCAGCTAAAGTACTGAGCTTATGTACTCCATCTTACTATCCGCCGGCTGGCCCATTTGGCCTCTTTTGATCATCTCCATTATTGGCCTTGCCATCGTTATCGAGCGTAGCTGGTATCTACGGCGTGATCACATTTTTCCTAAGGGTAGCCTGGAAGCAGCCTTTACTCTTACCAATCAATTACTTGGCCAAAAAACCTTGGCCAATGAGCAACTTTCAGAATTAGCCCAACTCTCTCCCGCCAGCCCTTTACTTGCTTGCACTCTGACAGAGAAGCTTGCTGGCGCGAGCGCTGCATCAGCGCTTGAAGAGCTTCAAGCGCTGGCTCAGGCCACTTGGCACAAGTTTGATCGCTACCTAGGCGCATTAGCAACAATTGCCACCATAGCCCCATTATTGGGATTATTTGGTACCGTCGTGGGCATGATTGAGATCTTCGGCAGTCAAGGCGCAATCAATGGTGCTGGAAGCCCTCAACAACTGGCACACGGAATTTCTGTAGCGCTCTACAACACCGCTTTTGGTTTGCTGATTGCCATTCCTGCATTAGCGGCTTGGCGCGCCCTACGTGCAATTGCAAATCAACGCCAACGTGAGTGCGAAGAATTTACGCGCCAACTATTTAAAAAACTCTACCCAACAGAATCTGCGTAATGAGTTGGTTAGACACCCATTCAAAATCAGGAAAGCAATTTTCCCTAGGAATAGTATCCGTTTCTGCTGAGCCAGAAATTAATCTCATTCCATTCATAGATGTCTTATTAGTAGTGCTGATCTTTTTAATGATCTCAACTACTTTCACTCGCTATCAAGAATTAGCGATTACTCTACCCACCGCAAGTGGAGTTGAATCTCAGGCTGAGAGCAAGCAAGTTCACATTGCAGTGAGTCGTGATGGTCGCTTTGCCATTAACGGGAAGGTGACTGATTCATCTCAACTTAGCAATGCCTTGACACAATTAGGCAGCAAAGAAAGCAATCTGCAAGTCAACATTGATGCAGATGCTAAAGCACCTCATCAATCCGTCATGACAGCCCTAGAGGCTGCACGTGATGCGAACCTCAGTAATATAGTTTTTAGCAGTCAGACTAAAAAGTAACCATAAAAGTCATGGCACTTTCTATCTTCCGTAAAGCCCCGAAGTTTTGGGAGAGACGTGGCCCCACGAGTCTTTTGCTGTGGCCACTCTCTTTGCTATATGGACTTATATTGCGCATTCGAAAACTGATTCAGGATTTAGATCTTTCCAAAGCAAAGCCAGCCCCTGTGCCGATCATCATCGTTGGCAATATACGGGTGGGTGGTACGGGCAAAACGCCAATAGTGATTGCGCTTGCTCAGCAATTATCACAACTTGGATGGAAGCCTGGGATTATTAGCAGAGGCTACGGAGCATCAAGCCAAACTGCGCCGCTAGAAGTAAAAAGCGATTCTGATCCCTCGGTGGTTGGCGATGAACCTGTCTTACTTGCCAAACGTACTGGGGATGTATTTCCAATTTGGGTTTTTCCTAAGCGTCAGCAAAGCATTAAGGCTCTACTTAAAAACTCTCCCGAAGTAAATGTCATCATTAGCGATGATGGTCTTCAACACCAAGGATTGGTTCGCTGGCCAGCTCGTGAAGGTGGTCACGATATTGAATTTGTGGTGCGTGATGATCGTGGAGAAGGTAATTGCTTCTTGCTTCCCGCAGGACCGCTACGTGAACCTGCAACGCGCGAGCGTGATGCTACGCTCTTTACTGGCACACCCAAAAAACAAAAGAGTGGCATCCAAGACGAATACTTTTTGGGTCGCCGTTTTTTCAATCTCGCTAGCAATCTTGGTAAGCCCTACCAACTCATTAATACCTCAAACACCCAATCTTTTGAACAGATTGCTGAACAGTTCTTACCAAAAAGTATTACAGCAATTGCGGGCCTTGGTAACCCACAACGCTTTTTTGATGATTTAGCAAAACAGGGTGTTATCGGAAAACAGATTCCCCTTCCGGACCACGCTGCTTACACCCCAGAATTTTTTACCTCTATCAAAGCGCAATGCATTCTCATTACCGAGAAAGATGCCGTTAAATGTACCGACATCTCTGATGAACGCATTTGGGTTGTGCCGATGTCATTACGACTTCCCGAGAATCTGATGGAATGGGTGCAATCGATTTTGCAAAGACCCGATCCTCGTAGGTATACCCTATAGCCTTTGTAAGCCTGCTTAGATGCCCATTCAGATACCTCTTTATGCATTAAGCGCTACACTCTTTTCTCATACACTTGATTGAAATCATTATGGACAGACGACTACTCGATATCTTGGTTTGCCCTTTGTGCAAAAGCCAATTGCATTTAGATGCAGATAAGCATGAGCTGATTTGCAAAGCAGATCATTTAGCTTATCCAATTCGTGATGATGTGCCAGTGATGCTGGTTGAGGAAGCACGCAGCCTAAGCGCTGATGAAGTTCTCTAACTAATTCAGAATGAGTGCCTCTAAAGCCCCAGACTTTTTGGTTGTCATACCAGCAAGATTGGGATCAACGCGTTTACCGCGCAAGCCACTTGCGGATATTGGTGGTAAACCTATGGTGGTGCGGGTTGCAGAGCAGGCCAAAAAATCTTTAGCGCACAGCGTTGTAGTGGCGACAGACTCGACAGAAATTCAAGCGGCTTGTGATGAACATCGCATCGAATGTTTATTGACTAGCGAAAATCATCCAACCGGTACTGATCGCCTTGCTGAAGTAGCACAATTACTCAAACTTCCTAACAATGCATTAGTGGTGAATGTGCAAGGCGATGAACCCCTCATCCCACCCGAGCTCATTAATCAAGTTGCCCAAACTTTGGCCGATCATGTGGAGTGCGCTATTTCTACGGTAGCAGTGCCGATTCATGATGTTGCGGAAATTCAAAACCCAAATGTGGTTAAAGTAGTTTTGAATCGTGCTGGAGAAGCCCTCTACTTTTCAAGAGCCCCGATTCCTTTTGTTCGCGATGCGGAAATGCTAGATAAAACTAAACATTTACGGCATTTAGGCATTTACGCCTATCGCGCTGATTTTTTACAGGCCTACACCCGCCTTGATCCTGCGCCCCCAGAGCAAGCTGAAGCACTAGAGCAACTGCGTGCTCTATGGAATGGGTATCGGATTGCAGTACACATCGCAACAGAGGCGCCTCCTACAGGGGTTGATACCTCAGAAGACCTAGAACGCGTAAGACGATTACTTGGCGCCTCCTAAGCGTCCTTTTGGGGCCCTGGAGCGCATTAGGGCTTCTTGGGGATAATCCTAGGGATTAAATACTAAGGATCCCAACAAAATACGGGACAATTACAGCTCTTCTAAGGGGAAAAACAATGCGGTTGATTCTGCTAGGTGCACCTGGTGCCGGTAAAGGCACTCAAGCTCAGTTTATTTGCGAGAAATTCGCCATTCCACAAATTTCCACAGGCGATATGTTGCGCGCTGCGGTGAAAGCCGGGACTGAACTGGGTGTTGCTGCTAAAAAAATTATGGATGCCGGCGGCTTAGTTTCCGACGACATCATCATTGGCCTTGTAAAAGATCGCTTGACTCAGCCCGATTGCAGTAAAGGTTATTTGTTTGATGGCTTCCCAAGAACCATCCCTCAAGCGCAAGCTATGAAAGATGCTGGCGTACCAATCGACTACGTTTTAGAAATTGATGTGCCATTTGATGCCATCATCGATCGCATGAGCGGTCGTCGCGTTCACCCTGCCTCAGGCCGCACTTATCACATCAAATTTAACCCGCCAAAGGTTGAAGGCAAAGACGATGTCACAGGCGACCCACTCATTCAGCGTGATGATGATAAAGAAGAAACTGTTCGCAAACGTCTCCAGGTATATGACGATCAAACCCGCCCACTGGTTGAGTACTATTCATCATGGGCTGCGCAAGCAAGCTCCAGCGATAAAGTAAAGGCTCCAGCCTACCGAAAAGTTAACGGCACTGGCAGTGTTGATAACATTACCGCGTCAATCTTTGCCGTATTGAAGTAATTTTTTCTGACCAATAAAAAAGGACTGCAATGCAGTCCTTTTTTATTGGTCGCAGTAACCATTTGGATTATTTTTTTGCCATCGCCAAGTATCGGCACACATTCGATCTATCCCAAGCTTTGCCTCCCAGTTTAGGATTTTTTTTGCTAAATGTGCATCTGCATAATACTCAGGTAAATCCCCAGAACGGCGCCCGATGATTTCATATGGAATTGTGACTCCAGAAGCTTTCTCAAAAGCAGAAATCATCTCGAGAACACTATTTGGTTTACCTGTACCCAGATTCACGGTAATTAAAGAATTATCTTTGCTCAATGCATTAAGCGCAGCTAGGTGGCCTGCAGCAAGATCATCTACATGAATGTAATCCCGAAGACCCGTTCCATCCGGAGTTGGATAGTCATTGCCGTAAACCATCAACTTTTCACGCTTGCCTACAGCTACTTGAGAAATAAAAGGCATCAGGTTATTGGGAGTGCCAAAGGGACTCTCTCCAATGCGACCAGACTCATGAGCGCCTACTGGATTGAAATATCTCAGTAACGCAATTTGCCATTGGGGATTTGCCCACTTGATGTCTCGCAAAATATCTTCAACCATCAACTTAGTTTGACCATAAACATTAATGGGCTTTAGGGGCGTGGTCTCGGCATAGCAAACACATCCAGGATCTCCATACACAGTGGCTGAAGATGAAAAAATTAATTTGCTGATGTCTGCATTCATCATCTCTTCAAACAACACAATACTGCCTGACACATTATTATCGAAGTACTTTAAGGGCTCATTTTGTGACTCACTGACCGCCTTAAGTCCAGCAAAGTGTATGACAGCTTCATATGCGTTTTCGCTAAAAACGGCCCTCAGAGCATCTCTATCGCGGACATCAGCATGGATAAACTGAATCGTTTTACCTGTTAACTCTTCTAAGCGTGCGATCACGCCTCGACTGCTATTGGATAAGTTATCTAAAACCGCAACTTCTAAGCCTGCATGAGCCAGTTGAATAACGGTGTGAGAGCCGATATATCCAGCGCCTCCAGTGACCAATACTTTGCCCATGTTTTCTTAATTTCCTTGGAAGTAATCTGATTACTTCAGCTCTTTCAGGGCGCTCTCAAAAGACTCGATATCCGCAAAGCTTCGATAGACTGAAGCAAAGCGAATATAAGCCACCTTATCAAGGCGCTTTAGCTCACGCATCACAAGCTCTCCCACACGCTCACTAGGAATTTCTTTTTCACCCAGACTGAGTAGCTTTTCTTCGATACGCGCTATTG
Organism: Polynucleobacter sp. AP-Titi-500A-B4; assembly: GCF_018688095.1. Classification (NCBI taxonomy): domain Bacteria; kingdom Pseudomonadati; phylum Pseudomonadota; class Betaproteobacteria; order Burkholderiales; family Burkholderiaceae; genus Polynucleobacter; species Polynucleobacter sp. AP-Titi-500A-B4. The sequence continues at coordinate 273,740 of NZ_CP061311.1, read as the reverse complement.
ACTCATCTACAGAGTCGGAAGAAACGGGGCGTTTTCTAAGAGCTAATTTGATCGAACTTGCTAGCTTGTCATGACTGTATTCGACACGACTACCGTTTTTCTTAACAATAGCCGGCAGTACCAGCTCTACCCGCTCATAAGTGGTGAAGCGCTTATCGCATTTCGCACAACGGCGACGGCGACGAATCGTATCGCCTTCGTCCGATACCCGGGTATCGAGAACCTGGGTATCGTCGTTGTGGCAAAAAGGGCAGCGCAATCTAAGCTCTTTTCCGCTTCTTTGCTTACTTAACCGTAAACCGGAAAGCGTTTAGTTAGCTCAGCAACTTGAGCTCGAACCTTAGCGATATTGTCTGGGTCATTTGGATTATCCAAAACATCCGCAATGAAATTACCCACTTGTCTTGCTTCGGCTTCTTTAAAACCGCGGGTTGTCATTGCTGGCGAACCCAAGCGAATGCCACTGGTCACCATTGGTTTTTCTGGGTCATTTGGAATGCCGTTTTTGTTACAAGTAATGTGAGCTTCACCTAATACACGCTCAGCTTCTTTACCCGTCATCTTCTTCGCACGCAAATCCACCAACATCACATGTGAATCTGTTCCACCAGAAACAATACGTAAACCACGTGAGATTAAGGTCTCTGCCAATGCCTTAGCATTCGCAACCACTTGCTTTTGATAATCTTTAAAGCCAGGCTCTTGCGCCTCTTTGAATGCAGCAGCTTTAGCAGCGATGACGTGCATGAGAGGGCCACCCTGTAAGCCAGGGAAGACTGCAGAGTTAATCGCCTTCTCGTGCTCAGCCTTCATCAGGATGATGCCGCCACGTGGGCCGCGCAAGCTCTTGTGTGTTGTGGAGGTAACGATATCGGCATGTGGCACCGGATTTGGATAAACGCCAGCGGCAACGAGACCTGCATAGTGAGCCATGTCAACCATGAAAATCGCGCCCACTTCTTTTGCCAACTTACCAATGCGCTCAAAATCAATTTTCTTTGAGTAAGCAGAAGCACCGGCAATAATCAATTTTGGTTTGTGCTCACGAGCTAATCGTTCCATTTGCTCGTAATCAATTTCTTCATTCTTATCTAAACCGTAAGCAATAGGATTGAACCATTTACCGCTCATATTCAATGCCATGCCGTGAGTCAAATGGCCGCCTTCAGCCAAGCTCATCCCCATGAATGTGTCACCAGGTTTTAAAAAAGCCAAGAAAACCGCTTGGTTTGCAGATGCGCCGCAATGGGGCTGCACGTTAGCTGCTTCAGCACCAAACAGCGCCTTCACACGATCGATTGCCAATTGCTCAGCAACGTCAACGAATTCACAGCCACCGTAATAACGCTTCCCTGGATAACCTTCCGCATATTTATTGGTCAATTGCGAGCCCTGGGCTTGCATGACTGCTGGGGAGGTATAGTTTTCAGAGGCAATAAGCTCAATATGGTCTTCTTGACGCTTATTTTCGTTCTGTATGGCTGCCCATAACTCTGGGTCGGTTTTGGCTAAAGTGTTCTGACGGTCAAACATGGTAAAAATCCTGAAGAAGTTGGATTGCTGAATGAATTAACTTAGTAAAATCAACCTACATCATACAAAATCCACCATGACCACTACACAAGACCTCTCATTCCTCTCCCTAGTCCTCAATGCCAGCCTATTAGTCCAGTTGGTAATGGTGTTATTAATGGGGATGTCCATCGCCTCTTGGACCATCATTTTCAAGAAAACCGCTGTTTTACGAGGCGTTAGACAAGATACGGAGCGATTTGAACGTGATTTCTGGTCAGGCGGAGATCTCAACACCCTCCTTGAGTCAGCCCAGCGTAATACCCGCAGCGATGCCGTCTTAGAGCACATCTTTGAAGCGGGGATGCAAGAGTTCATGAAGGTTCGTGAAATCGATGCTGCTCGTCGCGCGATGAAGGCCACTTATCAACGCGAGATGGATGCCTTAGAAGCGAACCTGCCATTCTTGGCATCAGTAGGCTCTGTCTCTCCCTACATTGGTCTTTTTGGAACTGTCTGGGGAATCATGCATTCTTTCCGTGGCTTAGCAAATGTTCAAAATGCAACACTCTCTGCGGTTGCCCCTGGTATTGCTGAGGCATTGATCGCAACAGCAATTGGTTTGTTTGCTGCAATCCCTGCAGTGGTTGCTTATAACCGCGCTGCAACAGATGTAGATCGTCTAGCAATTCGTTTTGAAACTTTCATCGAAGAGTTCACCAACATCTTGCAACGTCAAACAGGGCGCTAATCGAGAACCTTATGGCTGGCTCCACAATGCGCAAATCAAAACGTCGGGCGATGGCCGACATCAACGTCGTTCCTTATATCGACGTGATGCTGGTATTGCTGGTGATCTTTATGGTCACCGCACCGATGGTCAATCCTGGCGTCGTGAATCTACCCACCGTCGGTGGTGCTAAGGTGCAATCGCTGCCTCCAGTCTTTTTAACAATAGATGCCAATGAGAATGTCATTGTTCGTAAAGATGGTGATCCTGTTCAAACCCTGAACCAATTTGAGCTTGGTGCATTTGCTAGAGCACAAGCTGAGAAGTCCGCTGAGCAACCAGTAGTTCTGGCTGCAGACAAGTCCATCAAATACGAAACCGTGATGAACGTGATGTCGAAGCTTAAAGAAAATGGTGTGAAGCGTGTTGGCCTCGCAGTCAAGAGCCAATAAATACTGATGCTAGATACTGATTTATTGATTCATGAATAGCGCATCCACTTTTCAATCACCCCTTTCTCCATTTAAGCGTGGGCGATTCACGAAAGAAGAAAGTACCAAGCGTGCATTTACCTTTTCATTAATCGCTCATTTAGGCTTACTCGCATTTTTAGTAATTGGTATTAGCTGGAACAACAGCACACCCTCTGGTGTTGAAGTTGAGCTATGGGACTCCACGCCGCAAATTGAAACCAAGCCTGAGCCTGAACTTAAAACAGTCATGAAAGAAGAAGCTGCTGATATCGCAGTCAAGAAAAAGAAAGTAGAAAAAGAGCCTCCTAAAAAGGAAGTGAAAGAAACACCTAAGGCCGTAAAACCGCCTCCACCCAAAGAGAAGGAGCAGCCGAAGAAAGAAGAGCCTAAAAAGGCCGAAGCCCCTAAAGCACTATCGCCTGCAGAAACCAAAGCAAACGCAGCGGCGGAAAAAGTTCGCGCCGATCAATTGGCAAGGCTAAGAGCTGCTGCTGGTGCTGAGGGTGGTAGCGGCGGTTCCGTAGGCAGTGGCGTTGGTGGTGGCGGTAATGCGCCCCCAGGATGGACCGATAAAGTTATCAAGAAAGTTAAACCGCTGATCGTCTTTAACCCAGAGTCTGTCACTGGCAATCCAGCGACTGTCATTCAAGTGAACCTTGCACCAGATGGGGCTATTCTTAGTACGAGCGTTTTAACTTCGAGCGGCAATCCTAGTTGGGACCGCGCAGTGCTCTTGGCGCTTTCTCGTGCAGAAAGCCTACCTAAAGATGACAATGGCAAAATTCCACAACGCGAAGTCAAGTTGACCTTTAAACCCAAGGACTAAAGCATGTTGCAGTTGATCAAAAAAATGGTTTTGAAATTACGTCTCCTTGGCATTGCTATTGCCGTCTTCACCTTTGGGCTTACAACTTCTGCGTTCGCGCAAATGAATATTGAAATTACCGGCGTAGGTCAATCTCTATATCCAATCGCTGTGATGCGCTTTAAAGACGAAAATAAATTACCCACAAGTGTTACTGAAATCATTCGTCAAGACTTAGCACGTAGTGGTTACTTTAAAAATACTGAGAACGGCAATGCTGTAGAGAACGATGATGGAACACCAAATTACAAGTCTTGGGCAGCACGCGGTGCTGATGCTTTAGTTGTGGGTTCTGTGGTGCAAACGGGTAACGAGCAATTTGAGATTCGCTACAAACTATTTGATATTCGTAAATCACAAAGTCTAGGCGGCCTGAACCTCAACTCCAGCGCTGATAATTTACGTGCAGCTGCACACAAAATTGCAGACGACATTATTTTTAAACTTCTAGGTGAGCGCGGCGTCTTCTCTACCCGCCTCTCTTATGTCATCAAGGATGGCAAGCGCTACCGCCTGGTGATCTCTGACGCAGACGGCCAAAATATTCGCAATGCCATGAATAGCGGCGAGCCAATTATTTCTCCATCATGGTCTCCTGATGGTAAGAAAGTAGCTTATGTTTCGTTTGAAGATCGCAAGCCAGTCATTTATGTTCATGAACTTGCAACGGGTCGACGCATTGCTCTTTCTAATCAAAAGGGGAATAACAGTGCGCCAGCTTGGTCGCCTGATGGTAAGAAATTAGCTATATCGCTTTCTAAAGATGGCAATACTCAAATTTACGGTATCAACGCTGACGGTACCGGATTGCATCGTTTAACTCGCGGTAGCACCATTGACACAGAGCCGCAGTACTCAGCAGATGGGCGCTATATTTATTTCACAAGCGATCGCGGTGGTAACCCACAAATCTATCGCATGAGTGCGGAGGGTGAGCAAGTTGAAGGCGCTAAACGCGTGACCTTCAAACAAGGCTTTGTTACTTCGCCCAGAATTTCTCCAGATGGAAAATATTTAGCCTATATCGCCAATATTGGTGGCGCATATCGTCTCTATATTCTGAATTTGGCTACGGGTGATGCTCAAGCTTTAACTGATGGCAGTAGCGATGAATCTCCGTCCTTCGCGGCAAACGGTCGCTACGTACTCTACTCAACGAAAGTCAATGGCAAGCGCGTATTGGCAGCCGTTTCAGTGGACGGCAACTCTAAGCAGGTACTGAGCATCCCAGGATCTGATGTACGTCAGCCTTCTTGGGGTCCTTTCATGGACTAAATGCCCTTTTTCAGGGCGAAATAGGCACTTTTGAGGCTCTTGGGGGCATAATATTATCTATAGGCTATATGCCCACTCAATTACGTATGAAATTTATTACCGAGCTTGTAGGAAAAGGAAAATCATGAAAGTTTCTATCGCACGCCGTGCAGCCACCCTGGCATTAATTGGAGCAACTGCATTTTTGATGGCAGCTTGCTCTAGCGTCAAGCTAGATGACACTGACGGCGCTAACGGAAGCGGTGGTAGTGGCAACTTTGGCTCACAACCTTGGAACGATCCTAAGAGCCCACTTTTTGAGAAGAGTGTTTACTTTGGCTTTGATGAATTCACAGTACAGACTAAGTATCAAAAGATGTTGTCTGCACATGCAAGCTACCTAAAAGCCAATCCTAAACAAAAGATTATTATTCAAGGTAACACTGATGAGCGTGGCACAGCTGAATACAACTTGGCATTAGGCCAGCGTCGTTCTGATGCTGTTCGTAAATCATTGAACTTGATGGGTGTTTCTGACGACCAAATGGAAGCAGTCAGCTTCGGCAAAGAAAAACCAAAAGCCGAGGGTGACAATGAAGCTGCTTGGGCACAAAATCGCCGCGCTGACATTGTTTACATCACGAACTAAATGATCATCTCTTTAAAGACATACAAACAAACGCTCTCACGAGCGTTTTGTTTAAGTGCGACACTAGTTTGCTTAAGTGCCCCTAATAGTGCTTGGGCGCTATTCTCTGATGACGAGGCCCGCAAGGCGATTTTGGATTTACGTAAATCCTTGGCCACCACCCAGCTTGAGCTCCAAAGCCAAATTGATAAGCTCAAAACTGAGAATGCAGAGTTGCGTGGGAAAGTAGAAGAGCTTGAGAAACAAGGCGAAGACATTACTTCTAGCCAAAAAACTTACTACCAAGATTTAGATACCCGTTTAGGCAACTTTGAGCCACGCACAATCACCATTGAAGGTGTCAGCGGAATTGTCCAGCCTGGTGAGAAAAAAGCGTATGACGATGCTTTAAAAGCATTTCAGGCAGGTAACTTGAAAAAGGCTGAGGATGGTTTTGCTGCATTTTCTGCTAAATATCCCAAGAGTCCTTATCTACCTCTCGCCCTCTATTGGAGCGGTAACAGCAAGTACGCCAACAAAGATTACGCTGGTGCGATCAGCCAATTACAAAGTCTGATCAAGAAATATCCCAATCATCCACGCATTCCCTCGGCAATGGTGACATTAGGCAACTCTCAATTAGAGAGTGGGAATAAAGTAGCCGCCAAGAAAACATTTAGCGAGATCATTGCAAAGTACCCAGATACTGATTCTGCTAAAGATGCTCAGCAGCTTCTAGCCGCTACAAAGTAATCCATGTCTAAGTTGTCTGCAGCATTTGCAAATCTTGCTCCACGTAAACCTGGAGCACCTGCAGTCATCCTCTTTTCTGGTGGTTTGGATTCAACGACTGTTTTAGCGCTTGCCAAAGATTTGGGGTACACCCCCTATGCGCTATCAGTAGGCTATGGTCAACGCCACTCTTCCGAATTAGCTGCTGCAAAACATATTGCCAAGCAAGTTGGCGTTGCTCGTCATGAAGTCGTGAACTTAGACCTAACCCGCTTTGGTGGCTCTGCATTGACAGATTCCTCTATCGCCGTACCCATCACCCCAGGCAAAGATCAAGAAATTCCAGTCACTTATGTGCCAGCGCGCAATACGATTTTGTTATCGCTTGCCTTGGGTTGGGCAGAATCGCTTGGTGGCTTAGATGTGTTCTATGGCGCAAATTCGGTGGACTACTCTGGCTACCCTGACTGCCGCCCAGAATATGTTGCCTCTTTTGAAACGATGGCCAACCTAGCCACCAAAGCAGGCGTAGAAGCAGTCAATAATGAAAATCGCTTCCGAGTTCACGCCCCCATTATCAATCTGACTAAAGCTGAAATTATTCAGCTAGGCAGTACTCTTGGAGTGGATTACTCGCAAACTGTCTCTTGTTATCAAGCCAATGATTTAGGTGAAGCCTGCGGTGAATGTGAATCTTGCCGCTTAAGGCAAATTGGTTTTAAGCAAGCCAACGTAAGCGACCCAACGCGATATCGCAAGAACAAATAAAGTAAAAGTTAGTTTTAGAATTTATTTAGCTTGAGTCTCAAGCATACGCGCAACATAGCGCGCAATCAGATCAATTTCTAGATTGACAGCATCGCCCTGCTTCAAATTTCCCAGTGTTGTACTTTGCAAAGTATGTGGGATCAAATTAATATCAACTAAACAAGCATTAGCAGCATCTTCTGTTTTGTTAACAGTGAGTGATACACCATTCACAACGATCGAACCCTTGTAAGCTAAGAATGGGGCTAATTCTTTTGGGGCTTCGATTCTCAAAAGCCAAGAGCCATAGGCGTCTTGAGCTACTTGAGCAAAGTGCGCCACCTTACCAACACCATCTACGTGACCGCTTACCAAATGACCGCCAAGACGATCATTTAAACGAAGTGCCTTTTCTAAATTGACTGGGCCAACTTTATCGAGGCCAACTGTTTTATTTAAAGATTCACGAGAAATATCCAAAGCGAAAGTGTTGCCATCAAACTGAGTGGCGGTCATGCAAGCGCCCTGAATCGCAATGCTATCGCCGAGCGCTACATCATCCAAATAACCAGATGGAACTTCAACCAGCAAATGCAAGCCATCGCCTTTTGCTTGAGCACTTTTGATTTGACCAACGGCAGTAATGATTCCAGTAAACATAGGATGATTTTAGTTCGTATCTAAGACTTGATTAATCTGAGCCTAAAATCCTCACCAATTAAGCCCTGCTCAATGATTTTCCAGTCTTGGCGCGACTTTAGGGACGGTAATGCCGGAAGATTTGCCATGCCAATACCTTCCCCCAGGAAGAATGGTGCGTAGTACAGCAAGAGCTCATCCACGCAACCCTCCCTAAGCATCGAGCCGTTGAGCTTAAAACCAGATTCCACATGAATTTCATTCATTTCACGCTCTTGGGCAAGATAAGCAAAGAGTTTGGGTAAATCTACTTTCCCAAATTCATTTGCCATGGCAATGACTTCAATGCCCCTTGCCTCATATGCCCTAGCTTTCTCTTGGCTTTCTGAACTATTCAAATTTGCACAAACAATCATGACGCCAGATGGATCTACGTGATTCAGAATCTTGGCAGCTAGTGGCGTCTCTAATTTAGAGTCCACAATAATTCGCCATGGTTGACGTTGCGTTTGAACTTCTCGCACATTCAAAGAGGGATCATCTTCTTTAACAGTGCCTACTCCAGTCACAATTGCACAAGCTTGTGCTCTCCAGTGATGTCCATCAGCCCTGGCAAGTGATCCCGTTATCCATTGACTCTCGCCATTGGGCAAGGCGGTTCTTCCATCAAGACTTGCGGCAATCTTCAAGCGCACCCATGGCAGACCACGAGTCATTCTGGAAATAAATCCACGGTTTAAAGTTTGGGCGTCTGATTCCATCAGGCCACACTGCACTTCGATACCAGCAGCTTTTAATTTCTCCAAACCATTTCCTGAGACGAGGGGGTTAGGGTCGCCCATTGCAGCAATGACTTTGGCAGGCTTTGCAGCAATCAAGGCATCAACACATGGCGGCGTTCGGCCAGTATGACTACATGGCTCTAATGTGACGTAGATAGTTGAGCCAGCCGGATCTTGTCCATTTGATTTTGCATCTGCAAGCGCTTGAATCTCAGCGTGCGGACCGCCAACACGCTGAGTAAATCCACGCCCAATAACTTGCCCATCTTTAACGATGACGCAGCCTACCCTAGGGTTGGGGTTAGCCAAATAAAGTGCTTTTTGAGCCTCGGCTAATGCCTCGCCCATCCATTGGTGATCAACAGCGGTGTACATGCATCTATTAAACCATTCAATGGCAATGCTTTGCATCCTGAGAAGGGTCGCAGATACGCCAACGCCCACCACTACCCAATATCAGTTGGCGCTCTAAGCTTGGAACCCTTTTGTGGCCCAAGATCAGACGATTGGCCACAAATCCCCCTTGGGCTGTTTTAGCAGCCCCAGCAGCATTAAAAAGAAGGCTCGCTTTACCTGTATGTGGATCAATAAAGTGCTTGCCTGCGCCCTTAAAGAAAATGGGGGGTGTCTCTTCTTGAGAAAACCACACTTTGGCGATGCAATCTGTTCGGATTTTTTTCCCCATGCATCCACTTGTTAAAGTCCAACCACTATCCCATTGACCATCCAATCTTGGCGCCAACCTCACAGACTCACCAAGGTGCAATGCCTGTTGACGAGCAAAGTGGGCATGCGCAATGAACCTTCTGGCAATAGAGTCAATTTCTCGGGCAGCGATCTTCTCTTGCAATAGCGGCATCGAGATTGTTGCTGTGATGGCAATGATTAAAATCACTGCCATCATCTCTAGCAAACTGGCGCCTGATTCATGGTGGTATTTATTCAAATGCTTGACGCCAATTGAGGCGAGTCACAGCACCAGATTTTTCATCGACCAAGACATGCACTTGAATAGCAGGCTTTTCTTTGCTGGAAATTAACCATTGATTCTTGCCTGCGGGCTGAATAAAACAAGGATGTTCGGTTAAGGCAGATAAGTTCGTGATATTGCTTTCACATTGAAGAACTGATTTTTCTGCAGCCATAAATCTTTCTTGAGAAAATTCAATTGATTTCACCTCAATCAATCGCATCGCCGTTAATCGCTCTAAAGACACAATCAAGGATGAACACAACAATATTAATGAAATCGCCCAAACTAAAATCATGGCAGATTTCTTGTGGTGAAAGTGCGCTCGAAATCTCTCTGAATCAAGGCACCATCCGTCATTTCAAGCCTGACTCTAAAGGCTTTCTGTCCCTCTACTGATTGGCTTTTTAGCTCATCAACGATAAAAGCATTGACGCCATTTGCTAAGGTCGTATTTTGTATGCGTCCTTGACGATCTAAGGACTGGCACATCAATGAGCCCCCATTCACCTTTACCCCTTTTGGAAAGCCAGCTTGTTTATCGACGAAAAAACCTTGAAGCGCTAGATTATTTTTTAGGCGATCACTTGTTAATCTATTTCCAATGCAATCAAAATCGACGCCATCCGATAGTTCATGTCTCGTAGTTAAGTAATCCGATCTCTGGTATCCAATTCCTTTCTGCACTTCAAGTGCTAGAGCATTATTTTTTCCGTTATTTCTTTGTTGCTTAGATTTCATATTTTGATAACCTGCCATGCGAATCGATCGACCTATCAACTCTAGCGCGCGCTCTGCTTCCGATGCTAGAGCTTGAGATTTTTCATATTCAATTTGCTTGACTAATAAGTCGGCACTAGTTTTTAAAAGTGGATTTAGTAACAGGATGCACAGAGCGATTCCGACTAGACACTCGAGAAGATTCATTCTTTATGCCCTTAGAAGAAACATTGGAGATGCTGGAGACGTTGGGAAGATTGGTTTGATTTTTATTGGCTCTAACTTGCTCTGCAAGTTCATAGATGTCAAAAGCCTGCCTAAGTTGGAACCGTTTACTTTCTTGCTGAGCCAAGCGCAGAGCTAAACCTTGATAAGCGCCTATCGAAGTCATCCAAACCCCTAAAATGAGCCCCATTGCCACCAAAACCTCTAGCAAGATGAATCCATTCTGGGTATCCGGGGAGATCAGGCGCATACGACATTTTCTAGGGCTTCGTTAGGCACTAAAACAGGCTTCAGAGGCTCTTGCTGTCTGAAATCTAAAAGATTCCTGTGGGAGGCTAACGACAATCGCCTGCTCGGCTTAAAATAGAGGGCTATGCCAAATACCCTTGCCTCCACAGAAGACATCATCGCCGAGCTCAGTGCTGGCCGGATGGTCATTCTGGTCGATGAAGAAGATCGCGAAAATGAAGGTGATTTAGTCTTGGCTGCCGATCACGTTAGCGCTGAGGCCGTCAATTTCATGGCCAAACATGGTCGCGGCTTGATTTGCCTCACCCTCACTCGTGAGCGTTGTCAGCAACTCAATTTACCGTTGATGGTCCGTGATAACGGTACCTCGATGGGGACCAATTTCACAGTATCGATTGAAGCCGCCAGTGGTGTCACTACTGGTATCTCCGCAGCAGATCGCGCACTTACTATTAAGACTGCTGTAGCGCCTCATGCTAAACCAAGCGATTTAGTTCAACCCGGACATATCTTCCCTTTGATGGCACAACCTGGCGGCGTACTGATTCGTTCTGGCCATACCGAAGCAGGATGTGATCTTGCTGCAATGGCAGGCTGTTCTCCAACATCTGTGATTTGTGAAATCATGAAAGATGATGGCAGTATGGCGCGTTTACCAGACTTACTTGAGTTTGCAAAAGAACATCAACTCAAGATTGGTAGCATTGCCGATCTCATTAAATATCGTAGCCAACATGAAAGTATTGTGGTGCGCGAAGGCGTTCGTGAATTTGTCACGCCATGGGGAAAATTTGATGGCATCATTTATCGCGATACCCCAAGCTCTTGCATTCACATTGCGCTCGTTCATGGCAAGCCTTCTGAAGCGCAAGAAACCGTAGTACGTGTTCATGAGCCTGTTACTGTTTTAGACTTTTTAGACTCCAATATCAGCACCCACTCCTGGCCACTGGCACAAGCCTTACAACAGCTAGCCTCGGCACCAGCTGGAGTTGCGGTTCTGCTGAATGCTTCTGGTATTGCAGCGCCTAATGACGAAGACTGGTTAGCGCAATTCCAAAAACTGAATCAATCAAAAGATGAGATCAAAAAACCCCTCGCTCGTAAAACCGATTTCCGCAGTTACGGCATCGGTGCACAGATTCTCAAAGACATAGGTGTAGGCAAGATGCGCTTATTAGCCAATCCAAGCCCAGTACCCAATCTTTCCGGTTACAAGCTTGAAGTGACTGGCTACACTCCTTATCAGCCCAAGTAATACCTTTTAATCCACTAGAAACTCATCATGACCGATTCGAATAACGACTTTGTAGGTGTATTAGAAGCAGACCTCAATGGCCAAGATTTGCGCATCGGTATCGTGCAGGCGCGCTTCAATGAAGATCATTGTCTAGCACTCACAAATGCTTGTATCAATGAATTAATTGCTTTGGGCGTATCCCAATCCGATATCAAGCTAGTGACTGTTCCTGGTGCATTAGAAATTCCATTCGCTCTACAAAAGCTCACTGAAACTGGTGAGTTTGATGGGCTGGTAGCCTTAGGTGCAGTCATCCGTGGCGAGACCTATCACTTTGAGCTGGTGTCCAACGAATCAGCCTCAGGCATTACGCGCATCTCGATTGATTCTGGCCTCCCTATTGCCAATGGAGTGCTTACCTGCGATACCGATGAGCAAGCTCAAGTGCGCGTGAATGTGAAGGGTGCTGATTGCGCTAAAGCGGTTGTAGAAATGGCCAATCTCGCTTTAGCACTGACTCCTGACATTGATTTTGAAATGAAGAACGGCGAAGAGTGATCATTGATATGAGCAAATCTACTCTAAACCCCTCCCAAGGACAGCCTGGCAAGGATAATTCTGACTCCAAGTCAGCCACACCAAAGCGCTCTCTGACGCCACGTCGTCGCGCGCGCGAATATGCACTTCAAGGCGTGTATCAAAGCTTAGTTGTGCGTCGTGCTGGCAGCCTTCCCAATAGTGCAGCTATCGCTAAACAGCTGGCGGAAGACCCTGCTTTCAAGCGCTGCCAACTCGAGCTATTTAATGGTATTTTTCAAGGCGTATTAGATCGTACCGACGAACTAGAGGCCATTATTACCCCTGCATTAGACCGCCCGATTAATGAACTCTCTCCGGTAGAGCATGCTGCTCTCTTAATCGGTACTTATGAGTTGGCTGCTGACCTGTCTGTACCTTATAAGGTGGCTATTAATGAGGCGGTTGAGCTCGCCAAAACATTTGGTGGCACTGATGGCCATAAATACGTCAATGGCGTTCTTGATCTTTTAGCCCAAACACTACGTACTGTCGAAACACAAGCAGGCTAGGCCACTTCATTTAGCGATATTAGCCCCACGAGTAAAAGCTTGTGGGGCTTTTTTCTTTCTAGGGATAAAATCATTCAGTACTGCATACCCCTCTGATCGGAAAAAGCGCATCATGCAAAAAATTGATATTCGTAGCCTTCTAAAAGATCCAAGCCTCCTCAAAGAGCACGCTTTTATCAACGGTAAATGGGTTGGCTCTCAAACTACCTTTGACGTCACTAATCCAGCTACTGACGAAGTAATTGCATCGGTGAGCAACCTTAGTAGCAAAGATGCAGAACTCGCTATCAAGGCGGCTGAGGAAGCGCTCCCTGCCTGGCGCAACAAAATAGGTAAAGAACGTGCCCAAATCATGCGCAAGTGGTTTGATCTCATTATTGAAAACACGCAAGATCTCGCCACCCTCATGACATTAGAGCAAGGCAAACCTTTAGCAGAAGCATCGGGTGAAGTTGCCTATGGCGCATCTTTTGTCGAGTGGTTTGCCGAAGAAGCAAAACGCGTTGCTGGCTCAATTCCAACAACCACTTGGGGCGATAAGCGCATGATGGTACTCAAACAGCCGATCGGCGTTTGTGTTGCCATTACCCCATGGAACTTTCCGATTGCCATGATTACACGCAAAATTGCACCCGCACTGGCTGCAGGTTGCACGATTGTGATCAAACCAGCAGAGCTCACACCCCTTTCCGCATTAGCTCTAGCAGAACTTGCAATACGCGCCGGAATTCCTGACGGGGTTATTAATATTGTTACTGCTGATGCAAATCAATCCATTGTGATTGGAAAAACACTATGCGCCTCACCAACGGTTCGTCACCTTTCGTTCACAGGCTCTACTGAGGTAGGACGTATTTTGATGGAACAGTGTGCCCCAACTGTTAAGAAGCTTGCTCTAGAGTTGGGAGGTCATGCCCCATTTATTGTGTTTGACGATGCCGATATTGACGCTGCTGTCATTGGCGCCATCTCGTCCAAGTTCCGCAACTCTGGACAGACCTGTGTTTGCGCCAATCGCTTTTATGTCCATAAAAAAGTTCAAGATCAGTTTGTTGAAAAATTTGCCAAGGCTATCGCCACAATTAAAGTGGGTAATGGCATGGAGCCAGGCATTACTCAAGGCCCACTAATTGAAGCTGCTGCCTTAGAAAAAGTGGAGAAACATGTCGCTGATGCCCTTAGCAAAGGCGCCAAACTGGTTACTGGGGGCAAGAAAAGTTTTGCATCTAAAAACTTCTATGAGCCCACCATCCTATCCAACGTCAACAATCAGATGCTGATTACCCATGAAGAAACATTTGGCCCGGTTGCACCGATTATTCCTTTTGAAACCGATGAAGAAGTGATCGCGCTAGCAAACAATAGTCAATTTGGTCTTGCTTCTTATTTCTATAGCCGCGACATTGGTCGCATCTGGAAGGTTGCAGAAGCTTTGGAATATGGCATGGTCGGGGTCAATACTGGTCTCATCTCTAATGAGGTGGCCCCTTTTGGCGGAGTGAAACAATCTGGCCTTGGTCGCGAGGGCAGCATCTACGGTATGGACGAATACCTCGAGATGAAATACGTCTGCGTTGGTTTATAAACGCAGAGCCACAAAGTCTTGCCTACTTCTTTTTATAGACTAAATCCCAAACTCCGTGACCTAGCTTGATGCCACGGTTTTCAAATTTTGTGACTGGGCGATAGCTTGGTCTATCAACATAACCCAAATGCTCTGCACTGAGTTGTGAAGTAGATGGCTTAAATTCATTCAACTCTTTTCCAGACTCATCTGGTTTGGCAATATCTTCTGCACCAAAGGTTTCGATCTTAATGAGCTGTCTGGAAGTATTTTGAAGGCTTAACTCAGCATTCAGCACCAAAAGCATCTGTTCTGCATAGTTATGCCAATCGGTTGCCAGATGCAGGTATCCGCCAATCTTCAAACGGCTTACCAGTAACCTAACAAATTCAGCCTGTATCAGGCGACGTTTGTGATGACGCTTCTTGTGCCAAGGATCTGCAAAGTAAATATGGATGCCATCCAAAGAGTTTTGGGTAATCATATTTTCTAAAACTTCAACGGCATCATGGCGAATGAGTCGCAAATTACTAAGCTCATTTTCCCCAATCAACTTGAGGAGCGCGCCCACGCCTGGGGGATGCACTTCAATTGCCAAAAAATCATCGTCACTGCGCAAGGCGGCAATCTGAGCGGTGGTCTCACCCATACCAAAGCCGATTTCCAGAATCTTAGGCTTGGTAGAGCCTGCAAACGTATCAACTAAATCAAGCGTTTTTTCTTGATAGGGAATCAAAAAGCGTGGGCCCAGATCATCTATTGCACGCTGCTGCCCCGCCGTAGTTCTACCAGCTCGTAATACAAATGAGCGAATACGCTCAAATCGCTTCTCTGCTTTTTTCCCTACTTGGTCTACCAACTTAGGCTACAACCTTTTTAAAGTAAGCAATCGTCTCTTTAAGGCCATCTTCAAGGTGGGCCTTAGGCTGCCAACCAAGCTTAGCTTTAGCTAAGTCAATATTGGGTTGACGTTGCTTAGGATCATCGGATGGCAGTGGTTGATAAACAATCTTTGATTTACTGCCTGAGAGCTTCAGAACCGTCTCCGCTAACTGCAACATCGTGAACTCACCTGGGTTACCAATATTCACCGGCCCAGTAAAGCCTTGTTCCGAATTCATCATGCTGACCATAGCATCAATCAGGTCATCTACATAACAAAAGCTACGGGTTTGTTGACCATCACCATAAATCGTAATGTCTTTACCTTGTAATGCTTGCACGATGAAGTTACTCACCACACGGCCATCATTGGGATGCATACGTGGGCCATAGGTATTGAAGATGCGAACAACTTTGATATCTAAGTTATGTTGGCGGTTGTAATCAAAAAAGAGTGTTTCAGCGCAGCGCTTACCTTCGTCGTAGCAAGAACGAATACCAATGGGATTCACCCTGCCCCAATATTCTTCGGGCTGAGGATGGATCTCTGGGTCACCATAAACCTCGCTAGTTGAAGCTTGCAAGATACGTGCGCGAGTTCTTTTAGCAAGGCCAAGCATATTGATTGCACCATGCACACTCGTCTTGGTTGTCTGCACTGGATCGTATTGATAGTGCACTGGTGAGGCTGGGCAAGCTAAGTTATAGATCTGATTTGTTTCTACATAGAGCGGGAAAGTCACATCGTGACGCATGAGCTCTAAACGAGGATTGGACAATAAGTGTGCAAGATTCTCTTTGGAGCCAGTGAAGTAGTTATCCACCACTAGTACATCATTTCCTTCTTTGAGGAGCTTTTCAGTGAGGTGTGAACCCAAGAAACCGGCGCCACCTGTGATGAGAATTTTGTTCATATTTTTAATATTAGGAAATGTATTAATAGCTTCTTGGGGAGTTCCAACCTGCAGATCTGTAGGCATACACTACTTCGGCTAGAACAATTGATAGAGATGTCATGAAGGATATCAGACCCAATACGAAGGTCCAAATCACATAACTTGTTTGCAAAGAGCGGACGGCCCCAGCCTGAAAGAAAAATAACTCAAGAACAGTCAGAGAGATAAAAACACCACTCAAGACGTCAAAAAAGATGGCTGCAGTACAGAGGCGCCCACGAATCTTAGCCTCATTAGCCTCAATCTCCATATGCTTCAGTGCTGCTTTATCATTAATTTTGCCATCGTAAATAGCGTTTTGGATTGCGCGCATACGATCCACCGTTCTTGCTAAGCGGGTGGAAATTGCATTAATTAGAGTAGCCACAGCCGTTAACAAAAACACCGGGGCCAAAGCTAACTGAATGTTATTTGTAATTGCATCTATTGATACGTCCATATTAAATTCTCAGTTCTTTGATTAATGAGACCAGGCAATTAAGCCGCTGTATGAAGTTATTAGCACCAACACACCAAAAACAATGCGATACCAGGCAAAGGGTATGAAATTATGATGCGCCACATAATGAATCAGCCAGCGCACACAAATAAAGGCTGAAATAAATGCAGCAATAAAACCAACTGCAATGGCAATAGTAAATTCACTAGAAATCGCGACGGGATTTTTCCAGATCTTTAACAACTCATAAGCTGTTGCACCACCAATCACTGGAATCGCCAGGAAGAATGAGAATTCAGTGGCGACTGTACGTGGTAAACCAAATAACATGCCGCCAATAATGGTTGCACCTGAGCGGGACGTACCAGGAATCAATGCGGCACATTGAGCTATACCAACCTTCAATGCATCTAAATATGACAAATCATCTACCGAATGAATATGACTGTGAGCAGTAGTGATTTTTTCTTGACGACGCTCAGCCCAAAAAATAATCAACGCCCCAACAATGAAAGCACTTGCAACCGGAACCGGTGAAAATAAAACTGCTTTGATGTGTTTGCCAAAGATAAATGCTAAACCCATCGCAGGGATAGAGGCAATAATGAGGTTCAGTACAAAACGTCGTGAATTAGCGCTCGTCATAAAAGAGGATGAAACCTTCAGAAGCTTGTCTCGGAACTCCCAGCAAACAGCCAAAATAGCGCCAAACTGAATAATGACTTCAAAGGCTTTTCCCCGTTCGTCATTGAAATCAAGCAAATCTCCAACTAAGATAAGGTGGCCAGTACTAGATATCGGCAAAAACTCGGTCAACCCTTCCACCACACCCAGAATGACTGCTTTCAGTAACAATATAAGATCCATACGACAAATTTTATAGGGATATGAATAATTCAAGCTTATTTGGCAAAATGGGGTCTAAATACCCGCCTGAAGCCATTTAGCCTTAAACTTCATGCACCTTAAAAGTAGATGAATTTGATGAACCCGCCCCGCTTTCGCCAATCTAGACAGACCGCCATTGGTCTTATCTTGTGCCAAGCGCTCGGCCTGAGTTCCTGGGGTTCAACAGTATTTGCGCAAAACCCGAATGGCGCTGCTATGTCCGCCTTGCCCACCCCAATTAGCGCCTCTTCGCTGGTAGGCTTGGATCAGCCACCGCAGTTTGTAATGCCCCCCAAGCCGGCACTTCCAAACACTTCAGCACCTTCCAATGTCACAGGCAGCAAAGCAAGCGACAGCAAAGCTCAACTGAGTAATTTGATCCAGCTATATCAGGAAGCCGCCTTTAGTGATCCAGTATTAAATGCAGCACGTTTTAATTACCAGGCAAGTAAAGAGCTTTATTGGCAAGGATTATCACTATTGCTACCTCAAGCTAGTGCTGTTCCAGCCGGAACTCGCTACTACCAACATACCGCAGGAAATGCTCCTGTTGGCGCAATTACTGGCTCACGAGTGTATGACCAAAAAAGCTATACGGTCACTTTGACCCAACCGGTATTTAACGTAGCTGCACTTGAGGCATTTAAACAAGGTGACTTAAATACGAAGATTGCAGATATGCGCTTCTTTTTGGCGCAACAGGATTTAATTATTCGCGTATCTCAAGCGTATTTTGACGCGCTCACCAGCCAAGATAATGTTGAGTTATTTCGCAATAAAAAAGGTTTAATTAAACAGCAGCTAGATGTCGCTCAGGCAAAGTTTGATGCTGGTCTTGCAACCATTGTGGATGTCAATACTGCACAAGCCGCCCTAGATTTAGCAAATTCTCAAGAAATAGCTGCCCAAGCAGACCTTATTGTCAAAAGGGGTGCGCTTGAGCAATTAGTTGGGCGCCCTGTGGGATCACTTCAACCATTGATAAAAGACGCGAAGATTGATGGAGTCCTCAAAGACCCGCGCTCCAAATCTAAGGATGGCAAAGGGATCCCAATTGCTGAAAGCGTGAATCCGGCGCTACCCCCTGGTCAAACTTTAGATGACTGGATTAATCAAGCAGAAGCGGCGAATTTCAACGTACTGGCAAGCCAGCTATCGGTAAGTCTTGCTGAGAGTACTTATCGGGCTTCGCAAGCACTGAACTACCCTTCATTAAGTTTTATAGGCTCAGCTGGTTACAACACCTCTAATGGCACTGCTAATAGCCTAACCCCTTCACAAACAAATATCTATAACAATACCGTTGCATTACAGATGACGATCCCGCTAGTATCAGGTGGATTCAATAGTTCAGTCATCAGACAGAATGCGGCATTGCTAGACACAGCAAAAGCAAACTACGACAACGCACGTCGAACTGCAGCCCAAAGTACGCGCACTGCGTTTACTGGTTTTTATGGTGGTTTAGCAAGCGTTAAAGCCTATGAAGCTGCTGAGCGTTCCTCAAACTCTGCGCTTGAGTCCAGCAAGCTTGGCTTTCAGGTGGGCACCTTAATCAACATTGATGTCTTGATTGCGCTCGATACTCTGATCACTACTAGATCACAGCTGCAACAAGCTCGCTATAACACCATACTCAATGCAATCAAGTTAAAGGCACATGCCGCAGCGCTCACCGATGAAGACTTAATTGCAATTAACTCTTTGTTGCGCTAATAGATTGGCTCAGCAGCTCTAAAGAAGCTGCAATAACTTCATCTGCCGTTGGTGGCGCTTGAATATCCCCAGTATTGCGAATCTGATTAGACCAGTAACCCTCGGTCTTCCATCTTGGCGAGTCACAATAAATCTCCACAGTCGGCTTATTCAGAACAGCAGCTAAATGAGTAAGGCCGGTATCCACCCCCACTACCAGAGCGGCATTAGCAATTACAGAAAAAGCCTCCTCAATAGAGAAAGCATTGGGCACAATGGATCCTGGAATTTGTAGTGCTAGTTCTTGGCTAATTACCTTCTCCGCAACACTACCCCAGGGAAGCACAATTTGATAGCCAAGCACCGCAAGCTTTTTGCCTAATTCAATCCAATGCGCATTACCCCAACGCTTAGCCTCTCGGGCAGTGGAATGAAAAAATAAAACATAAGGCTTCTGCAAACCTCTTGCAGCCATGTCAGAAATATCATCTATAAAACTTGCAGGATAAAACTTGGCTGTTTCAGACCTATCGATCAGTGGCCAGCCCAGAGCTGAGCAAGTGACATAACGTGAGCGATCAACTGCATGACACTGAAATGGGACTTGAACCGACTGGTTATAAAATGCCCGCGCTATTGGCTCATACCCAGAAAATTCAGTAGCATTTGCAAGTCCTGCCACCACAGCATGCGAACTTTTATTAGCCAGAGCACAGACTAACGCCGACTTTATTAATCCTTGAGTTTCAATAATGACGTCGTAAGTCACCTCTTGTAGCTCTTTCTTAAATGCAAAAAATTGCTCCCAAGAACGCAAGCTAAAGGGTAATTTTTTCCAGCGACGCAGACCAAAAGGAATAATGCGATCGATACCCCTAAAGCCCTCACTGCTTAGTAACGGCGTTAAGAGGTGGACATACCCTTCTTCAACCACCCAATCAATTTGTGCTTTAGGTAAGCGCGCCCGAATATCCCGAACAATTGGTAAGTTATGCAGCACATCACCAAGCGATGACAACTTAACCAGCAATATCTTGGGAGATGTACTTGAATCAATCATTAAAACTTCGGGGCTTGACCCCAAAAAAGGCCTGCCGAATCTTTAGCGTTGAGATTAGGCCTTGAATCTAATGGAAGCGGCCACTGGATTGCAACCGCGGGATCATTCCACGCCAAGCAAATCTCACTTTGAGGGTGATAGTAGTCGGTGGTTTTGTATAAAAACTCCGCAGTTGGTGAAAGAACTAAGAATCCATGAGCCAATCCAGCTGGAACCCATAACTGCTGATGATTTTCTGCGTTCAACTCTAGGCCCATCCACTTGCCATAGGTTGGTGAGCTCTCTCTGAGATCTACTGCCACATCATAAACAGCTCCAGATACGACTCGCACTAACTTGCCCTGAGTGTTCTCTAACTGATAATGCATGCCACGCAATGTAAATTGGCGAGAGAAAGAATGATTATCTTGTACAAATTCTACATTTAGGCCCGTTGCATCTGAAAAATCCAGCGCATTAAAGGATTCAGTAAACCAGCCACGCTCATCACCAAATACCTTGGGCTCAATAATCAAAACACCATCAATTGATGTAGGCGTTACGGTAATTTTAGGATGCTGTTTAAAGTCAGGCATTAAATCGCCTTTTTAGATATCAAAGTAGTAGGTTGCGCACCACTTTTCATTTCATTCAGAATCTTTATTAAATACTGACCATAACCACTTTTACTCAACTGTGAAGCTACTTTTTGGACAGCCTCAGCATCAATCCAACCCTGACGATAGGCAATTTCTTCAGGGCAAGCAACCATCAATCCTTGGCGTTTTTGCAAGGTCGCAATAAAACCAGCGGCATCCAATAAAGAGTCATGGGTTCCGGTATCTAGCCAAGCAAAACCACGGCCCATGATCTCAACACTGAGTTGATCTTTTTCTAGATAGATGCGATTGACATCTGTAATTTCAAGCTCACCGCGGGCACTTGGCTTAATTGAGCTGGCTATATCACATACTTGATTGTCATAAAAATAGAGGCCTGTAACCGCATAATTACTTCTAGGCTGCGCTGGCTTTTCTTCTATTGAAATTGCTTTGTGACTTTTGTCAAACTCGACTACACCATAGCGCTCTGGATCGGTTACATGATAAGCAAACACATTTGCACCGTTGTCACGCTTATCTGCACTTTCAAGGTTGGCTACTAACTCATGGCCATAAAAAATATTATCCCCAAGCACTAATGCACTTGGGTGATTATTAATAAAGTTTTTTCCAAGAGTAAATGCTTGAGCCAGACCATCAGGCGAGGGCTGCATACAATATTCAATATTGAGACCCCACTGAGAGCCATCACCCAGCAATTCTGCAAAGCGTGGCGTGTCATGTGGAGTGGAGATTAATAAGATATCTCGTATTCCCGCCAACATTAAAGTGGTCAATGGGTAATACACCATCGGCTTGTCATACACCGGCATCAGTTGTTTAGAAACCGCCTGCGTGACTGGATAAAGGCGTGTGCCCGACCCACCAGCCAATATGATTCCCTTGCGATTTTTTGTAAGGCTATCTGCCATCTTGATTCCTATTTACTAGGATGAAGCAAAACGTCAATTTTTAGATAATTGCTTGACGTAAGCGGTTACTTGCTCATCCCACGGTGTATTCCAATGGGGTAATTTTGACACAAGACCCAGACGTTCAAGCTCAATTTGCAGCTTATTCGTAGATAAACAAGAATTCATGGGTCTTGGGGCTGGCAAGGGATACCCTGAAGCAGGAATCGGAGAAATGGCAGTGGGAGAGACTTGCAATTGCTGGCAAGCATCTAATGCCGATTGAACCACCAAAGAAGCTAGGCCGTACCAATTCGTCTCGCCTAGTGGAACCGCATGATAAACACCGGAGGTAAATTGCTTAGGCTTTTCACCATCAATCGTCAAATAGCAGCCCACTTCTGCTAACCAGGTTGCGCTGGTGGGAACACCATATTGATCATCAATCACTTGGAGAGAAGTTCGCTCTTTTGCTAATTGCAAAATGGTGCGGATGAAATTGCCGCCATCACCATAAACCCAACTAGTCCTCAGAATGGCGTATTGGCCCTGAGAGTCATCAAAAAAAGCATGCTGTATTGCGCGTTCACCAGCTTCTTTTGACTTTCCATAGACGCTCAAGGGGTTGGTTCTATCTAGTTCCGTATATGAGCCTTGTTTAAATCCATCAAAGACATAATCCGTAGAAAAATGAAGTAGCGTTGCTTCATGGCTAGCGGCATATTGAGCCATCACTTCAGGAGCGGTTGCATTAATTGCAAAAGCTAAATCTGACTCTGTCTCCGCCTTATCGACTGCAGTATAGGCGGCAGCATTTATGAGTAAACGCGGCTGGAAAGTGTTTAGTAAATTAGTAATTTGACTGGTATCACTAAGATCGCATTCATTACGCCCAACAAAACGAATCATGTTACCCATCTGAAATGAAGAATGCTGAAGTTGCTCTTGAAAAGCCTTTCCCAGCTGACCATCTTTTCCAAACACAAGGATATTCATTGGCTAATAGGGTTAATTGCGATACTGTTTATCAAGCCAATCGCGATAAGAGCCTGTGACAACCCCTTTTACCCAAGTTGGGTTATCTAGGTACCACTCAACTGTCTTACGAATACCGGTATCAAAGGTTTCAGCGGGACGCCAACCTAATTCTTTTTCAATCTTACTGGCATCAATAGCATATCGACGATCATGTCCCGGTCGATCTTTAACAAAAGTAATCTGCTCTGTATACGATTTTTTATCGGCACGGGGTTTTAGCTCATCCAGAATTTTGCAGATGGTATTTACAACCTCAAGATTAGCTTTCTCATTCCAGCCACCAATATTATAAGTTTCACCTAGGCGACCATTAGCCAGTACTTCGCGAATCGCAGAGCAATGATCCCCAACATATAGCCAGTCGCGAATTTGTTGACCATCACCATAAACTGGAAGGGGTTTACCATCCAATGCGTTCAATATGACTAGGGGGATTAACTTTTCTGGAAAATGATACGGCCCATAATTATTGGAACAATTAGTTGTAACAACTGGCATGCCATAGGTATGAAACCAAGCGCGTACCAAATGATCGGAGGCAGCCTTAGAAGCCGAATAGGGACTATTAGGCTCATAAGGATTGGTCTCTCTAAATGCGTGATCTGATGCAGATAAGGATCCATAAACCTCATCAGTCGAGACATGATGAAAACGAAATTGCCGCTTTTCATCACCGAGAAGATTACCCCAATACTCTCGAGTACATTCCAATAGATTAAAAGTGCCCACTATGTTGGTTTGAATAAAATCTGCTGGTCCATAAATGGATCTATCTACGTGACTCTCAGCCGCAAAGTTCACGATAGCTCGAGGGCGATACTCCTCCAGCAATTGAGCTACCAGTAGCTTGTCTCCAATATCTCCATGGACAAAAGTGTGTCTTGCATCTTTTTCGAGGGTTTCTAGGTTCGCTAAGTTACCTGCATAAGTTAACTTGTCTAAATTCACAATGCCTTCAGCATTTGGCGACATAAGCCAACTTAGAACAAAATTGGCACCAATGAATCCTGCGCCGCCAGTAACCATAATCATCGAATATCCTTATCCATTAGATCAAAATTAACTTAGTCGGCATTAGAAATAGCTCTGTATGTAGCGCCCAAAGCGTTTAATAGATTTGAGCAACCGAGAAATTAAAGATTTTTGAGGCTGTCCAAGGGTGAGTTCAGATTCCCATGCAGACTGGTAAATGATGCCCAAATAGTTTTGCGCCAACTTAGCCTTAGTCTCTCCCAAACGCTTCATCAAGAAATATTGCCAATCATAGTGATACGTGCGAAATAAGGGCTCAATTGCAATCAATGGAATAGCGCGGTATTTGAGCAGTGCTTCCCCATAGATGAGAGTCTCAGGATACTCCGGGGTAATAAAATCCCACACACTCATGCTCTTAGACTGAAGATACTCCGTATCTAACGACATCCACACCCGAGCTGACCAGATAAATGGGGAGGGAGCGCAATAAAAATTTGGCCCTTTACGATCAAACAACCCTTTAACTCGCTCAGCCTCAATTCTTAGACCCCTCTCCACTTTCTCATGCCCACGATCGGTAGCAAGTTGAAACAGTTCCTTATTTTGATGTAGTACGGTATAAGGCACACCATCATTTGATAAGAAGTCAGATTTATAGAAATTTCGAATGAATAAACTATCGGAATCCAAGCATAAATAATTTTCTGCAAGTCCTAGTCGCCAAAATTCCGATTTGATAATTTGCTGAGACAGACCGCCAGACATTGCCTGGTATTTTGAAAAGTCGGCATTTGGGTTCGCAACAACAATATCTTCGTCTGCAATCCAAATGTATCCATCTTGACCCAAGATCTCCTCCAACAAACCTTTATCTGCACTTGGCGTAGAAATGTAGAAATCTAAGTGGTCGGCGTTAAATTGATTGATGGACTCCAGCAGCCGCTTTAGGCGCAAAAAATCTCTTGAGTAGGATTTACAGTAGAGAACAAAATCTTTCAAGCGGTATTCCTATGTTGATTACTAGCGATCTTGCGCCTGGGTCAATATGGTCTTTACTGCCTGATCTACTCCAATTGGCTTCCAAATGGGCTCAATCAAACTCTTTGCCTGCCAGTCTAACCAAATTCTCTCTAGTGTCATAGCAATACCCTCAGAATCACCTTCAGCGCTCAAATAAGCTCCGCGCTCTAATAGCATCTGATCAAGCTGTGGATTGCGATGGGTAATCCCCCAAATTGGCCTACCAGTCCAGAGATAGTCGTAAAACTTGGAGGGAATATACTCAGCGCACCACTCATCATTTCCATGGAGCAAAATCAATACAGCAGCCTCCTGCATCTTCTCTGCTACACGCTCCCTCCCTGATTTTCCGGTAATAGGGTCAATCTCAAGTCGACCATGCGCTAAGAGCACATCACTAAACCCAAGCTTCTCAACAGCTTCTATCGACAATGAGTCCAATGGTGCTCCATATGCATGCACCCGAATTAACTCACGTGCATGAGGATATTTCTTGAACAAAGGAATCAGAGCCCAAAGGACAGTTGATAACGAGCGATCTTTTGCTAAAGAACCAAAGTGACATAAATTTAATTTATCGCTGTACTGATGCTGATTTTTTGATTTAAGGCCACCAGGTGGTTGCGCACCTGGCGTCACCACAAAACCATGAGCATTATTTGGGGTGCTAAGATTGGGATTTCTTACCTTGGCATAATGTAAAGCACCATCAGTAAACCACCATACCTTATCGGAAAAACGTATAAGTTGTTTTTCCAAATAATGTCGAAATCGGGCATCGCGATTTTTAGGCCGCTCAAATCCTTGATCGTTTGGATTTTTTCTAATCACTAGCGGATCATGAACCTCTACGATTAATGGCAATCCTGTTGCCTTTTTTAACCATAGGCCTGCTAAATGCGCCGACCATGCCCCTCCAGTGGAATAAATTAGGTCTATCTTGCCTTGTCGGGCCAAAATGAAACCGTGAATAAAAGCAGGAAAAGCCCAAGACCATTGACTTGAATAACCCAGGATAAATTTTTCTAACCCAATTAAAGGCGCCAATAAAATCGAAACTGTTCTCGTTGTAAGCTTATAAAAGAATCCACGTCCATATTTGTTGGCAATCCAATGTCGAAAATCGAATCGAAATGCTGCAGGGCCCCAAGCTAAATATTGATAATGAGGAAATCTCTGATCTTTTATTCCAGTGATAGCGCTGAATACAACTGGCTCAATACCTGCATGCAAAAAATAAGGAATTTTATCTGTAATGGTTAAGCTTGAAGCACGGCCATCCATATTAAAACCATGTGACAAAATCAACCAACGCTTTTTTTTAATCACCATAGGAATATCAACGCTCACTAGTGATTCCACTTAACTTTTTTAATTACCAGCAACGATAGACATAACAGCCATCCGCACTGCGATACCAAATGTCACTTGATTCAAAATGACAGATTGAGGTCCATCAGCTACAACAGAATCAATCTCGACTCCACGATTCATAGGGCCAGGGTGCATGACGATTGCATCAGCCTTAGCTAGCGCTAAGCGTGAAGACGTTAAACCATACTGCTTAAAGAAGGCCTCACCCTCTGGAACTTGGCCTGCTTCCATACGCTCTTTTTGAATACGCAAAGTCATCACCACATCAACATCCTTCAAGCCTTCTTCCATGCTGTGAAAGACCTTAACACCAAGCATATCTAAATCTCTCGGTAACAAGCTTTCGGGACCAATCACACGAATATCTTCGCAACCCAAAGTCGTCAGCGCATGAATATTCGATTTAGCAACGCGGCTATGGACGATATCACCAACAATCGCCACCTTTAATCCTTTGAAGTTCTGCTTAAAGTGACGCATCGTATACATATCCAACAAGCCTTGGGTTGGATGTTGATGACTGCCATCACCTGCATTAACAACGTGCACATGCGCGGGCACATGATTAGCAATCTCGATTGGCGCCCTTGATACGCTATGACGCACTACAAAAATATCGGCCTGCATTGCAACTAAATTATCAATCGTATCGAGAAGGCTCTCACCCTTTGCAGTGGATGATGTAGAGATGTCTAAATTAATAACATCGGCTGACAACCTCTTGGCAGCGATTTCAAAGGTCGTTCTGGTTCGCGTAGAATTTTCAAAAAATAGGTTAAACACACTTTTTCCCCGCAATAGAGGTACTTTCTTTACCTCTCTAGAGGGGTCAGTCACACTAACAAATTGTTGGGCAGTATCCAAAATATGGAGGATCTGCTCTTTTGGCAAACCCTCTAAGGTCAAGAGGTGCGTCAACTCTCCAGCGGTATTAAATTGATTCACTAAGTTGCTCCCAGAACCCATTATTCACGCTCCTCAAGCTCAAAGCTAAACTTACCAGCGGCGTCTTTTTCTAAAACCAAGATTTGATTATCAGGAACTTGTACTTGCTCGCCCACAAAGTTCGCGCAAACTGGAAGCTCACGATTACCGCGATCTGCCAGCACCATTAACTCCACTTGTGCAGGTCGACCAAAGTCAAACAACTCATTTAAGGCTGCGCGTACTGTTCTACCGGTCAGCAAAACATCATCAATCAAAATAATATTGGCGCCATTCACGTCAAAAGGTAAATGCGTCGTCATTGTGCTCGCAGTCCGTAAAGCAGTCATCCCTTTCTCCGCATAATCATCGCGATGAAAGGCGACATTAATCACGCCAAAATGAGGCAATCCCAAATCTTTAGCTAAGCGCTCTGCAATCCAAGCGCCGCCCATAGCTAAGCCAGCGAGCTCATAAGGCCCTTGCTGTGACCTTGTACGCAGAGCTTCAAGTAGTTTTTTGTATAACAGTTCAGCGTTCATTCGTTTTTCAAAACTTCTCAAGTTCAATCAATTTAAGCCAGTGGCCGTTCTGCGAAATACTGCTCCAAAATCAAAGATGCAGAGTGCGCATCTAGATTGTCCCGCATCTGTGAGTCACCCTCCAAAATAGCGGATGTATAGCGCTCATCGACCCAGGACACTGGTAAATTCAACCTTCCATGCAACTGATTCCCAAAACGTGTCGCTTTCGCAGTCATTTCATGCTCTACTCCGTCGGGATAGACTGGGCGACCTACCACCAACTGCTGTGGCTGCCATTCTCTTATCAGGCCCTGAATCTCCTCAAAGAGCGCATCAATATTAGGCGCAGTAATTGTTTTTAATGCTTGACCTACTTGAGTTACTGAATTTCCTACTGCCACACCAACACGACGTGTACCGTAATCAAACGCCATTACAGTAATTGCACTCATATTAGGCATGCCCCGCTTCACCAGAAAGTGAAGACAAATCAAACCCAAGATGATTCATTGTTTTTTCATATCGCTGGCTTGATGGTGTATTGAAGATAATTTCCATCATTTGATCGCGTGACAAAGGGACATTCATCCAACCATTGAGAGTGATTTCTTCTTCAAGTTGACCAGCACCCCAACCTGCATAACCCAAGGTCATTAAAAACTTTCTTGGTCCGTTACCAATTGCCACCGCTTCAAGCACGTCCTTAGAAGTGGTCATCGTGAGACCGCCCGGAATAATCAGTGAGGAGCTATAAGAAAGATGGGGATTGGACTCATGTAGAACAAAACCACGCTCTACCTGCACAGGGCCACCAAAATAAACTGGTTGCTCCAGCAAAGGCGCGATTTCCAGTTTGAGCTCAATCTTGTCAAACAAAGTTGCTAAATCAACTTCAGTGGGCTTATTAACAACCAACCCCATTGCTCCTCTTGCATTATGCTCAAACAAATAGATAACGGAGTTTGCAAAATTGGGGTCCACCATGCCGGGCATGGCGATGAGAAACTGATTGGCTAAGTGATCGGCAGAATAGGAGATCAAAGACCCTGGGTCTGAATCATGGGGGGCTTTGTTGGCCTTAGTCATGTGACTATTTTACCGAATATCTAGATTTTTCCGGTAATCCAGTAGGCAATTATGCCAACCACCTCATGGAGTAAGTTGCCCCAATTATCTGCGCCCTCACCCAGATCGAAAGAAGTCCAGTGAATGCTATTTGTAGTTTGGTAATCTACTGACAACGGAAAGACGGCGACACCTTGTTTTTCGAATATCTTTACTGATCGATACATGTGACTAGCTGAAGTAATCAGCAACCAAGGTTTTGGAGCTCCAGCCTCATTCTTTAAGCCAAACTCCTGAATCATTGGCTTCATGTAGAGGACGTTCTCATAGGTATTGCGTGACTGATTTTCATAATGAGCCATCTTCTCGCTTAGACCTTGCTCAGCAACTAACCGCTTAAATGCATCAGATTCTGACGCCCCTTTTGGATTAATGCGCCCCGAGTAGCCACTAAAAATAAAAGGAAGACCAGGATATTTTCGGATCAACTCAAAAGCCTTTGTTACGCGCTCGGCAGCAGAACCAATGGATATCTCACCACGATCAAGTGCGATTTCCCCGCCTTCTATAGCACCGCCCAGAATAATAATTCCGCCAATATCATTTTCAGAAATATTTACTAGTGACGTTTTTGGAATCGCATCTTCGAGAGCGCTTAATCCTAACTCTGAAGTAGGCGCCCACCCCACTATCAGAAGATCCAATAGAGCGAGCAGCAGAAAGCGCTTGCACAAATTGAGCTTTCTGAGTGAAAGAAATAGCAAACTCAAAAGAACAAAAACAATAAGCCAATTGAGCGGCTCTATGCAGAACTGCACCACCTTCGAAAGAATAAAAAAGATCGTATCCATCATTAATCATGATCTTAACCCTTTTAACTAGGCCCTCCCCAAACAAAATCCCGCAATTGGCCCTAATATAGGGGCTATGCAAAAAGCACTTGTTTGGCTCCGCCGCGATCTCCGCCTGTATGACAATGCGGCCCTTCATCACGCCCTTAAAGAAAGTAAGCAAGTCTGGCTGACTTTCATTTTTGATACCGAGATCCTGAAGCCACTAATACAAGGCGAGCTCGATGCTAAGGGTTTAAAACATGATCGTAGGGTCGATTTCATTTGGCAAGGTTTAAAACAGATAGACGATGAGCTTAAAAAACAAGGTGGTGGTCTTATTGTTCGGTTTGGCAAGCCAACTGAATCCATCCCCCAAATCGCCAAAGAACTTGGTGTTGAAGCTGTTTTTACCAATCATGACTATGAGCCCTCTGCGATCGCCAGAGATGAACAAGTTAAAACTTTATTGGAAAAATTAGGTATTCAGTTTGAAAGCTATAAAGATCAAGTGATTTTTGAGAAAAAAGAAATTCTCACTAATTCCAATACTGTTTTTTCTATCTTTACGCCTTATAAAAACAATTGGCTAAAGACACTTCAAGAAAAAGATCTGGCTGCCTATGAATGCAATCCCAAGTCAGGGCAAATTGTCCCTATTCCTAAAAAAATAGACTTACCATTTCCCTCCCTAGAGTCCATGGGCTTTTGCCCTACTGGTATTGAGGCCTACCTTCCACCAGGATCAGAAGGTGGTCAAGCCTTTTTAGAAGACTTTCTATCCCGAATTGATCAATACCAAATTGGTAGAGACTTCCCTGCTATCAAGGGCGTGAGCTATCTATCTACCCATCTTCGCTTTGGCATGCTTTCTATTCGAGGCTTGGTTCGAGAGGCTCATCGTCGCATGCTAGCGGGAAGTATGGGTGCCACTATTTGGTTAAGTGAACTGATCTGGCGGGATTTTTATTTCATGATTCTTGCCAATCATCCACGCTTAGCCAGCGGTGCTTCATTCAAACCAGACTATGACAATATTGCTTGGGAGAGTGGCACTCATGCCAAGAAATTATTTAAGGCGTGGTGCGAAGGTAAAACGGGCTACCCACTAGTTGACGCAGCGATGCATCAACTCAATCAAAGTGGTTATATGCATAACCGTCTACGTATGGTGGTGGCGAGCTTTCTAACCAAAG
Source organism: Polynucleobacter sp. AP-Titi-500A-B4 (assembly GCF_018688095.1). Classification (NCBI taxonomy): domain Bacteria; kingdom Pseudomonadati; phylum Pseudomonadota; class Betaproteobacteria; order Burkholderiales; family Burkholderiaceae; genus Polynucleobacter; species Polynucleobacter sp. AP-Titi-500A-B4. The sequence goes on along the minus strand of NZ_CP061311.1, from coordinate 242,964 downwards.
ATTTAGGGATTGATTGGCGTTGGGGTGAAGCCTACTTTGCCGAGCATTTGAACGACTTTGAGCTCTCATCGAATAATGGTGGTTGGCAGTGGGCATCCTCCTCAGGCTGTGATGCACAGCCCTATTTCCGAATCTTTAACCCGATTACTCAATCAGAAAAGTTTGACCCAGAGGGCAAGTTTATTCGCCGCTACTTACCCCAGTTAGAAAAACTCTCCAAAAAATCAATTCATGCGCCATGGAAAGCAGGTCATATCGAGCTTGAAGTTGCTGGTATCGCCCTAGGGCGAAATTATCCTTTACCTGTAGTGGATCATGATGAGGCTCGCAAGAAAACCTTAGTTCGCTATAGCGTTGTTAAAAAAGTCAGCTAAGGCAGTTAATAACTGATTAATCCGCTTTAAGATAGGTCATGAGCAAAATCTATGCTGTTGGTGACGTCCAAGGATGCGCGCCCTCACTAAAAGCCCTAGTCAAAAAACTTCCTAAAGAATCAAAAATGATTTTTTTGGGAGATCTAGTCAATCGCGGCCCAGACTCATTAGGTGCGTTACGTCAACTCAAATCATTACAAGAATCCGGTCGCGCTGAATGCATTCTCGGGAACCATGATCTTCATCTCCTCGCGATTGATGCAGGGATTCGGAAAACCAAAGGCCTCGATACGGTTGAACCAATCCTCCAAGCTCCAGACCGAAGAGAGCTCATTAACTGGTTACGCAAACGCCCTATGGCACTGAGTAACGGGCAAGTACTTGCCGTACATGCTGGGGTTCTTCCGCAGTGGGATCTACAACAATCCATTGAATGTGCTCAAGAGGTTGAAAAGGCCTTACGCAGTAAATCCTATAAAGAGTTCCTAGGAAATATGTACGGCAACACGCCAAACAAATGGAGTAACTCTCTCAAGGGTGATGAACGATTACGAGTGATTACCAATGCACTAACCAGAATGCGCTTTTGCACCCCTAGCGGACAGATGGAGTTTGAGAGTAAAGAAGGTTTAGAGGATGGGCCAAAAGGCTATATACCTTGGTTCAAAGTATCCAAACGAAAAACTCAAGATACTGTGATTTACTTTGGCCACTGGTCAACCCTAGGGTTGTTGCGCGACCAGAATGTTGTTGGCTTAGATACAGGGTGCGTATGGGGTGGAAAACTCACCGCCATGGAAATTTCTGACTCCAATAAAGATATGAAGAAGTCGAAAATTATTCAAGTGGATGGCTATGACCACCCACTAAGGATGTAAGGAAAGAAGAAAATTAATTCAGCGGATATTGCTTTTGAATTGCAGCGCCCTGCATATTTGATCCGGACTCTGACAAGTGATTAGAGTCAGTAAATAAGACCTTGCCATTCATCACGGCATTACATATCCCATTGGGGCATAAAAAATTGGCGGGATCATAAGTATTTACTCCCGGATATTTCTTCAAACTCTCGATGATGCTGGAGCGATATCCTGATTGCTTATCCAACTCTCTATCAATAGGGTAGGCACAGCTATTCAGAGGATTTTTTCTGCCGAGGGGTAGCTCCCCAACACAAAGACGGGGCTCAAAGTTTAACTCCGGTAATGCATATGCATAAACCACCCGCTTCTTAGCTCGCAACAGGGTATCGAATGTTTTATTGGCAGCCAGCTGGAAGCTTTCCCGTTCTGCATCACTCGAGATCTCGCGATTCCTATGAAAAATAAAGACTGTCTTAACTGAAGGATTGCTAGCAATCCAACTAATCTGTTTATTGATATTTTCTTTACAACTTGGATATTGGCCAAACTGACCAGCATCTAGAAACGGGAGGCAGGCTCCCTGTCCAATTAGCCTGACTACATGTTGGTCACCATAGGCTTTGGCTATACCCCAATAAGCACTAAAGGCGTGACTATCTCCGATAACAACAATATCAGCGTCCTTAGATTCATGACTTTGGGCGCATACATGCGCCTCAGGGTATATAAAACCAGGCTCGCAATTACCAGTAGGCAGCATCCCCTTTCGTTCCCACTTCACAAAATCCTGTTTCTGATCGGCTGGGATTTGAATATTTTTTGTAAGGCGATGTTCCAAACCTTCTCGGTGATAGGTGTTCCAGCCCTGAAACCCAATACCCACCATCAGCAAACAAAGGGTGATGACTGTTTTTTTACCTAGATATCGAATTCTCTTTTCAACCAGCGCATAGCTTAGATATGCCAAAAATAAACTAATGATCAATAAAAATATTGTCTCGAGCGTGGATAGTGGCATCCCCTTCATTAATCTGCCAAAACTCAAAACGGGCCAATGCCACAAATACAGAGGGTAACTAATAAGGCCTAAGGCAACAATCCAGCTTGTTGAAAAAAACTTCATCAGCAATACATCATTTTGGACGACTGCCAAGAATAAGGCAGCACCTAAAACAGGGGGAACAACTGACCATCCTGGAAAAATAGATTGTGGGGATAAATAAAAGATTGGGGCCAGCATTCCCACAAGACCCAGCAAGGCGATGAGATTATTGAATCTGGTAACTCGCGTACTTGAGCAGTAGATAGCAATTAGTCCGCCCAAACCCAACTCCCAGGTGCGAGCAAACGGTAAATAAAATGTCGCAGATGGGTAAGCCCTCACAAATAAAATATTTACTAAAAATGATGAAAGCACCAAGCCAACCAATACATTTCGCAAACTGAATCTTAATTTCATCAGCGCCAAAATAATACAAGGCCAAAAAATATAAAACTGCTCCTCCACTCCAAGGGACCAGAGATTAAGCAAAGGCTTTAATTCTGCTAATTCATCAAAATATCCAGCCTCCAGCCAATAAACCCAATTAGAAACAAAACTAGCGCCACCTAAAATATGCTTTCCAAGCTGCATGAACTCGCCAGGCAACATGACGAACCAGCCGAGCCCATAAACGGCAATAAAAACTAAAATTAAGGCTGGAAATATTCGCCTAATGCGACGCGAGTAAAAGTCAGTAAAAGAAAATTGATTGGATGCCGCCTGAGTAAAGATAATTTGGGTAATCAGATACCCCGAGATGACAAAAAAAATATCGACCCCTATAAACCCTCCAGGGAAGGTATTAGGAAAGCCATGAAAAAGAATGACTGATAAAACCGCCAGTGCACGCAAACCATCAATCGATGGAATATATTTATGTGTTGTCATGCAAAGCGGATGCTCAATTTAGTTAACTACTTAATCTTTGAAATGATTTACTGGCAGCAGCAATAATCGCATCTAAAACATCATTATCGTGAGCAATCGAAGTGAAGCCCGCTTCATAAGCTGATGGCGCGAGATATACACCCTCATCTAGCATGTGATGAAAAAATTTCTTGAAGGCTTCAATGTCTGTCTTTGTCACAGCCTCATAGGAAGTTGGTACTGCATTCGCAAAATAGAAGCCAAACATACCGCCAACGCTATCAACCGCAAATGGAATGCCTGCTTTGTCGGCGGCTTGTTTTAAACCAGCCATGAGTTTTTCAGTTTGACCAGCCAGACACTCATAAAAACCTTCTCTTGAAATGATCTCTAGTGTCTTGAGGCCAGCGGCGACTGCAACAGGATTACCAGACAGAGTGCCCGCTTGATAAACGCTTCCCAAAGGAGCTAACTTAGACATGATGTCTTTTTTGCCACCAAAGGCTGCCATCGGCATACCACCACCCATGACTTTTCCAAGGCAAGTTAAATCTGGAACAATCCCTTGCAATGATTGAGCGCCACCCAGAGCAACCCTAAAACCAGTCATCACTTCGTCGTAAATCAAAACACTACCGTACTTACTAGTGAGATTGCGAATCGCCTGCAAAAATGCTTTTGAAGGTTGAATTAAATTCATATTACCGGCAATGGGCTCAATAATGACTGCAGCAATTTGATCGCCCTGCTTTTTAAATACTTCTTCAATCGCCTCAACATCGTTATAGGGCAACACCAAAGTATGCTTCACCAGGTCTTGAGGAACGCCGCCAGAAGATGGCGCATTCTGAGTAGAATCTGCAAAGGTCAACAAACCTGAGCCGGCTTTGACTAAGAGGCTATCAGCATGTCCGTGATAACAGCCCTCGAATTTAATAATTAAGTCGCGACCAGTGTATCCACGAGCTAAACGTAAAGCGCTCATCGTTGCCTCGGTGCCGCTTGAGACCATGCGCACTTGTTCAACACTTGGCATCACAGCACAAATACGCTCCGCTAATTCAATTTCGCCTTCGGTTGGAGCGCCGTAACTAAAACTGGTTTCAGCAGCTTTTTGAACGGCCTCTACTACTTCTGGGTTTGCATGGCCAACGATCATAGGGCCCCAGGACATAATTAAATCGATATAACGTTTATTGTCAGCATCCCAAAAATAAGGGCCCTTGGCTTTAGTCACAAAACGCGGTGTTCCGCCAACCTGGCGAAATGCACGTACTGGAGAGTTCACTCCACCCGGAATAGTCTTTTGTGCTCGCTCAAATAAAACGTCATTTTGACTCATATTAGCCTCAATCAATTTCTAATCATCAATGACGACTTAAATCGCCATCATTTCAAAATCATCTTTACGGGCACCACACTCTGGACAAGTCCAATTCATTGGCACATCTTTCCAAAGAGTTCCAGGCGCAATTCCTTCATCAGGTAAACCAGCGGCTTCGTCATACACCCAGCCACAAATCAGGCACATATATGTTTTAAATTCCATGAATTTACTCTCCACTATGATCTCGCTTTTAGAGGAATCAGTTCCATTCTAAAGCGTATTAATCGTTCAAATTATCCTCTGACCCCATTACCCCAGAACGCTTCGCATGCATCTCAAACTTAAATAAGCGACATTCTAGGGGGCCGTTAAATAAGGGTGTGCGCTTTGACTCTTTAATTCGTAGCTGCCCTGGCAAAGCCATGTCTGCGGTCAGCACAAAGACATTCCAACCCCCAAAAGCATCTTTGAGGTGTTGACCAAACTGGCGCAAGAATTCCACAAACTTGGGATCCTGTTCTTCCTGGGCTTGGAGTTTCTTAAGAGATTCCCGGCTTGAGCGTTTAGCGCTTTGTCGCCCCGTTTCTAAATTCAGCTCAAAACGATTTTCTGGTTCTTCAGTTTCATAACTGGCATCCCGAGCGCCCTTTTCCTGACCACGACCACCCTTAATGACTAAGCGCTCGCCATAAGGAGGATTTAATAGCATGACACCATCTTTGGTATTTGCTGGTGGCTTGCTTGCCATAGCATCAATCTGACGCACGACTGGTTGATCAGGTAATTGAGCTCTTTGCCAGTTTCCGCGGAACATAGAAACCAGCTTCTCATTAATATCACTACCACTAATTCCGAGGGATTCGGCACTTGAATATTGCTTACGCTTTTCCAAAATTTCGGTGAGGGATGCCTCTTTTAAAGTAAGCCAACGCTTTTGTTCAGCTGCTTCGTTAAAGGGCTTTAACCTCTGAAAACCAAAACCATGTGCCGAGGTGACCAATGGGCGATAAGCCAGTCTGCTAGCTTTGACATCGTCACCATACATTCCCGCCCGAATTCCTCCAGGAGGTATGGCTAAAGCCATTTGTGCAGCTTCAATTAAAAAGGTCCCACTTCCGCACATCGGATCAAATAAAGTCTGTCCTGGCTGCCAGCCTGTAATAGACAAAATGCCAGCAGCTAAATTTTCTTTTAAGGGGGCGTCGCCTTTTTCATCTCGCCAGCCACGTTTAAAAAGAGCTTCACCTGAAGTATCTAAATAAATAGTGACTTGCGTTGCTGTTAAATGAGCCTGCACCCGAATATCCGGAAAGGCAGTGTCAATATTGGGACGATCCCCTGTGACATCACGTAAGCGATCCACAATGGCGTCTTTAATCTTCAGAGTTGCAAAATTGAGACTCTTTAAAGGCGAACGATGTGCCGTTACATCCACCCGTAATGTTTGCTTAGAGGTAAACCAATCCTCCCAAGCTAAACCGCTGGCTAACTTATAGAGATCATCTTCCTGCCTGTATGGGGCTTGCGCCATTTGCAACAACACGCGGCTGGCAATTCTGGAGTGGAGATTTAAAGCCATTGCGGCAGAGAGTGGTCCGGCAAGCCCGATACCACCAGTAGGACTGGTCGGGGTTGGATCAATCACCCATGCGCCTAATGCTTTGGAATCGGGACGCTTGGCAATCTCTGCGAGCTCCTGTGCAAGCGGAACTTCTAAACCGCCTGGGCAAACAACAAAAAATCTCATGGGGCTAACAGTCTCAAATAAGGGAAAGACAAATAAAGAAATTCAGAATAGTTATTTCATGCTTATGGCTTAAAAATTACTAATGCCACAACTACCAATAATAAGATGACTGGGGCTTCATTAAACCAGCGATACCAAACACCAGGCTTAGTATTGATACCAGCGCGAAACTTCTTTAATAAAGTAAAGCAGGCATGGTGATAACCAATAACTAGAATCACGAAAAATAATTTGGCGTGCATCCATACCTCGCCAGCACCAATTCCAAAAACTAGCCAAAGTATTAAGCCCAACAAGACTGCTGGCACGGCCAATATGGTCATAAATCGGAAGAGGCGATCAGCCATTCCCAAGAGACGAGCATAAGCCTCTGGATTTTTCTCATCCGCCAGATTCACATAAATTCGCGGAAGATAAAACAAACCAGCAAACCAAGAGGTGATCAGCACAATATGAAAGGTTTTAACCCAGAGGTAAGCATTCATCATGGTTTATTTAATTCAATTAATTACGGATCTCGCCATGACCCATGACGATATATTTCAGTGAGGTTAAGCCGTCTAAGCCTACAGGGCCGCGGGCGTGAAGCTTATCATTCGAAATACCAATTTCAGCACCTAAGCCGTATTCAAAGCCATCGGCAAAACGAGTACTGGCATTAACCATCACACTAGCACTATCCACTTCTCGTAAAAAACGATCTGCTTGTACTTTGTTATTCGTGATGATGGCATCAGTATGCTTACTGCCGTAGCGCTCGATATGATTCATCGCCTCATCAATATCAGCGACCGTCTTAATCGATAAAATTGGAGCCAAGTACTCTGTCTGCCAATCTTCCTCTGTAGCATCTACCAAATTTTTAAATCCACTAGCCTCGAGTGTTGATCGTGTTAAAGCATCTACGCGTAACTCAACACCCTTATCTTGATAAATTTTGCAAAGCTCAGGCAGAACCTTAGAAGCAATGCTTTTGTTGACCAAAAGGGTCTCCATCGCATTACAAGGCGCATAGCGCTGTGTCTTTGCGTTATCACAAACTTGAACTGCCATCGCTACATCCGCATCCGCATCAATATAGGTATGACAAATACCATCTAAATGTTTAATCATGGGGACGCGCGCTTCAGCCATAAGGCGGGCAATCAGGCTCTTGCCACCACGTGGAACGATCACATCAATATATTCGGTCATCGTAATCATTTCACCGACGGCGCTGCGATCAGTTGTTGTCACAACCTGAACTGCATCTTTAGGTAAGCCCGCTGCTGCAAGACCGTCTTGAATGATCTGGGCCAACAAGGTATTGGAATCTATCGCCTCAGACCCACCGCGCAGTATTACCGCATTGCCAGACTTTAGGCATAAGGCTGCTGCATCAATTGTGACATTAGGGCGTGACTCATAAATAATTCCGATTACACCTAGCGGAACCCGCATCTGACCCAACTCAATACCTGAAGCCTGTTTTTTCAAGGCAGTAATTTTTCCTATTGGGTCCTCTAGGGAAAAAATTTGCTCTAAACCCAAGGCCATATTTTCAATCGTTTTAGGCATCATGGTTAAGCGATCAATAAAAGCAGCGTCTTGACCATTTGCTTTTGCACGATCAACATCTACTTGATTGACCTTCTGGATTTCACCCGCCTTTTGACGAACCAACTTTGCAATATGCAATAAAGCCTGGTTCTTTTGCTCGCTTGATGCACGAGCCATGGCACGCGATGCACTACGTGCTCGCTTTCCAATATCCTGCATCAATACTTGAATCTCATTACTCATTTACTTTGTTCTCTAAATAACCGTCTAACTATTCTTCTACTTTTCTATTAACGCAATAAATTCCCAACTAAACGCAAGCCATCCCAAGGATCGCCCGGCAATTCTGCTGCAGAAAGCCCTTTCACCTGCCGATCAAGCCCAGCAGCAACCTGCATCGCTCTGCGCAACTTCAGTGGCTGCACCCTTCTTAATGCGGCTGGGTATAGGCGCTCTTTATTGCCCCAAATACGATTTGCCCGCATCAACTGCTGCACTGACTCCCCAGCATCGCTGGCTACCTTTAATTTAGATAGTAGCCTAAGCTCTTCTGTCACGCTCCACAGAATCAAAACCAATGGCTCACCCTCGCCTTTTAAGCCGTCAAGCATGCGATTTAACCTAGGCAAATCACCTGCAAGCATTGCCTCGGTTAATTCAAATACGTTATAGCGCGCCACTTTCAAGATTGAGGACCGAATCTGCTCTTCGGATAACACGCCCTTAGGGTAAAGCAGTCCTAGCTTCAGAATTTCTTGATGAGCCGCAATGAGATTACCCTCGACTTGATCTGCAATGAACTCCAAAGCATGCTGACCCTCAGTGCCGGCCTCGACCTCTTGCTCTTGCATCTTCAATCGACCCGCAATCCATCTAGGCAAATGACTGCGATCTAAAGAATCAACCTGCACTGCCATACCAACATCATCTAAGGCGCTAAACCAAGCTGAAGTCTTTGTCTTACTATCTAATCTTGGTAGCACAATGCACACAACCGTATCTGGACCATCTGGTGAACTTGCTTGTGATTCAAGTTGAGCAGCGAATTGTTTTAAAGCATCAGCACCATCGCGACCTGGTTTGCCAGTCGGTATCCGCAACTCCACCCAACGCTTATCACCAAACAAAGACATGGTTTGACCGGCACTCATGAGTGCACTCCAATCAAATCCGCGCTCTTGCAACATCACCTCACGCTCAGTAAAACCCAATTTCTTGGCGGTAAGACGTAATTGATCCATTGCCTCCATCATCAGGAGGGGTTCGTCCCCGCTAAAGACATAGAGGGGGAGCATCGCACCACCCGATCCCAAGGATTTGAGGTGCACTTGCAAGGCATCGACTTTAACCATGCGGCTTTATCTATCTCTAGAAAGATCTACTTCGTGGGGCTTTAGCGGCAGCAGAGACGCGGCGCAAAATCTGAACAGCTAAATCTTTACGCATCAAAGATAAGAATTGTTGCTGCTGAACATCCGTTGCCAACACGGTCGTATTAGAGAAGTCCATATCTCGGGTCATATAGATTTCACTATCAGGAATAATTTCAGCGCCAGCAAGATCGTAAGCCCTGAAGCCCACACGGATATTCAAACGATAAGCAGAAACTTGACCAGCAGAATTGTAGGCCAAAATCTCACGACCACTAATGTCATTGGTGATATCCAAAATTAAATCGGCATCTTTTGGATTAATAGCAACCTTCACATCCGTGCCCGTCAAAATTGCCGTTTGAATATCAGCACGCAATGGTGGCGATGGATTACCAGTAATCGCTATTGCCTTAAAAGGCAAGTCCACCATGCCGCGCAACCTATAGCCGCAAGCGAGCAAGCCACTGACGGGCGCACTAACAATGAAGCCAAGCATTACACGTCGGAGTAGATTTGCGCTCATATCTTTCGGTTCTCGAATGTTCTGTTCTTGACTATGCAACGATATTAACCAAACGACCAGGTACCACGATGACCTTTTTAGGAGCACCGCCGTTCAGCACTTTCACTGCAGGGTCGCTCTGCAGAGCCAAGGCTTCGATTTGTTCCTTAGAAGCTTCTGCCGGAACCTTAATATCGCCACGTAACTTGCCATTGATTTGCAACATCAAGGTAATTTCAGTTTGAATGAGAGCAGATTCATCCACCGATGGCCATGGGGCATCTAATAAAGGGCCAAAGGTTTTGACGTATCCCATATCCTTCCAGAGCACGTGGGTCAAATGCGGCACTACTGGATAAAGTACGCGCAATAAAATGCCAAGGCACTCACGCAAAACTGGTGCACTAATCGTAGCGCCTTGGTCCAATTTAATAGGCTCAAGAACATTGAGCATCTTCATTGCTGCAGACACCACCGTGTTGTACTGACGACGTTGATAGTCAAAATTTGCTTGCTTCAAAATAGTATGGACTTCGCGACGCAATTCTTTCTCAGCATCATTCAAAGTGCTTGGGATAGCATCCTGTGCCTCACGAATAGCATTCGCCTGACTACTTGAATACATCCAAACGCGACGTAAGAAACGGGAAGCACCATCAACTCCAGCGCCGGACCACTCCAACTGCTGCTCTGGTGGAGCTGCAAACATCACAAATAAACGTGCGGTATCAGCCCCATACTGATCAATCAAGGCTTGCGGATCAACACCATTGTTTTTGCTCTTAGACATCTTCTCAACGCCACCAATCATGACCGGCGTTCCTGAAGTGTCACCCTTTAACTTCGCACCTTGAGGACGACCTTTGTCATCAAGATCTAGCTCCACATCCAAAGGATTGAGCCAAGTCTTCTTGCCGGAGGCTTCTTCGGAGTAATAGGTCTCATTGAGCACCATCCCTTGCGTCAAGAGATTTTGGAAAGGCTCATCGAAGGTAATCAACTTGAGATCACGCATGACCTTGGTCCAGAAGCGTGCATAGAGTAAATGCAAGATCGCATGCTCGATGCCACCAATGTATTGATCCATTGGCATCCAATATTCATTACGCTCATCCACCATGGTCTTCGCATTGGGCCCGGTATAACGCATGAAATACCAAGAAGAATCTACAAAGGTATCCATCGTGTCAGTCTCGCGTCGTGCAGGTTTACCGCACTTGGGACACTTCACGTTCAAAAAGTCTGCACGTTTATTTAATGGATTGCCACTGCCATCTGGCACACAATCTTCTGGCAATACCACCGGCAAGTCTGCCTCGGGAACGGGAACCGCACCACAACCAGGATTGGCTTCATCGCCACAATGAATGATTGGAATCGGTGTGCCCCAATAACGCTGACGAGAAATACCCCAGTCGCGCAAGCGATAGGTCGTCTTGATTTCTCCGATACCCATCTTCTCTAAATCTTGAGCAACAACATTCACGGCTTCCTCATGAGAGAGTCCATTGTATTTGTCGCTATTAAAACAAATAACATCTTCTTTTTGGGCATACCAATCTTGCCAATGCGTGGCATTAAACATCGGCGATTCGCCTTTGAGCGCAACCACTTGCTTAATTGGTAAGTCGTATTTCAGTGCGAAAGCAAAATCACGCTCATCATGTGCAGGAACGCCCATGACGGCGCCATCACCATAAGACATCAAGACATAATTGCCAACCCAAACTGGCACTGACTCATTCGTTAATGGATGGATAACGTACAGACCAGTGAACATGCCCTCTTTTTCTTGAGTAGCTAAATCTGCTTCAATCACGCTACCGGTTTTGCACTTCTCTATAAATGTAGCTAAGGCAGGATTATTAGCTGCAGCTTTGGTGGCTAAGGGATGCTCAGCTGCCACGGCGCAGAAAGTAACACCCATAATGGTGTCAGCGCGGGTTGTAAACACATACAACAAGCCATCTTGTATAAAGTTGCCATGTGCATCAGCAATCTCATGCTTAAACGCAAAGCGCACACCACGACTTTTGCCAATCCAATTTTGTTGCATCGTTTTGACGCGCTCAGGCCAACCCAATCCATCCAAACCAGAAAGTAATTGCTCTGCATAGGCAGTGATGTTGAAGTAGTAGCCTGGAATTTCACGCTTTTCAACTAAGGCGCCTGAGCGCCAACCACGGCCATCAATCACTTGTTCATTTGCTAAAACTGTTTGATCAATTGGATCCCAGTTCACTACTTGGGTCTTGCGATAAGCAATGCCTTTTTCAAGCATCTTTAAAAAGAGCCACTGATTCCATCGGTAGTAATCAGGACTGCAGGTCGCCACTTCTCTTGACCAGTCAATCGCTAAACCCATCGCCGCCATTTGCTTCTTCATATAAGCAATGTTGTCGTAGGTCCATTTAGCTGGCGGCACTTTATTCTGAATCGCCGCATTTTCAGCGGGCATACCAAATGCGTCCCAGCCCATCGGCATCAAGACGTTATATCCCTGCATGCGAAGTTGACGTGCCATCACATCATTAATGGTGTAGTTACGTACGTGGCCCATATGTAACTTACCGGATGGATAAGGCAACATAGAACAGGCGTAATACTTTGGTTTTTTCTTACCGTCCACACCAACTGCGTTTTCGGCTACTTGATAGACTTGCGCACTTTCCCAATCAGCTTGCGCTGCCGCTTCAATACTGCGGTAGTCGTAATCCTTACTCATTCAAAACAACTCTTTTCTGATTTAATTTTTATTGATGTGATTATTTGCGCAAGCCAAGAACATCTTGCATGTCATAAAGACCTGAATTTTGCTTTTGTAAGAAGCGGGCTGCGCGCAGTGAGCCCTGGGCGTATGACTGGCGGCTTGATGATTTATGGCTAATCTCAATGCGCTCACCATCACCTGCAAACAATACGGTGTGATCTCCCACAATATCGCCACCACGAATGGTTGCAAAACCAATTGATCCTGCTTTGCGCTCACCAGTATGTCCTTCACGGGCGTAGACAGCAAGGTCATCTAATTTCTCACCGAGAGCCTCTGCAATTACTTCACCCATTTTCAAAGCAGTACCAGATGGCGCATCTACCTTATGACGATGGTGAGCCTCAATAATTTCAATGTCATATCCTTGATTGAGCATCTTGGCTGCAATCTCTAGCAATTTGAATGTGGCATTAACACCCACGCTCATATTGGGTGCAAACACGATCGCTAATGTTGCAGAAGCCTTTTTCAGATGAGCGATTTGGTCTGCGCTTAAACCAGTGGTACCAATGATCATCTTAGTACCCGTTTTTTCAGCCACAGCCAAATGCGCCATAGTGCCCTCAGGCCTTGTGAAATCGATCAGAAACTCAGCATTTGCTAATACCCCAGCAACATCCGATGAAATCTCGACACCCGTCTTTTTGCCCAAGAAAGCGCCAGCATCTTCACCCAATTGTGGGCAAGTTGAATGCTCAAGGGCACCTACAAGCTGAGCATCTGAGGTATTGAGAACCGCCTCAATCAACATCCTACCCATTCGACCCGTTGCTCCAGCAATTGCAATCTTCATCATGTGTTTCTTCGCTTCTTAATAAAAGTATCTAGGTGCTTTTAGACATTGATATATCTGAAAGCATCTATGTCAAAATTTCTACTGCTTTTTCTCAGTGGCTGGCGGGATATTCATCGCACCAGGCCCCAAAGTTTCAGGTTGCGATACTTGACCATCTGCCGTCTTTGATGAGCCAAAGAAGTCCCAAAAGGAACCTGTACTCGCAGCTGGTACGGGAGGTATCGCAGCCCCCTTAGGCAAGTTATCCGTTGGGCTTGGCACTAACCTTTCTGGCTGCTGCAAAGGCGGGGTCACTGGCGGCTTATTTGAACCTGTCATGACATCCCAAAAAGAACGCTTCGTTTTAGCGTAGTTATCAATCTCAGCAACTAGCTCCACATCTGTAGGCAATGCATCGCCTTCAAATTTAACTAATTTATCGCCATCAAAATAGACAGTGACAACTCGCTCTTTACCTATTCGCTGACCAGCGCGTTTAAATTCAAAAACATAATCCCAACGGTTCGCATGGAAATAGCTTGCTAACAATGGAGTACCCAAAATTTGGCGTACCTGCTCACGTGTCATACCCAGTTGTAATTTAGCGTATTGCTCACTCGAAATAAAGTTGCCCTGAACTATATCCGGAACATAGGGCTGAAAAATTTTGTTCATCCAGGCGCGCTGAGTTTCATTAACCGCCGAAGTACAACCGCCCATTCCTAGCAAGCCAAATATGGCAACGACCAAGACACCCCCTCTAGAGGAGGTAAAACACCCCTTCAGAAGCGGGTTAAAAAAACGACTAAAAAGTTCAAGGCAATTTTGCATGGCTGGCCGTATCATTAAGACATTGATTTTAGCTCCCAAAGCCATGAATACGAACCAAAACCCCACTCCCGAAAATTTGCGTGATATTGGCCTAAAGGCCACTGGTCCGCGTATGAAAATCCTCGATTTTTTTCACCAAAACGGTGGCACCCACTTTAGCGCTGAGGATGTCTTCATGGCACTAGCCAAGGATGACCAAGAAATTGGTCTGGCCACGGTATACCGGGTGCTGACCCAGTTTGAGCAAGCAGGGCTTTTACTTCGGAGTCATTTTGAATCGAGTAAAGGGGATAGTAGGGCTATTTATGAGTTGAATGAGGGTCGTCACCATGATCACTTGGTTTGCCTAGACTGCGGGCACGTAGAAGAGTTTGTGGATGAAGCCATTGAGAAGCGGCAGCGTGATATTGCCAAAAACCTCGGATTTAAGCTGCAAGAGCATTCTTTAGCAATGTATGGCCATTGTCAGAAGAAAAACTGCCGAAATAAGCAAAAATAAGTACTTTTCTGAGTTTTTAATTTGTTTACCAGGACAGAAAATATGAAAAAAGACCTCAAATTGAGGTCTTTTTTACTTTTTAGAAGCTTTTAACTACATTTAATGACTTTTAATTACCTTACCGCCATTAATGCCTCAGCTGCGTTGAGCATTTGAACAGAATAACCCCATTCATTGTCATACCAAGCCAATACTTTGACCAATTTGCCATCCGCTGAAACTCGAGTCTGCGAAGCGTCATAAATACTTGGGCGCGGGTCGTGGTTAAAGTCGATAGACACCAAAGGCAAAGTATTAAAGCCCAAGATGCCTTTGAGTTCACCTTCGCTAGCAGTCTTCAGAATCGCATTCACTTCATCCACACTCGTTGCACGACTTGCTGCAAATGTTAAGTCAACCACTGAAACATTGATTACTGGCACACGCATTGCAAAACCATCAAATCGACCTGCCAATGCTGGCAAAACCAAACCAACTGCTTTTGCTGCACCAGTCTTGGTTGGGATCATGCTGGTAACAGCAGAACGTGCACGACGCATATCCTTGTGATACACATCAGTCAAAACCTGATCATTTGTAAATGCGTGAATGGTTGTCATCAAGCCAGACTCAATGCCAATTTTTTCAAGCAATGGCTTTACCAGTGGCGCCAAACAGTTCGTTGTACAGCTCGCGTTAGAAACAACCACGTCGCTTGGCTTTAATACATTTTGATTAACGCCATAGACAATGGTGGCATCTACATCTTTTTCACCAGGAGCGGAAATTAAAACTTTCTTCGCGCCCTGCTGAATATGAATCATGGCCTTTTCTTTAGAGGTGAACTTACCAGTGCACTCTAAAACTAAATCAACACCCAACTCTCCCCATGGAGTTTCTGCTGGGTTGCGTGTACAGAACATCTTGATGCGATCACCATTCACGACCATGCAATCGCCATCAACTGAAACATCAGCAGGGAAGCGGCCATGGGCAGAATCATATTGAGTCAGATGAGCATTAATCGCAATATCACCCATTGCATTGATTGCAACAATCTTGATATCACGGCGCGGCTTACCGTTAACTTGATCTTCGTACAAGGCGCGTAATACCATGCGGCCAATACGTCCATAACCATTAATTGCGACACGAATTGTCATGTATTTCCCCTTACTAATATTGAATTTATTTCGAGATGCATTGCTGAACAGTCTTCGCAATTTGATCGACTGTTAGGCCAAAATACTCATATAACTGTCCTGCAGGCGCAGACTCACCAAAAGTATCTACGCCATGCACTGCTGCGCACCCATACTTCCACCAGAAATCACTTACGCCTGCTTCAACAGCAATGCGTGGAATATTGGTGGGCAATACTTTGGTTTTATAGGCAGCATCTTGCTGATCAAATACCGTGGTCGATGGCATTGAAACAACGCGCATACCAATTTTTCCTGCACTCTCTTTTTCTAAACGCTCCGCAGTTTGCAATGCCAGCGCAATTTCAGAACCAGTAGCAATAATGACCGCATCAATCTTTCCAGACTGAGGATCACGTAATACATAACCGCCACGTGCAATATCTTTAATCTGCTGACTATTACGTGAAACAAACGGGCAATTTTGACGGCTAAAGATCAGGGCGCTTGGACCATTCTTACGCTCAACCGCCGCGCCCCAAGCTACAGCGCTCTCGGTTGTGTCACAAGGACGCCAAACCATGAGATTTGGGATGAGGCGCAAGCTGGCTACATGTTCTACAGATTGATGGGTAGGGCCATCTTCACCGAGGCCAATAGAGTCATGAGTGAAGACAAAAATACTGCGCAGCTTCATCAATGCAGCCATACGGATTGCATTACGGCTGTAATCAGAGAAGGTTAAGAAAGTACCGCCAAATGGAATATATCCACCATGCAAGGCAATACCGTTCATGATGGCGCTCATACCAAACTCACGCACACCATAGTTAATATGGTTACCCCACTGGTCACCGCGCACCGCTTTGCATGCTGACCAATTGGTTAAATTAGAACCTGTTAAATCCGCAGAGCCACCCATAAATTCTGGCAAGACTGGAGCCAAAGCTTCAATTGCATTTTGACTTGCCTTACGAGTGGCAATGGTTTCTGCTTTGGATTGACAAGTTTTTAAATACGCATTGAGTGTCGATGAAAAATCTTTTGATAATTCACCTTGCATGCGACGCTGCAATTCAGAAGCAAGTTCTGGAAATTTATTTTTGTATTTCTGAAATTCTTTATTCCACTCATGCTCAGCAGCTTGTCCACGCTTTTTAAAATCCCAAGCAGCATAAATATCTTTCGGAATTTCAAACGGAGCATACGGCCAATTCAATGCAACGCGAGTTGCCGCAATCTCAGCTGCGCCCA
Organism: Polynucleobacter sp. AP-Titi-500A-B4; assembly: GCF_018688095.1. Taxonomy (NCBI): domain Bacteria; kingdom Pseudomonadati; phylum Pseudomonadota; class Betaproteobacteria; order Burkholderiales; family Burkholderiaceae; genus Polynucleobacter; species Polynucleobacter sp. AP-Titi-500A-B4. The sequence goes on along the minus strand of NZ_CP061311.1, from coordinate 226,077 downwards.
ATGGTGAACCATGCACTTTATCGCTGCCAGCCATATTTGGCGAACCTTGACCAATCGCCGTCTTGCAGCAGATCAGAGTTGGTTTGTCGCTCTTTTTAGCCTTGGCAATCGCCTTAGAAACAGCTTCGGCATCGTGACCATTCACATCCCGAATCACGTTCCAACCATAAGCCTCAAAACGCTTCGGAGTATCCTCGTTAAACCAAGAAACTACCTTGCCATCAATCGAAATACCATTGTCATCCCATAGGGCAATCAACTTATTGAGTTTTAATGTACCAGCCAATGAGCAAACTTCATGACTGATACCTTCCATCAAGCATCCATCACCTAAAAAGACATAGGTGTAATGATCAATGATATTCAGGCCAGGACGATTAAATTCTTCAGCCAGTAATTTTTCAGCAAGCGCCATGCCTACTGCATTGGAAATTCCTTGACCGAGTGGACCTGTAGTCGTTTCTACACCTGGAGTAATTCCGTACTCAGGATGCCCCGGAGTTTTGCTGTGCAATTGACGGAAATTTTTTAACTCTTCAATCGGTAAGTCGTATCCAGAAAGATGTAAGAGTGAATACAGCAACATCGAGCCGTGGCCATTAGATAAAACAAAACGATCACGATCAATCCAATGTGGATCGGTTGGATTGTGCTTTAAATGTTCATTCCATAATCCAACAGCAATATCTGCCATACCCATTGGCATACCAGGGTGACCTGAATTTGCCTGCTGAACTGCATCCATGGATAAGGCGCGAATGGCATTGGCCATGCGAATTTGAAGGTTTGACATCGTAAAAGTGGTCTCGAGGAAAATAAATTGGCTATATTTCAGTAATGCCTCAATTTTATCTTCCCGGACCATGGGAATCCCAAAAGCCCACTACTCTCAGCCCTGAGGTCGCTCACCATCTCCGTGTTCGCCGTATTCAGCCTGGGGAGTCATTTTCCGTATTTGATGGGAAAGGGCAAATTGCCAAGGCAGAACTTCTTTCTTTGAGCGGAAAAAGTGGTTCCGCCCAGCTTAGCGAGATCCACACCGATATCCACCGAGAAACGCCGTATGCCATCACTTTGGCCCAAGGTTTGGCTGGTGGCGACAAAATGGATTGGATTGTGGAAAAGGCAGTAGAAACCGGTGCGCAAAACATTGCGCCACTACAGTGCGAACGCTCGATTCTGAAACTCACACGCTCAAGTGATCAGGATCGCGCCCAAAAGCGACAGATTCATTGGCAAGGGATTATTCAAGCTGCCTGCGAACAATGTGACAGAACAGTATTGGCAGAACTAGAGCCAATTCAAACTTTTGAAGCCTATCTAAAAGCCAACCCAAAACCAGCACTGAAATTACTGCTAAGTCCAGATGCCACGAAAAGCATGTATGCCGTTTTGATGGAAAGCGAACCACAAGATATTGTCTTAATGATTGGTCCTGAGGGCGGTCATTCGCCGGAAGAAGAAGCGCAAGCAGAGGCTGTAGGCTATCAAATAGTTTCCCTAGGGGAACGGGTGCTACGCACTGAAACAGCCGGCGTGGTCGCTATTACAGCGGTTCACAGCGTGTGGAACCCTGAAATGCAAAATCGCCTCAAGTAGAGGCGATTTAAGGAACTTCAAAGCGTATTGCGATTAAGCAAAAGAGTAGAACACGCGATACGGTGTTCGACGCTCAGCCCAATAATCAACAGCATCACGGAAAACATCCAATAAAGTTTCGCGTGCTTCTTTGTCAAATTTTTGCGTACAAGGTAAACCTTCGAGCACGACTACAAATCCAGGCTGTTGACCCGCTTTATCAGTAGTTGTAGTCAAAGCATCTAACAAGGGATCAAAGTTTTTTGCTTGCTGCTTAGTAAAGGAGTAAGCGATAGCAATTGCCTCGAGAACCTCGCCTTTAGTCATTGCATTGGTGCAATTGGCATAGATGAAATGCTGACCGAGTTCTGTAGCTGCTTCCTGTAAATCTGGTGTACGGAAAGCGCGAATAGATTGCACGATATTAGTGCGCACACTGCGCAACATAGCCGGCGGTCCGGCATCACGAACGGCCAAAGCGGCACGCCAAGAAGCTGTCACTTTTTTCCCCGAAACTTGATTTGCTGCATAGGTTTGTAAACGAGATAAGCCGCCCTGGGCATAAATATTGGCAGCGGACGATTCGGTTTCAAGGCGATCATTGCTGTCCCAACTTTCAGCGCGGCTATGTTCTTCGAAGCTGGCTGTATTGCTGTTTTCAGAGCGATTATTCATGATGGGTGCTAGGTTACCCTTAACACGCCATCAAATCAAGCCCAAATACAGGGCTTTTTATATAAGTTATTGATTTATATAGGATTAATTTATGTAAGTCATTGCTAACTTACATAAATTAAAGAGCCTTAAGAGATGCCTCTGGCGTTGCTTGCGGCCTCAACTACAGCCAAAGTAGTCAAATTCACAATGCGACGAACGGTAGCCGCTGGAGTCAAAATATGAATCGGCTTAGCGACACCTAGCAACAGAGGTCCAATAGCGATGCCATTGCCCGCAGCCGTTTTTAACAAGTTGTAAGAAATGTTTGCGGCATCAATATTTGGCAGAACCAACAAGTTAGCATCGCCCTTTAATGGCGATGAGGTCACTGTGCCAGCACGAATGGTTTCGTCCAATGCGCTATCGCCATGCATCTCACCATCCACTTCTAAAGTTGAATCTGCCTTTTGGAGCAAAGCCAACACTTCTCGCATCTTCACTGCGGAAGGTGCATTGCTTGAGCCAAAGTTTGAGTGCGATAAAAGCGCAACTTTTGGAACCAGTCCTAACTTACGCATTTCACTAGCGGCCATTAAAGTCAACTCAGCCAATTCACATGCGCTTGGATCGAGATTAATGTGGGTGTCGACTAAGAAAACTTGGCGACCCGGCAGTATTAATCCAGACATTGCACCATAGACATTTGCCCCAGACTCATGGCCGATGACTTCATCAACATATTTCAAATGCGTCGCAGAATTTCCAATGGTTCCGCAAATCATGCCGTCTGCCATTCCTTTCTGGATCAACAAACTACCGATCAAACTATTGCGGCGACGTACCTCTAACTTAGCAAATGATTGGGTAACCCCTTTGCGCTCAGTGAGTGCAAGGTAGGTTTGCCAGAAATCACGGAAGCGCGAATCATTCTCTGGATTGACGATTTCAAAGTCATCGCCCGCCTTCATCCGCAGGCCAAACTTCTCAATACGATGCTCGATAACCGCTGGGCGACCGATTAGGATTGGCGTTGCCAAGTGCTCATCGAGAATGATTTGGACTGCGCGCAATACGCGCTCATCTTCACCCTCAGCAAAGACAATCCGTTTTTGATTTGCAGGAACTCTCTTCGCAATACTGAAGAGAGGCTTCATCAAAGTACCAGAGTGGTACACAAATTGTTGCAACTGATTGCGATACGCATCAAAGTCTTTGATTGGGCGTAAAGCTACACCATCATCCATCGCCGCTTTAGCAACCGCAGGAGCAATAACGGTAATTAAACGTGGGTCAAATGGTTTCGGAATCAAATACTCTGGGCCAAAGGAAAGGTTCTCAATACCGTAGACCGATGCCACAACCTCACTCTGTTCGGCTCGAGCCAGCTCTGCAACGGCTTTCACAGCTGCTACTTCCATGCCGCGAGTGATGGTGGTTGCACCAACGTCTAAAGCGCCACGGAAAATAAATGGGAAGCACAATACGTTGTTTACTTGATTTGGATAGTCAGTACGGCCAGTCGCCATCACTGCATCAGGACGAACGGCTTTCACTTCCTCCGGCAAGATTTCTGGGGTTGGATTTGCCAAGGCATAGATCAAAGGCTTGTCCGCCATCTTCTTCACCATGTCTTGCTTCAAAACACCGCCCGCTGAAAGACCTAAGAAAATATCAGCGCCAGCAATCACTTCATCCAGCGTGCGCAACTCAGTTTCTTGGCAGAAAGGCTCCTTCTCAGGATCCATCAATTCTTTACGACCTTTATAGGCAACACCTGCAAGATCGGTTACCCAAATATTTTTACGCGGAATACCTAAATCAACCAAGAGGTCTAAGCAAGCTAAAGCCGCGGCGCCTGCACCAGAGGTAACCAACTTCACATTACCCACATCCTTACCCACAACCTTCAAGCCATTGAGGATCGCGGCTGCAACCACAATCGCAGTACCGTGCTGATCATCATGAAAGACGGGAATCTTCATACGCGCTTGTAACTTACGCTCCACCACAAAGCAATCTGGCGCTTTGATATCTTCTAAATTGATACCACCAAAAGTTGGCTCAAGTGCTGCAATGATTTCTACTAATTTTTCAGGATCGTTTTCATTCACTTCAATATCGAAAACATCAATGCCGGCAAATTTCTTAAATAGGACCGCTTTGCCTTCCATCACTGGCTTACTTGCGAGCGGCCCAATATTTCCTAAACCTAAAACGGCGGTACCGTTCGTAATCACACCAACTAAGTTTCCGCGGGCCGTGTATTTGAAAGCATTCGCTGGATCTTTAACGATCTCTTCGCAGGGAGCGGCAACACCCGGTGTGTAAGCGAGCGCTAAATCGCGCTGGTTAGTTAATTGCTTGGTAGGTGCAATCTCGATTTTTCCAGGAACTGGAAACTCGTGATACTGCAGGGCAGCTTCTCTTAAAGCGGCAATTTGTTGCTCTTTGCTATTTTCTTTACTCATCCACTAACTCGCTAACTCGTTTTGACTTTTACGTATTCAGGCTTTAATTCTATTCCTCTCTCGCATTGCAGCCCCAAGAGCCATAAAATGGGGCATGTCTTCTTCATCTGGCCCAATGGGCGAATTCGATCTCATTGAACGTTTTTTCAAAACGGGAACTGCTTCGAACCCTTCTCTGAGTTTGGGTATTGGTGACGACTGCGCACTCATCAAGCCAATCCTCGGCGAAGAAATTGCTATTACGAGTGATATGTTGGTTGAGGGTAGGCATTTTTTTGCCGGAGCTGATGCCGAGCAATTGGGCCGCAAAGCCCTAGCGGTCAACCTTTCCGACTTAGCGGCTATGGGCGCAAAACCGCTGGGATTTACTTTAGCTATCTCCCTGCCAGCAGTCGATACCAAATGGCTAGAAGCCTTTTCTAGGGGGCTATTTGCCCTCGCCAATCCTTTTGCTTGCCCACTCATAGGTGGTGACACCACTGCAGGACCCTTGACCTTGTCGATCACCGCCATTGGCAGTATTCCAACTGGGAAAGCCATTCGTAGATCAGGGGCAAAAATGGATGATGATGTTTGGGTGTCAGGAACCCTTGGCGATGCAAGACTGGCTCTTGCTGCACTGCGTCAAGAAATCAACCTTCCAGACCAAGACTTGAAATCTATTGAACACCGCATGCACCAACCCTCCCCAAGAGTTGAACTTGGAATACAGCTCAGAGAAATTGCTAGTTCGGCCCTAGATATATCGGATGGCTTACTTGGTGACCTTATGCATATCCTGCGTCAATCACAGGTTGATGCTGAAATAATTTTGGAACAACTTCCCAAATCAGCAACTTTGCTAAAACAAAGCAAAGCAATTCAACATCAATTTGCTGCGAGTGGCGGCGATGACTACGAACTTTGTTTTACCGCGCCCAGCACAAATCGTGATGCTATTCTAAATATCAGTAAAGCACTCCAACTTCCTCTCACTCGCATTGGTCGCATCAAGCCAATGAAAAATAATGAAGTGCAGATTCATCTAGTGGGTGAAGATGGCAAATTCATGGATAGCACCAACACAGCTGCACTCCTCAAATCTTTTGATCACTTTGCAAAATGACGACTAGCTATCCATCGCCAGCACAACCGAGTTTGAAATGGATATTTCAGTCTGCTAGTCGCACCCTAGCCTTTGGTTTCGGTAGCGGCCTCAGCCCTGTAGCACCTGGGACTGCAGGGACTCTCTGGGCCTGGGCTGCATTCTTAATTGGAGAGTATTTCCTAAGCACAGAAGATTTTCTGTGGATTATCAGCACTAGCATTGTGTTGGGATGCTGGATATGTGGTCATGTCAGCGAAGAATTGGGTAAGAAAGATTTTGGCGGTATTGTTTGGGATGAAATAGTGGCATTCTGGCTAGTGCTGATCTTCATCACACCTACCAGCATTTGGATGCAAGTTCTTGCATTTGCCTTCTTCCGATTTTTTGATGCTGCTAAACCAGGGCCGATTGGCATGATTGATCGTCACTTTAAAAATTCAGAAAAATCTGATGCGCCATCAAACTTAATGCAAATATTGTGGCGCGGATTTGGCATCATGGTGGATGATCTTGCGGCAGCTTTCTTTACGCTCTTAATGATGGCTGTCATCCAAGTCATTAGTGCTCAAATGGGTTGGATCTAAATATGCCTGCACTGGATACCGTCAAAACCTTAGCTGAAATTTTGCTATCTAAAAACTGGAAGATGGCCGCCGCTGAATCCTGCACTGGGGGCCTAGTTTGCGCAAACCTTACAGAATTAGCGGGCTCAAGTGAGTGGTTTGAGCGGGGTTACATCACCTATAGCAATGAAGCCAAAGAAGAATCTCTAGGGGTGCCATCGGAACTCATTGAATCTTTTGGGGCTGTCAGCGAGCAAGTCGCCAAAGCCATGGCTGAAGGCGCGCAAGTGAATTCAGGGGCGAATACTGCCATCTCCATTACAGGTATTGCAGGCCCAAGTGGTGGCTCAGTAGATAAACCGGTTGGGACAGTCTGTTTTGGCTGGGCCATTCAAAGCGATGCCGGTGAAAAAAGGGTGCTGACAAAAACAATGCACTTTGACGGAGATCGTCAAGCGATCCGCGAGCAAGCTTGCCATTACGTACTGAACGAATTGGCGAAGCTACTCAAGAATTAAATTACTTCATCCAACCTTTGTGATAGAAATAAAACAGAGGAATGATGGCAGAAATAATCATTGCGCCGATTGCCATTGGATAACCCCAAGTCGCATCCAATTCAGGCATATGTTTATAGTTCATACCCCAAACACTAGCGAGCAAAGTTGGCGGCATTAAGGCAACTGATACCACCGAGAAGATCTTGATGATCTTGGATTGATTCAAGTTAATGAAACCGACTGTCGCATCCATTAAGAAGTTAATCTTATCGAATAAGAACGCTGTATGGTTCTCAAGAGAATCAATATCTCGCAAAATTTGCCGCGCTTCTTCTTGCTGCTCATCAGATAACAACTTGCTACGCATCAAGAAAGATAAGGCTCTGCGGGTATCCATCACATTACGACGAATACGTCCGTTGGTATCTTCTTCTTTTGCAATTGTTTCGAGCACTTGCTCTGCGTCGGCATCATTAATGTCGTCTTGCAACACGCGCTTACCAGCTTGTTCTAGGTTTTCATAAACCTCTTCCAAAGCATCGGCAGAGTACTCAGCATCGGTAGAATACAAATCGAGCAATACATCTTTTGCATTGCTTACTGAGCCTGGGCGCAGGCGCGCACGTAAACGCACCAAGCGGAATACCGGCAAATCTTCGTCATGAATCGAAAATAATACTTGCTTGGTAAGTACAAACGCTACTCGCACGTTGCGAGAAGTTTCTTCTTCATCCAATAAGAAATCGGTGCGGATATGGAGATGGCCATCATCGGCCTCAAAATAACGGGCAGAAGCTTCTAAGTCACCCAAGTCATCCAACTCAGGCAAAAGAACGCCAAAAGCCTCTTTAATCCAAATGAGCTCTTCTTCCTCTGGATCAACAACGTCAATCCAGATAGGATTGGCGTATTGCAATAATTCATTGCGATCTTCTACTTGCTCTTGAGAGAGGCGGCCATTTTGCAGGACGAACAAGTTGATCATGGTGAACTCCTAAGGAATGTGCGCTAGTTTATCCTATAGAACATGACAGTTTCACTAAAATAAGCCAAATCCAATGAACTCTCGCTCAAATACCTTTACCCAGCAACTCCAGTCTGCATGGGCTTCCCAAGGCAGCATGCTGTGTGTTGGTTTTGACCCAGACCCCAAGCGCTTGCCCCCAGCCCTACAAGGGAAGCCCGAGGGGATCTTTGAGTTCTGCCGTGAGATAGCTGATGCCACTGCAGATTTGGTATGCGCCTTCAAACCCCAGTTTGCTTACTTCGCCTCACAAAGGGCAGAAAGCCAACTGGAAAAGTTGATACGCCACATTAAGGATCAGTACCCGCATATTCCCGTAATCCTGGATTCCAAGCGTGGGGATATTGGCAGTACAGCTGACCACTATGCTCTCGAGGCTTTTGAGCGCTATGGCGCTGATGCCATCACTGTGAACCCTTATATGGGTTTTGACACGATCGAACCCTACCTCAAACATACTGGCAAAGGCGTCATCGTTTTATGTCGTACCTCTAATCCGGGTGGCTCCGATTTACAGTTCCTCAATGTTGCACCCAATGGTGAGCCTTTGTATTTACATGTCGCCAATTTGGCAGCCACGAAATGGAATAGCTCTGGCCAAATCGGACTAGTAGTCGGTGCGACATTCCCAGAAGAAATTGCCAAAGTCAGAGCGATTGTTGGTGACATGCCTTTACTGATCCCTGGCATTGGAGCTCAAGGTGGCGATATTGAAGCCACTGTTAAAGCTGGCAGCATTCCTGGAAAACCTGGAGCTGGCATGATTATTAATTCTTCAAGAGCGATTTTGTATGCCAGCTCAGGAAATGATTTTGCACAGGCTGCAAGACAAGTTGCGCAAACGACACGCGACGCTTTAAGAGCCGCCACCTAAGCGCAGTTACTTAAAGCAACTGTAACTAATTAGCGTTTTTGTTTGTACTCTTTGGCGCTGGAATAGGCGCCAAAGCTACGCGCCCCATATTTTCTAGAATAAATTCTTGGCGAGCAGCATAGTTAATGCTTCCTCTACGGCAATGCTGCTCCTTATCGAAACACTTCGGCGCTGGAAGTGCCGAAGCCAAAGCCGCGGACTGATCTAGGTCTAGCGCAGCTGGCGAAGTGGCGTAGTAGTGGGCAGAGGCGGCGCCAATCCCGAAGATCCCCTCACCCCACTCTACCGAATTGAGATAAATCTCAAATAATCTTTGCTTGGAAAGCGTTAGCTCTAAAAGCCCGGTAATGATCAGCTCTTGCCCTTTGCGGAAATAATTTTGCTCAGAAGATAAGAATAAATTTTTAGCGAGCTGTTGTGTAATAGTGGAACCCCCACGAAGAGCCGTTTTAGCTTTACCGCCAGACTGTGATTTTTGCTGATTTTTTTCCCAAGCTTTTTGCATGTCTTCAACACGAACTCCTTTGTGCTGAAAAAAGATATCGTCTTCGCTGACTAAAACGGCACGCTTCAAATTATTTGAAATCTTGTCATAAGGAGTCCATTTGGAATAAACCGGACAAGACCAATACCAAGAACATAAACGCCAGCGCTCAGCCCGCTGAAAGGCTGTGCTACCAGGATCGAAACTAATCCACAAGCCAATTTGGACAGCAAAGTACACCTGCATAGCCACAAAGCCAGCCAAGAGACATTTGACTAAATAAGCGATCCAGCGCATGAGTGAGACTGAATTAACTGCGTAATGTGGCTAAGACTGATCGCGGATCAATCTGCTTAGCGAGATCAGTTCCACGCCACAACAAGAATGCATCTGCGGCTTGCTCAACCAGCATACCAAGACCATCACTAATGCGAGCGCCACGCTGCAAAGCTTGCTGCATAAAAGCAGTCGTTTTACCGTAGACCATGTCGTAGGCAAATGAGCTTGGAGTAAAAACATTGACTACAGCAGCAGCGCTCAATGGGGATGCGTCTGATAGGCCGGCAGCAGTTGCATTAATCACCAAATCAAATGGATAAGGTGATTTTTCAGAATTCTCTAAATCAGATAAAGTGCGCGATTCCAAAGCAACCTCTTTAGCAGCAGCTAAATTTGCAAAGAGCTTCACTAACTCATCTGCTTTGGTGCTTGTGCGATTGGCTATTACCAAGCATTTTGGTGATTGCTCTAGTAAGGGCCCGATCACCCCGCGAGCAGCCCCACCAGCACCCAAGAGCAAAATACGTGACTCATGAATAGCAATACCTTGGGCCAATAAATCTCTTACTAAGCCAGCGCCATCAGTATTGTCACCATAGATTTTTCCATCTCGGACCCACAAAGTATTGACTGCGCCAGCCAACTGCGCACGCATCGTTAGTTCATCGGCAAATGCTTGTGCATCCAACTTGAATGGTACGGTCACATTCATACCTTTTCCACCAGCAGAAAAGAATATCTTGGCCGCCTTCACAAAACCATCCAAGTCAGGCTGTAATCGACCATAGTGGATGGCTTGTTTAGATTGCTCTGCAAAGCGCTGATGAATATTGGGCGACTTACTGTGAGCAATAGGATTGCCAGCAACTGCATAGACATCTAATCCCGAGTAGAGGCTAGGGTCAGTATGCAAATCAGCGGATGTATTCGAGCTCATCATGGATACAGAATAAGCGAAATTGTCAGAATGGATGTCGCATTAATGTCTCAACTCTAGATGATCATTGCCATCTCGGGTGAAATCAAAGGTAGAGATCCAATCAAGTACATCAATTTGATTACGCATTTCTGAAGGGAATGGGCCAAATGGGGCGGAGGCACGAACAATCGCTAAGGCTTGTCGATCCAATTCAGGGTTGCCAGAGCTACGCCCTATAGACACCCCATCTTTACCCTGAGCATTATTCGTAATACGGCCTTGAGAATCAACACTCACCACAATGACTAAGCTGCCATATAGCGGCCTACCATTAGCACGCGGGAAAAAGGTACTGCCGTAAGCCTCAATTTTTTGACGCATAGCATCGAAATAGTGCGCGAAGGTAACCGACTTAGTATTGGCCCCGGTGAGCACCTTACGACGAGGCTCGCGACCATCTGCCTGTAAACGCTTAGCAAGCTCTGCCTCTAAAGAATTCAGTTGCGGGGTAATCTTTTGCTCATCGCCACTTTTACGACCACCAGATTTAGCGCGTTGCTCATCTAACTTGGCTAACATTTGTTTTTGTTGTTTTTCTAATACCTCAAGACGTGCGTCGGTACCCAGTCTTGCTCGATGCAAAGCGGTGGCATCTTGATTTTCAGACTTACCGCCGCCCTGCAAATCGGCTTGGGCCAATTTATTTGCTTGCTTAGGAGGCGTCTTGTTGCTGGCATTTACCAACACCACACTCAATGGCGTATTGAGGCGACGATTCTGAATTTCACCAATACCCCAACGAAAAGACAAGAAGAGTGCGTGGATGATGAGTGAGACACACAGGGCCAATCGAAAAGGATGGCGACGCCAAGCATCTTGAAGATAGAGCAATGCTCGGTTGAATTTTTCCGAACGAGGAAGCTGTACAGACTTAATCTGGGCTAGCATCTTCTTCAGCCTCTTCAGCGGCTTTAGTCTCTGGCTCTGCCTTGGCTTCAATCTCGAGAACTCTCACGGCCGCGCTTAATTGCAAAAGATCTATATCGTCAACAACAACTTCTGCCCGCGTCATCCGCGGATGACTTGCCAACTCAGGAATAGGCAAGTGAAGCGGTACAAGCTCTACTCTGGACATGCCCTCTTTTAAATGGCGGACATAAACATTCTTTGCATCTCCATCTTGCACAATCCAGCGCAAGCACCAATACTTTTCTAAGCGATCCTGAAACTCACCATACGTTTGATAGCAAGATTCAAAATCCGCCGCAATTCCCATTAAGGTTGCATCTCGCGGTGGGAATGGCGCCACCATTTTTGCTGTCACGCCATGATTCGCTAATGCGATTAACTGCCATTGATTGACCAGATCTGAGTAACGACGCAAAGGAGAAGTACACCAAGCGTAGTAATCCAAACCCAGGCCCTCATGCGGTCCAGGGGTAGTCTGCATACGAGTACGTAGTGGTCCCCAACCCTTCTGAGTTCTAAATAACCCTGGCAATCCATGATCGGCCAACAATTGGCCGGAGGCGCTATTACAAAAGATCATCCATTCAGCTACGATCGTATCGAGAATAGAGCCACGCTGACGCGGAATAATGTCTACGCGCTGCACTCCATCTGCTTCTTGAATCTGAAAATGAAAATCTCTTGCTAAAGCATTAGGATCAATCATACCTAACTGCTCAGCACGTAGACCATTCGCAATTCGTTTCTCTTGGCGCCCTGCATGTAAGCGCTTTGCTGCTCGCCACAATATGGCTAGCTCTTTTCGATAAGGGTAGCTAGCACCCTCATCTACTAGACTTTCATCGCTCACTAAATGCTCAATATCCTCTAGACGAAGATTGGCGGTCATCGGCACCATCTCTGCCCGCATTTGTAAGGTATCTCGGTTCACAACCCCATCTGCGTCAACATCCACATAGATCGATAGTGCAGGTCTAGGAGCACCCTCATCTAAGGAAAATTGCTCAATTACCGAATCGGGCAACATCGTAATTTTGTCGCCTGGAAAATAAACGGTAGACATCCGATTGCGTGCCACTTGGTCCAAGGGGTCATCTTTAGTAATTGCTAAACCCGGGGCCGCAATATGAATACCAATACGATGCCCACTCCCTGCAAGTTCAGTGACGGAGAGTGCATCATCAATCTCCGTCGTTCCAGCATCATCAATCGAGAATGCCTGCACCTGCGCCAAGGGTAGCTCAGCAATTGCTGCAGCATATGCAGCTTGATCAACACCGATATTGGGGTTATGGGCGGCTCCATTTGGAAAATGGGCTTTCAAGAACATTCCCTGGTGATAGGCCAATGGAGATTCAATTGCAGCACAACGAATCATCAACTGCGCCGGGGATTCACCTGTTTCTGTGCATGCGGCTATGAGGGCCTTATAGGCAGAAGTATTTTTGTCTGGGGAAAACAGTAATTGCTGAGCAGATGATTTCAGGGTCTCTGGGAATGTGCCTGCGACTAATGCCTGTTGCCAGACTGACTGTTGCTCTAATTCTTTTTGCTTACGCTCGAGCGCAGCTAAGCCTGCCTGTAACTGCTCAAGTGGAGCTCTTTGAAAACGCCCTCTTCCTTTGCGACGAAAAAATACTGGGGCGCCTTGCAAAGCAATAGCTAATGCCGCTTGCTGGGGAATGGTTGCCTGAGCGCCAAAATACTCAAGCGAAACATCTATCAAACCAAACTCTTCTTCGGGGGCGCAATCCCAGAGTAATTGCAAGTCAATGTCTTTGGATAAAACCAGCGCCTCATCCATCACAGCCTTTGCTTCAGGCTTTTCAAAACGCAACCAAACTTCTTTCGCTTTGAGTTTTATCTTCTTGCCAGACAAGCTGGTTGCCTGCCAGGATTCGGTATCACCCGATCCTGTTGCAGACTGTACGGTAGCGATTTTGATATCGCCACCCTCTTCATATAAAAGATTCATGCTTAGAGGGAAATCCCGCCGCTAGCTTCTAATGCAACTCCATTGACGTAGCTTGCTTCATCGCTAGCCAAAAATAAATACACATTAGCCATTTCTTCTGGGGTGCCTAAGCGACCTAACCAACTGCGACGCTCAATGTCTTGGAGAATATTTTCTGGCATCGCTTTGACCATCTCAGTCGCGATAAAACCAGGGCACACCGCATTGACCCGAATGCCTTTGGGGCCGAGTTCTCGCGCCCAGGTCTTAGTAAAACCAATCACGCCGAACTTGGTCGCTGAATAATTGGTTTGTCCAAAATTCCCATATAAACCCACCACGCTAGAGGCATTCACAATTGCGCCAGAACCCGCTTCAAGCATATGCGGCACTACCAATTGTGTGCAGTTGAATACGCCTTTGAGGTTGACATCAATTACGGTATCAAATTGCGCCTCGGTCATCTTGATCAAGCGCGCATCTTGCGTGATGCCAGCGTTATTAATCAAGATATCAATACGACCATGCTTCTGCATCACCTGATCTACAACTGCTTGGATGCTAGCGCGATCTGTCACATTCATTACATACGCTTCAGCATTCGAAATTTGGGCTGCAGCACCCTTGACCGCCTCAAGATTGATATCGGCAACAATAACCTTTGCCCCCTCGTCTGCAAAGCGCTGTGCGGTTGCAAAACCTATTCCTTTTGCCGCTCCAGTAACGATTGCTACTTTGTCTTTTAATCGATTACCCATGTTTTGCTTTCAGTGTTAATTCATTCAGTTGCATTGATGCACATTAGGCCGCATCAAACAGATACTGCATTAAGTATTTTTTGATGCACACCGCCAAAGCCACCGTTACTCATCACCAAAATGTGATCGCCTGGTTTAGCCTCTTTGGCAACGGCGCTGACTAATGCACCTAAGTCATCAAAGGCATGGGCTTTCCCAATTGCTTTTGTATTGAGTGGAGCTAAGACTTCAGTCAAATCCCAACCTAAAGATTCCTTACCGCTGTTGGCGCCGTAAGCAAAGACCTTGTCAGCCTGCTGCAGACTATCCGGAAGTTGTGCCTTCATTACCCCTAGTTTCATCGTATTTGAGCGAGGCTCCAGTACCGCCAAGATGCGAGCCTTGCCAACTCGGCGACGCAAGCCATCAACCGTCGTTGTAATCGCAGTTGGATGATGGGCAAAGTCGTCGTATACCGTAATGTCGTTCGCAACGCCGATCGTTTCTAAGCGGCGTTTCACATTTTTAAATTCAGCTAAAGCACGCGCAGAATCTGCTGGTGAAATACCAATGTGATTTGCAGATGCAATAGCGGCCAAAGCATTCAGTTGGTTATGAGTACCCATCACACCAGAATCAGGCGCCCATTTCACAGTCGCCACTTCTTTACCTGACTTGCACACAATAAAACTATCGTTTTCTTGTGATATTAAAGACCACTCGTTCTTCGCATCCTGTCCGAAGCGCTCCACTGGAGCCCAGGCCCCACGGGTGACAACCCGCTCAAGCGCTGGCTCTTGGCCATTGACTACCAATAAGCCATCGCCAGGAACAGTACGTACTAAATGGTGAAATTGCGTTTCGATCGCAGCAAGATCAGCAAAAATATCAGCGTGATCAAATTCCAAATTATTTAATAAAGCAGTACGTGGCCTGTAGTGAACAAACTTACTGCGCTTATCAAAAAAAGCAGTGTCGTATTCATCGGCCTCGATCACAAAGTATTGACTCTCACCCAAGCGGGCCGATACCGTGAAATTTAGTGGCACTCCGCCAATTAAATATCCTGGCTTGTATCCATTAAATTCTAAAATCCAAGTGAGCATGGCTGAAGTGGTTGTCTTACCATGCGTACCGGCGACTGCTAATACATGTCGGCCGTATAAAACTTGCTCTCCCAGCCATTGAGGACCAGAGATATAGGGTAGGCCTTGATTCAGAATAGCCTCCATCAAAGGATTGCCGCGAGAAACCACATTGCCAATCACAAATAAGTCAGGCATGGTCTCAAACTGCAATAATTGGTCTGGTGAGAATCCTTCAATAAGCTCGATACCCTGAGCTTCAAGCTGGGTGCTCATTGGTGGATACACGTTGGCATCACAACCCGTTACACGATGTCCGGCTTGCCGAGCGATTGCGGCAATGCCGCCCATGAAAGTACCGCAAATGCCCAAGATATGTATATGCATTAGCGAATTTTAGCGAAGGAGTTGCAGTGAACCGAAGACAGTGGATCATGATTGGCGGAATTAGTCTTTTGGCGCTCCTTGCTGGAGTCTTTTCTTCGCAATGGATTTCTCAAACGGGCTTAGCTAGCGATCCTTCCATCAAAGCTTTTTTTGCTAACCCCTGGCAAACACCGGATGGAAAATCGGCAAATTCTGAAAATTGGCGTCAAAAAGTTCTAGTTGTGAACTTTTGGGCCTCCTGGTGCCCTCCTTGCGTCGAAGAAATGCCTGCTTTAGACAAAATTGCGCAGGAATATGCCTCTAAAAATGTATTAATTGTTGGCATCGGCATTGATTCACCATCTAACATACGCCAATTTCTTGAAATGACCCCCGTTTCATATCCTATTGTGATTGGTGGATTAGAGGGCAGCAATCTCTCCAAGCAAATGGGCAACACCCAGGGCGCCCTACCCTATACGGTCATCATCAATCAAAAGGGCAAAGCCATTTATACGAAATTAGGAAAGATAAGCGAAGAAGAGCTCAGAAAGGCAATTAACGGGGCTATATAATTACCTTTGACAGCAATTAACCAATAATATCTATTAAAAGACTGCTCAATAATTCAGCATTTAGGCCAATAATTTTCCTGATTTACACCTAAATATGATGAAATTTCGTTTTACCAAGCCCTATTTTGGACCTTTTCACCCCTTGTGAAGGTATACTCCCACCCATAGCAGGTGAAGCATGAAGTTGTGTATGGGTGGCTAAAAGCCAAATTAAACAATTGACACCTAACTGCCTTTAAAAACAGGGATCTATGTCTAAAAAAGCTTCAATTCTCGTCATTCAAGGCCCTAATCTCAATCTATTGGGCACCCGTGAACCTGAGGTTTACGGAAAAACTACCCTAGAAGATATACATCAAAAGCTGGGCGACCTTGCAAAAGCCCAGTCAGTTGACTTAAGTGCCTATCAAAGCAACCACGAAGGCGAGTTAATTGACCGCATTCAAAAGGCAAAACAGGATGAGGTGGATTTCATCATCATCAATCCAGGCGCGTTTACCCATACCAGTGTTGCGCTCCGCGATGTTTTAGCCGGGGTTGCCATTCCATTCACTGAAGTGCATTTATCCAATATTCACCAAAGAGAAGAGTTCCGCAAGCACTCTTATCTATCTGATATTGCTACTGGAGTGATTTGTGGCCTTGGCGCAATTGGCTACGAATTAGCGCTTCAAGCAGCAATCGACCGTTTACAAAAATAAGCATATTTAAAGAATTTCAAGAGAGGGCGTACTCATATGGATCTAAGAAAACTCAAAACTTTGATCGATCTCGTTTCTGAATCAGGCATTTCTGAATTAGAGGTAAATGAAGGTGAAGATCGTGTTCGGATCGTGAATGCCGGCTCTCCAGCTCCTGCAGGTCAAATGGTTTATACAAATCCTGCTCCAGCGCAAGCGATGCATGCGACTCCTGCCGCTACCCCAGCCCCAACTGCAGCACCAGCTGCCGAAGCGCCTGCAGAAGAAACCGGCTTTATTGCGCGCTCACCAATGGTTGGCACTTTCTACCGCGCGCCAAATCCAGAGTCTCCAAATTTTGTAAACGTAGGCGACACTGTAAAAGTTGGCCAAACCCTTTGCATCATTGAGGCTATGAAACTGCTCAATGAAATCGAATCAGAACAAGCCGGCGTCATCAAAGAAATTTTGTGTGAAAACGGTCAAGGTGTTGAGTTTGATCAGCCCTTGTTTGTCATTGCCTAATTTCTTCGTTTTTTCTTCCAATCCTTTTTACCTAACTCAGAGCCGACATGTTCGATAAGATTCTGATCGCCAATCGGGGAGAAATTGCTCTCCGTATCCAACGCGCATGCCGCGAGTTGGGAATTAAAACTGTGGTGGTCTATTCCACTGCAGATAAGGAGGCAAAGTATGTGAAGCTTGCTGATGAGGCCGTCTGTATTGGCCCAGCACCTTCACCGCTTAGCTATCTCAATATGCCAGCAATTATTTCTGCGGCTGAGGTGACTGATGCTGAAGCTATTCATCCTGGATATGGTTTTCTCTCTGAGAACGCTGACTTTGCAGAGCGTGTAGAGAAATCTGGTTTTGCTTTCATTGGCCCTACTGCAGCCTCGATTCGTTTAATGGGTGACAAAGTTTCTGCCAAACGCGCCATGATCAAGGCAGGGGTACCTTGCGTTCCTGGGTCTGAAGGCGCATTGCCGGACAATCCAAAAGAAATTATTGCTACCGCTAAAAAAGTGGGCTACCCAGTCATTATTAAGGCAGCTGGTGGTGGTGGTGGACGCGGCATGCGAGTGGTTCATACCGAAGCTGCACTCATCAATGCTGTCAATATGACAAGAGAGGAAGCGGGCCGAGCCTTTGGTAATCCAGAAGTCTATATGGAGAAGTTTTTAGAAAAGCCTCGCCACGTTGAGATTCAGATTCTGGCCGATACCCATGGCAACGCCATTTGGTTGGGCGAGCGTGATTGTTCTATGCAACGTCGCCACCAAAAAGTCATTGAAGAGGCGCCAGCCCCTGGCATTGATCGTCGCTTGATTGCTAAGATTGGTGAGCGTTGTGCTGAAGCTTGCAGAAAGATCGGCTATCGCGGGGCGGGTACCTTCGAATTTCTTTATGAAAACGGCGAATTTTTCTTCATTGAGATGAATACCCGTGTTCAAGTTGAGCATCCCGTTACTGAAATGATCACAGGTGTAGATATTGTTCAGGAACAAATTCGGATTGCAGCAGGTCTCAAGTTGTCTTATCGCCAAAAAGATATTGTTTTCCGTGGCCATGCGATTGAATGTCGCCTGAACGCAGAAGATCCGTTTAAGTTCACGCCAAGTCCAGGGAAAATTGGCTCATTCCACATGCCTGGTGGCCCTGGTATTCGTGTTGACTCACATGCCTATAGTGGCTATGTCGTACCCTCAAATTACGATTCCATGATTGGTAAGCTGATCTCATATGGCAACACTCGCGAACAAGCGATCCGCCGCATGCAAATTGCCCTATCTGAGATGGTGATCGATGGCATTACTACCAATGTGCCTCTGCACCGCGAACTCATGCTTGATCCCAACTTCATGGAAGGCGGCACCAGCATTCACTACTTGGAGCATCGCTTAGAAGAGCAAGCTGCAAGTCGCGGTAAATCCTAATAACCCCCAGTTAATGCGAGTGCCCCATGTCTTATCGTGAACTGATATTCACGGTAGCTGCTGAAACAGCAGAGCCTTTAGGCGATGCCTTGCTCGAGCTGGGCGCACTCTCTGTCACTGTAGAAGATGATTCTGCCGGTGGTTACGATGAGAACCCACTTTACGGCGAGCCTGGTCTTTCTCCTGAAGTTCAGGCCTGGGATCGATCTGCCGTTACAGCACTGTTTAATCCTGATATCGATGATTCAGATAGCGCAGAATTTATTCCTGAGCTACTAGCGTCCCTAAAAGAAGCAGGCTTTAAATTAGCGCCGCCGCAAGAAAAAACGGTTGAAGAACAAGATTGGGTGAGGCTGACACAAAGTCAATTCGCACCCATTCAAATTGGTAAGCGAATTTGGGTGGTGCCCTCATGGCATGAGGCACCAACTGATCCTAACGCAATTTGCCTAGCAGTCGATCCGGGTCTTGCATTTGGTACAGGCAGTCATCCAACAACACACCTTTGCTTGCTTTGGCTTGAAGAACATACTGATTTAAAAAACCAAAGTCTGCTCGATTACGGATGTGGATCCGGTATTTTGGCAATTGCTGCTGCAAAACTGGGATGTAATCCTGTTGTCGGAACTGACATTGATCCCCAAGCAATGATGGCAGCACGTAGCAATGCGGAAATCAACACCACCACCATTCGCTTTGTTCTGCCAACTGAAGGCGCACTAGAACTTGCTGCTGAAAGCAAATACGACATCGTGATGGCTAATATTTTGGCCAATCCACTGCAAGTGCTTGCACCAGCATTGGTCAATAAAATGCGCCCGGGCAGTCAAATTGTTTTGTCTGGAGTGCTTGCAAGACAAGCCGATGAAGTGATTGCCACCTACAGTCAATGGCTCAAGCTATCCGTTTGGAAAGAAAGTGAAGGCTGGGTCTGCCTGCATGGCGTCCTAGAGAATGACAAGCAAAGCACTTCATCCGCTGAGTTTGCTGCACCCGCTCAAAAAAAAAGTCTTAAACCCGTTCTCTTAACTTGCTTTTTTATGCTGCTCCTCGTTTTTGGAGAGCATTTATCCAGAAATGCTTTGTTACCAGCATTAGCACCACGGATTGATGGAACATCAAATTCATTTTCAGTTGCTGCATTTTCGCTTTTGCAACGCATCGATGAAAAATTATGTAGCGCACTAGGATGCTTTAATCGCCCTGTGAGCGATTTTGCAGCCTGGAAAATAACTTCAGCCACACTATCTCCTGAAAACGCGCGCGAGGGCCTTAAAAAGCCCGCAAATCAATCGATATTGCAAGTTGAAATACAAAATCGACTCGCAATTCCAATTTTGTTACCAAATTTAGAAATTTCTCTGACCGATGCAGAAGAATCTGAGTTGAAATCGATTGAATTAGCTCCAAAAGAATGGCTTCCACAATCCTGGCAAGAATCTCACCCCGATTTTTCTAAGTTTGGCGCTCCTGCTGGAGAAATAATTCAAGCCGAACTACCGATTACTCTGCCACCAAACGCTGCGGGATATCGAGTGCGCATTCTTTACCCTCAATAAACATCCTTTGATTCAATTTTTCTCTACCTCATACCTACAGAAAGTAATTTATGGCTAGTTTGATCTGCGGCTCTATCGCTTATGACACCATCATGAACTTTGAAGGCAAATTTGCCGATCAAATTCTGCCGGAACAGATTCATATCCTCAATGTGGCCTTCTTAGTTCCCACGATGCGCCGTGAATTTGGTGGATGTGCCGGCAATATTGCCTATAACCTCAGTCTTTTGGGTGGCGACCCCATCATCATGGCAACGGTTGGCGGTGATGCCGCCCCATACATGAACCGCTTAAAGCAACTGAACATTGATGCTAGCCATATCCGTCAAATTGATCATGCGTTTACTGCACAAGCCATGATCACCACCGATCAAACCAATAATCAAATCACGGCATTTCACCCTGGCGCCATGGGTGAGTCACACTTGAATCAAGTTTCTGCTGTGGTTGCCGAAAGAAGCAAAAACTCAAAAGGCGCAGCAAAGTTTGGCATTGTTGCCCCAGACGGACGCCAAGGCATGTGGGAACACTGTCATCAACTGGCTGAAGCAAACATTCCGTTTATCTTTGATCCAGGCCAAGGCTTGCCAATGTTTAATGGCCCTGAACTCCTTGAATTAGTCGATATCGCCAGCTATTTGGCGGTCAATGACTATGAAGGCGAAATGCTTTCTCAAAGAACTGGCCTCAGCTTGGCCAAAGTTGCCCAGCGAGTCAAAGCGCTCATCGTGACTAAGGGCGCTGAGGGTGCCGATATTTACGTGGATGGCAAATGCATCTCGATTCCACCAGTACCAGCAGCAAAAGTGGTTGACCCGACTGGGTGTGGCGACGCATTCCGCGGTGGATTGCTATTTGGTCTTGAGAATGGCATGGACTGGGAAACCACTGGTCGCCTGGCTAGCTTGATGGGCTCCATCAAAATCACCCACCAGGGACCACAAAACCATCAACTCAATAAAGCGCAGATTGCCGATCAATTTAAAGCAGCGTTTGGTTTTAGCTTCTGAAACTTCCCAGAAAGTCTAGGCAATAAAAAAGGGGTCTCGTGAGAGACCCCTTCTGATAACACCCGTCCGATTAAGGACGTGTGCCAGTTGGGAAGGGCCAAGCAGCGGCAGGATTCAACGCACTAGTCGCTGGTGCAGCTTTCTTAGCCGCGGGCTTTTTTACAGCAGAGCCCGCTTTCTTCGCAGCAGGCTTACTTACTTTTTTTTTGCTACGCGCTTTTTTGCAGCTTTTTTAGCAGCAGGCTTTTTAGCCGCAGCTTTTTTAGCTGGACGCTTTTTTGCAGCTTTTTTAGCAGCTGGCTTCTTAGCGGCTGCTTTTTTCTTAGCAGCAGGACGCTTCTTAGCAGCTTTCTTAGCAGCAGGCTTCTTAGCGGCTACTTTTTTCTTAGCAGCAGGCTTCTTTTTAGCTACTTTTTTAGCAGCTGGTTTCTTAGCAGCTACTTTTTTCTTAGCAGCTGGTTTCTTTGCAGCAGGTTTTTTCTTTGTTGCCATGTGTGTTACTCCTTCACGTGAGGATTAGTACAAACTACATTAAGAAGACCCGACCATCTAATTCCGCCTGGTTTTGCAACCTTTTGGAGCTGACGAGCGAGCCATTCATCGGCGCGCGGCTTGATGCTAAGTGCTGCACGCTAATGAATCCTGGAAAAAAAGCCGTGGCCCCGAAGGACAACGGCTTCTTAAATGTGCTGGAAAAAATAGAGAGAATAGCCCAGGCACCCTTGAACAAGGGTTTTCGGATTTGAGTCTGTTTTTGCTGACTTCTTAAACTATCCAACCGTCTAATCTCCTATTTAGCCGGCTGTGCGCTTACTTACTGCTGACTACTCCCAACTTAGCGCACCGCCAGTTTGATACTCAATAACGCGTGTCTCAAAAAAGTTTCGTTCTTTCTTAAGATCAATCATTTCTGACATCCATGGAAATGGATTCTCTTCATTTGGGAACATCGCGTCAAGTCCTATTTGCAAACATCTACGATTACAAATGTATCTTAGGTACCCTTTGAACATCGGAGCGTTCAATCCGAGCACTCCGCGAGGCATCGTATCTTCGGCATAACGGTACTCTAATTCGACTGCTTTTTCGAAGATCGATTTAATCTCGTCTTTGAACGCGGAAGTCCATAACTGCGGGTTCTCCAGCTTGATTTGGTTAATTAAATCGATGCCAAAATTGCAGTGCATTGACTCGTCGCGAAGGATGTATTGATACTGCTCGGCAGCACCCGTCATTTTGTTTTGACGACCCATTGCAAGTATTTGCGTAAAACCAACATAAAAGAACAAACCTTCCATTACGCAAGCAAAAACGATGAGCGAACGAAGTAAGGTTTGATCAGCTTCTAATGTGCCAGTCTTGAAATTTGGGTTAGTCAGAACGTCAATATATGGAATTAAGAATTGATCTTTGGCGCGAATAGATTCAATTTCGTTGTACGCATTGAAGATTTCAGCCTGATCTAAGCCCAAAGATTCCACAATATATTGGTACGCATGGGTATGAATCGCCTCTTCAAAAGCCTGACGCAATAGGTATTGGCGGCATTCTGGAGCGGTAATGTGGCGATAAGTGCCCAAAACAATATTGTTGGCAGCCAAAGAATCCGCGGTTGTAAAGAAGCCGAGATTGCGCTTAATGATGCGGCGCTCATCTTCAGTCAGACCGTTGGGATCTTTCCAAAGCGCGATATCGCGGTTCATATTGATCTCTTGAGGCATCCAGTGGTTTGCACAACCAGCCAAATACTTCTCCCATGCCCACTTATATTTAAATGGAACCAGTTGATTAACGTCAGTCTTGGCATTAATGACACGCTTATCAGCAGCATTGACGCGCAAAGCTGCGCCACCAGCTAAATTAGCTGCTGCTACAGATGCAGGCTCAGTCGCGGTTACTTGTGGTGCCATCGCCACTTGATCCGGCTGTGGGCGTTGTGGCTCCACTGCAACCGGCTGCGGTGCAAGACCAGCTTTCGCTAGTGCTGGAGCAACTTCCTCTTCCCAATTCAACATAACTTTCTCCTAAATTCTTCTTTTCTTATATCTGACCAATAAGCGAATAGCTTATTGGCATGCTTCACATTCTTCAAAGCCAGCATCACCTGGGCGCATTGTGCAAACTGGACCGTCAGCCTCTACTGCGCCACCAGCACCTGCGGCAGCTGCCGCATCCGTTCCGTTTACGCCACCACCGCTCGATACCGAGTTCAATTGACCGCTAGCAACAGTTGATTTCTCAACGTGGGTTGCAGCCATAGTGCGAAGGTAGTAAGTGGTCTTGAGACCGCGCAACCATGCCAACTTGTAGGTGTCATCCAATTTCTTGCCAGATGCGCCAGCCATGTAGATGTTCAGTGACTGAGCTTGGTCAATCCATTTTTGACGACGGGATGCCGCTTCAACCAACCAGCTGGGCTCGACTTCAAAGGCGGTAGCGTACAAATCACGCAAATCTTGTGGAATACGATCAATCTTGGACAAAGTACCGTCAAAATACTTCAAATCAGCAATCATCACTTCATCCCAAAGGCCGCGATCCTTCAAATCACGCACCAAGTACTCGTTTACCACTGTGAACTCACCAGAAAGGTTAGATTTCACGAACAAGTTCTGGAAAGTAGGTTCGATACAAGCAGAAACACCAATGATGTTAGAAATCGTGGCTGTCGGCGCGATCGCTACACAATTAGAGTTACGCATACCGTGTTGCTTGATACGGCTACGTAAACCACTCCAATCCATTGTGGATGAGTTATCAACCTCAACGTAACCGCCACGCTCTTGAGCTAGCAGGGCTACTGAATCTTGTGGGAGGATGCCGCGATCCCATAAAGAACCTTTATAGGTACTGTAGACGCCACGCTCTTCTGCCAACTCACAAGATGCTTGATAGGCGTAGTAGCAAACTGCTTCCATGGAAGAATCGGCAAACTTGACTGCCTCGTCACTTGCATAAGGAATACGCTGCATATGCAAGCAATCCTGGAAGCCCATGATGCCCATGCCGACTGGGCGATGCTTGAGGTTGGAATTACGTGCTTTAGCAACAGCGTAGTAGTTGATATCAATAACGTTATCGAGCATACGCATTGCAGTACGCACGGTTTTTTGCAACTTCTCGTGATCCAAGACCAACTTACCGTTTGCATCGGTAGTCATATGAGCAGTTAAGTTCACAGAGCCCAAGTTACAAACTGCAATCTCGTCCTCATTGGTATTAAGAGTGATCTCAGTACAGAGGTTAGAGGAGTGAACAACGCCAATATGCTGTTGTGGGCTACGGATGTTGCAAGGGTCCTTGAAAGTGATCCATGGGTGGCCAGTTTCGAACAACATACCGAGCATCTTGCGCCATAGTTGCTGCGCAGGAATTCTGCGGAATGGCTTCAACTCACCACGATCTGCCTTTTGCTCGTAAGCAACATAAGCTTCTTCAAACGCTTTGCCGAACTTGTCATGCAAGTCAGGGGTGTTCGATGGTGAAAACAAAGTCCAGTCACCGTTTTCCATGACGCGCTTCATGAACAAGTCAGGAATCCAGTTGGAAGTATTCATGTCATGCGTGCGGCGACGGTCATCACCAGTGTTCTTGCGCAATTCCAAGAACTCTTCAATATCCAAGTGCCATGTTTCCAAGTAGGCGCAAACCGCACCCTTACGCTTACCACCCTGATTAACGGCAACGGCCGTGTCATTCACCACCTTGAGGAATGGCACAACACCTTGTGATTTACCGTTAGTACCTTTGATGTGGCTACCTAAAGCACGGACGTTCGTCCAGTCGTTACCCAAGCCACCTGCAAACTTAGACAACAATGCATTTTCTTTCAATGCCTCGTAGATGCCATCAAGGTCATCCTCAACTGTCGTCAAGTAGCAGCTAGAGAGCTGAGGACGGGTAGTAGCTGAATTGAATAAGGTTGGGGTGCTGGACATGAAATCAAATGTCGAGAGGATTTCATAGAATTCGATAGCGCGGCGCTCGCGGTCCAACTCATTCATCGCCAAGCCCATTGCAACGCGCATAAAGAATGCCTGTGGCATTTCAATACGGCGATCTTCAATGTGCAAGAAATAGCGGTCATACAAAGTTTGCAAACCGAGGTAGTTGAACTGCAAGTCACGGCTAGCATTCAATGCAGCAGCCAATTTTGGCAAGTCAAAATCACGCATGCGTGGATCTAACAATTCTGCAGAGATGCCTTCGTTGATGTACTTAGCAAAGTAAGTGCTGTATTCAGCTTGTGTATCGCCTTGCAATACTTCCTTGCCAAAAATTTCTTTACGAATCACGTGCATCAAGATTCGTGCTGTGACTTGGCTGTATGCAGGATCTTTTTCAATCAAAGTACGGGAAGCCAAAATAGCGGAGTCATAGACTTGCGCCATTGGTACGCCGTCGTACAGATTCTTGATAGTTTCAGTGATGATTGGGGTTGCATCAATGTGATTACCAAGGCCTTCACAGGCAGCCTCGATCACTGTACGCAAAGCAGCCATATCGAGATACTTCTCAACACCGTTATCTGTGACTTTAATTCCAGATTCACCGGCTTGATTGGCGGCTTGTGTTTCTTGGCTGACTTCTTGTTGCGCAGCGCGCTCTTGATTACGCTTCTCACGATAGAGAACATATGCACGTGCAACGTTATGCTCACCGCTACGCATCAAAGCCAATTCAACTTGGTCTTGAATATCTTCAATATGGAAAGTGCCGCCATTAGGACGACTACGCAATAAAGCGCGCACTACTGAATGGGTTAATTGCTCAACTTGCTCACGCACACGTGCGGATGCTGCACCTTGACCACCATTTACTGCCAAAAAGGCTTTTGTTACTGCAATCGCAATTTTGGATGGCTCAAATGCAACAACTGAACCATTGCGACGGATGATTTTGTAGTCAGATAACTGGGTTGCCTGGGCGCCACCAACACCGCCAGCAACAAAGCTAGCAGAAGGGGTCTGATTTATTGCCCCTGCAGGACTCATTCCTGGGTTATTTGCTCCAGGTGTTTGACCTGCTGTCTGTGGATTTGCGTATGTCATGTTACTCCTGCGTATATATATAGTTATTTGGACAAAATATCGTTAAAAAACAATGGTGTATTGCTAGATTCAAACACTACATCTAGTGTCTCGAAGCGCATTAGGCACTAAGTATAGGGAAATATTTAGCTATTGGTAAGTTTTTTCTGACAAAAACTTATTAGTATTTTTACTAAGTAATCCATAATTTTTAGGGGTATTTTGGTGCGTAATTTTTAGCCCGTTTTAGGTAAAGGCTAAAAAAGTAAGCGGACACTCACATACAAAACGAGACTATCGAGAAGTGAGCCCGTAAGGAAGATTTTCCAGTGAAATATCTGTCTCTTTTTGGAACTTTTTCCAATCAAAATATTTCCCTGGATCCGTTTTTCGATCAGGAGCAATATCGCTATGTCCCGCGAACTGGAGATTGGGGTGGCAAGACCGCAATTTTTTAATCAAAGTAGCTAAGGTTTTGTACTGCGCCTCTTCAAACATAGATTCTCCGTCACCTTCAAGCTCAATGCCAATGGAGAAGTCATTGCACTTTTCTCTACCCATAAAAGAAGAGAGGCCAGCATGCCAGGCCTTGTTTTGAGTGGAAACAAACTGGATTAATTCACCGGAGCGAGTGACGAGAAAGTGGCTGGAAACTTTTTGTCCAGCAATTTCTGCAAAATAAGGATGCGCATTTGAATCCAGTTTGTTTTGAAAAAAATCAATGATGTATTGGCTAGCGCTCTTATTTTTAAATTCGCCAGGCGGCAGGCTAATGTGATGGATCACCACAAGATCTGGTGAAATATTTTCTGGTCTTACATCCTGATTCGGCGAGAGTCGCCAGTTGGCAGAGCCAATCCAACCTCGCTCATCGAGCGTATCGAGATGCTCTGGACAGCAGTAAAAACGTTGCTCATGCATAATCGCTTCTGATTTAGGAAGATGCACTTTGCAATGTTGACAAAGCACCATTGCTTCAGGCTCAACTACCTTACTAGCCTTATCTGAATTGGGTTTGGGGGTAGAAGCTTCTTTACTTTTGATTTGCTTTTTACCTTTAATCCAAAGATAAAAAAGATATGCGCCGGCAAATAAAAGAAGCCACTTAAACAAGGATCATGCTCTCTGAAGAATAACTTCCAAAACAAAGCGGCTACCAACATAAGCCAAAAGTAATGCGCTGTATGCACTTAATACCCAACGAATAGCGGCGCGACCTCGCAGCCCCACTCGCCAGCGTGCCAACAATAAGCCGGCAAATAAAAACCACGATATCAATGCAAAAATAGTTTTGTGATCAAAAACCAAAGGCTTACCAAATAAGGTTTGGGAAAACAGTAGTCCAGAAAACACTGTGAGGCTAAGCAGTGCAAAACCGACATAGAGCAAGTTAAATAAAATACTTTCCATTGTCATCAATGGCGGCAAATCTTCGAGCCAATGAGCGAATCGGCTATTAGGGATAATCGCAAGCTGGCGGTGCAAAGCCCGGTCCTGAACACTCATCAACATAGCTTGCATAGCAGCCAAACTAAGCAAACCTACTGCAATGGTTGCAACAATAAAATGCCCCTTGAACCAAGGGTCTGCAACTGCCTTTGGAGAAATCAATGTTCCAGAAAAAATATTGGGCAACAAAGAGCAGACTAAAGCAAACAATATCGCCAGCCAACGTAGACTTGAAATAGGCAAAAACCAAGATTGAAACCAATAAAAGGCCAAACCCACCCAGGCAATCAGGGATAGATCTTGAGCAAAGCCAAACACAAAGCCTTGCTCAGCAAAGACTGAGTCATGCAGTTCCTTGCCATGGATGATTAAAACGATCAAAAGGAGGACTTGAATAAGCCCTGAAAAGCGTGGCGATTCCTCTCCCCGCTTGGCTCTGAGGCTCAAAAAAATGAGGAGCAACAAATAAAGTGAAGGGGTAAGCAATCCGTATGCTGGGTGACCTAAAATATCCATCTGGAAAGTCTAATCTATAAATGCTAGAAAACCTCACCGATCGTCTATCTCGCGTTGTTAAAACAATGCGGGGTCAAGCCCGCCTTACCGAAGCCAATACCGCAGAAATGCTGCGGGAGATCCGCCTAGCCCTTCTAGAGGCGGACGTAGCCCTACCGGTAGTTAAGTCTTTACTGGAGCAAATTAAGTTCAAGGCGCTTGGTGAGGAGGTCGTGGGCAGCCTTAGTCCTGGACAAGCCCTGGTTGGCGTAGTCCAACGTGAACTTGCCCAAGTGATGATGGGCGATACCAACCAAAGTGGTGAACTGAATTTAGCGACTCAACCCCCAGCAGTCATCTTGATGGCTGGTTTACAAGGTGCCGGTAAGACTACCTCTGTCGGCAAGCTAGCCAAATGGCTTCAAGAGAAAAAGAAAAAGAAAGTGCTCACGGTTTCTTGTGACGTCTATCGTCCGGCTGCTATCGAGCAATTAGAAACAGTAACCAAGCAAGTTGGAGCCGAGTTTTTTCCCAGCAACATTAATCAAAAACCGAATGATATTGCGACTGCTGCATTAGATTGGGCGCGTCGCCATTATTTTGATGTCGTGATTGTCGATACCGCAGGTCGCTTAGGTATTGATGAAGCACTCATGCAAGAAATTAAAACCTTGCATACAAGTCTTCATCCAATTGAAACTTTATTTGTAGTTGATGCCATGCTGGGCCAAGATGCCGTCAATACTGCCAAAGCCTTCCATGAAGCACTTCCGCTGACGGGCGTCATTCTCACGAAATTGGATGGCGATTCCCGCGGCGGTGCCGCCCTCTCGGTCCGTCAAGTGACCGGTGTGCCCCTCAAATTTATTGGTGTGGCTGAAAAAATGGATGGCCTGGAAGCCTTTGATGCGGAGCGCATGGCTAACCGCATTCTGGGCATGGGCGACATTCTTGCCTTAGTTGAACAAGCTCAACAACACGTCGATGTTGCCAAAGCAGAAAAATTAGCGAGCAAGATTTCTAAAGGTGGATTTGATTTAGAAGATTTCCGAGATCAACTTCTACAAATGCAAAAGATGGGTGGTATGGCTAGCTTGATGGATAAACTCCCCAGTCAAGTAGCGCAAGCTGCTTCCAAAACAAATCTCAGTAACGCAGATAAACAAACCAAGCGGATGCGCGGAATCATTGATAGCATGACCCCGCGCGAACGCAGCAAGCCAGAATTACTAAAAGCCAGTCGTAAGCGTCGTATCGCCGCTGGTGCTGGCGTAGAAGTTCAAGAAGTTAATCGTCTGCTTGCTCAGTTTGAGCAAATGCAAACTATGATGAAGCAATTCAAGGGCGGGAAGATGGCCCGTACTATGGCAGCGATGGCTGCTAAAGGAGCCGCCAAGGGCATTGGCGGGCTCTTCAAAAAATAAATTGATGTATTAAGCGATTGTGTTTTTAGCTGCTTGGACAGCAGCGATCACTTTGTCTTTGATTTGCGCAAGCGGAATATTTTGGGACTCGGCATCGGTTCGGCCCTTAAATTCCACTTGAGAATCTGCCAAGCCACGATCACCAATCACCACGCGGAATGGCGCGCCAATCAGCTCCCAGTCAGCAAACATCGCGCCCGGACGCTCATTACGATCATCCAAAATAACATCGACACCAGCCCCAATTAATTCATCATGCAATTGATCGCATGCTGCTTTTACTGCTTCTGATTTTTCGTAACCCATTGGGCAAATGACAACCTCAAATGGCGCCATGGAGATAGGCCAAATAATGCCCTTCTCATCATGCCCTTGTTCAATTGCCGCACCAAGTAAACGCGTCACGCCAATACCATAGCAGCCCATCACCATAGGCTGTGCCTTACCTTGCTGATCGAGATATGTACAACCCATTGCTTCTGAGTAACGAGTGCCCAATTGGAAAACGTGGCCCACTTCGATGCCACGGCAAATATCAACCACCCCTTTACCGTCAGGCGAAGGATCGCCAATGACTGCATTACGAATATCAAGAACCAATGGCTCTGGTAAATCACGGCCCCAGTTCACGCCAGTCAAATGGTGCCCAGCATCATTAGCACCGCATACGAAGTCAGCCATATGAGCAACGGTACGATCAGCCACTACTGTGACGCCTGAGCTTACGCCGACAGGGCCCAAATAACCTGCGGGTGCATTACAAGCTTGTTTAATTTCTGCTTCAGTAGCAAAGCGTGATTCAGCCATGCCAGGAATCTTGCTAGCCTTCACTTCATTAAGCTCATGATCACCACGCACCAACAACATAAAGAGTTTTGCCGGCCCCTTTTCTTGATCGGCAGCAAATAGCAATGACTTCACTGTCCTCTCAAGAGGGAGATTGAGGAACTTTGCAACATCAGTACAATTGGTTTTTTCAGGAGTTGGCACTTTAGTCAGCGCTTGGGTAGCTGTCGCGCGAGTAGCGATCAATGATAAAGACTCGGCTGCCTCTAGATTGGCAGCGTAATCAGAGCTTGGGCAATACACAATAGCATCTTCACCAGTATCAGCAATCACGTGGAACTCTTGACTACCGGATCCGCCAATCGCACCATTATCTGCAGTCACCGCGCGGAACTTCAGCCCCATCCTTTTAAAGATGCGAGTGTAGGTATCGAACATGATTTGATAAGACTTCTTTAAACCTTCGGCATCGCGATCGAATGAGTAAGCATCTTTCATGCTGAACTCACGACCACGCATGATTCCAAAACGTGGGCGCCGCTCATCGCGGAATTTAGTTTGTATTTGATAAAAATTGACTGGCAACTGTTTGTAACTCTTAATCTCGTTGCGAGCCAAATCGGTAATCACCTCTTCTGAAGTTGGCTGAATTAAAAAATCGCGATCATGACGATCTTTAATACGTAGCAATTCTGGGCCCATCTTTTCCCAACGACCAGTCTCTTGCCATAACTCAGCAGGCTGGATCATTGGCATCAGCAACTCAATCGCACCAGCCCGATTCATTTCTTCGCGAATGATGTTTTCTACCTTGCGAATGACCTTTAATCCTAGCGGCAAGTAGTTATACACACCGGCACTGAGCTTGCGAATTAAACCTGCTCGCACCATAAGCTTGTGCGAAACCACCTCAGCGTCGGAGGGGGCTTCTTTTAGCGTGGCGAGAAATGATTGTGATGCTTTCATGTATGGATATAATCAAATCATTGATTTTAAAGGATTTGGGGCACGATCATGCTTGACCGTGAAGGGTATAGACCCAATGTCGGCATTGTCCTCCTTAACAGCCGTAACGAGGTTTTCTGGGGAAAACGCGTTGGGCAGCATTCGTGGCAGTTCCCGCAGGGCGGAATAGCTCATGGCGAGAGTCCTGAACAGGCAATGTACCGCGAATTGCATGAAGAGGTTGGCTTGCTGCCGGAACATGTCCAAATTATTGGACGAACCAGGGACTGGCTTCGCTACGACGTCCCTGAGGAATACTTGCGCCGTCAACATGCTACCCGAGTTCACCGCGCCGCTTATCGTGGCCAAAAACAAATCTGGTTTCTACTTCGTTTAGTTGGTTTGGATAGCGATATTCAATTACGAGCTACTGAGCACCCTGAATTTGATGCCTGGCGCTGGGTCCCATTTTGGATTCAACTCGATGCTGTGATTGGCTTCAAACGCGAAGTCTATCAACTCGCTTTATCCGAGCTTGCCCGCTATCTCTCAAAGGGAGTGCGTATGCAACAACTCGCTTGGGGCGCCCCTTTGGATCTTCTGCAATCTTTTTACTCCAAGGGCGATGAAAGCCCTAAAGAGTCCACCAATTCGGACAAGCAAAAATAATGAGCGCAATCTTTCGCACCCTTGGTCTTTATCTTGTCTGCATCTTCACAGCACTAAGCTTATTAGCTTGTGCTGGTGACCCCATCGAAAGCGGCCTTGATCCTTTTGCTCCGATGGTATTTAAGGAAGGCACAACCAAGATGCCGCTAAACCCACCTAACCCATCAACCCTTCTGCCCTTTTATGTATCCCAACACAGCATTTTCAAATTTGCAGTTGACACGGACTCTATTTTGATCGGCGCTGATGGCGTCACTCGCTATATTGTTGTGATGACCAATCCAAGTGGTGGTCAACAAGCGCAATACGAAGGTATTCGTTGCGACTCATTTCAATGGCGACTCTATGGAACTCTAGAAAATAATGCCTGGAGAGAAAATCCGCTCTCTAGCTGGAGAACAATTCAGAGCAATGTGCCTAATCGCTATCAAGCAGCTCTAGCTCAAGGAGCATTTTGTAACTTCAATTCTCAAGAAAAGAATATCAAGACCATTCTTCAGTCGCTAAATCCCAATGGCTTTATTGGTGGTGGCAAGCCAACCAACTCATTTGGTATTCAGTAAGTCCCTAGCGCTTTTTATTTGGCGCCTTTAGCGCTCAGGCAAGTACCAATTTTTTCGCCAGCCAGAAGTCTCGTCAATACTTCTGGCTCACGGCCAGAGGCAATCACTGTAGAGGCGCCGGTTTGCACGGCAACTTTTGCTGCCAGTACTTTAGTCAGCATGCCGCCCTTACTCAACTCGCTTGCGGCACCACCTGCCATTTTTTCTAAGGCAGGATCCCCCGCAATGGCATCTAGCAAAAGGGTTGCATCAGGATGTTGACGTGGATCAGCAGTAAATAAACCACCTTGATCCGTCAGAATCACTAAGAGATCTGCATGCACCAGATTTGTCACTAAGGCTGCAAGACTATCGTTGTCACCAAATTTAATTTCATCAGTTACTACTGTGTCATTTTCATTAATGATGGGCACTACGCCTAATGTCAATAGAGTTTCAAGCGTACCTTTTGCATTGGCATTACGCTCGGCATGAGCCAAATCAGCATTGGTTAGCAAAATCTGCGCACTGCGTAAATTGAAGCGGGCGAAACAGCTTTCATACACCTGCACCAAACCCATTTGACCTACGGCAGCAGCAGCCTGCAATTGATGAATCTCTTGTGGACGTTTAGACCAACCCAAACGTTGCATACCCTCTGCAATTGCACCCGAACTCACCATTAATACTTCATGGCCTGCCTTGAGTAAACCTGCGATCTGTTCTGCCCATTTAGCAATAGCAGCGTGATCCAAGCCCTCGCCATTATTGGTGACTAGGCTAGAACCAACTTTGACAACGATGCGTTTAGTTTGTTTATTGTTCATAGCAAATAAAGATGCTCAATTCACTTTTAATCTGGTGTTTTATCTTTGTCTTGCGCTTGATCTTGATAGCGTGGGTCTGCTGCGCGCTCCTCAGCATCATCACGATCACGGCGCACAGAATCTAAGTAATCCTGCAAGGAATAGCAAAGCTTGTCGCACCCTAAACCAGTCAGAGCGGAGATCTCAAATACAGGGCCTTTCCACTTAAACTTTTTAACAAAGTCAGCAACTACTTTCTTGCGATCGTCCTCTGGAATCATGTCGACCTTGTTGAGCACCAACCAGCGTGGCTTTTCAACCAAAGCCTCATCGTATTTGCGTAATTCATTCACAATAGCATTCGCATCCGCAACAGGATCCACGTTCTCATCAAATGGCGCGATATCAACCAGGTGTAAGAGCACACCTGTGCGTTGCAAGTGACGCAAAAAGCGATGACCCAAACCAGCGCCCTCTGCTGCGCCCTCAATTAATCCTGGAATATCAGCAATGACAAAGCTACGCTCATTACCTACACGCACTACACCCAAGTTCGGATGGAGAGTCGTAAATGGATAGTCAGCAATTTTTGGACGCGCATTGGAAACTGCGGTAATCAAAGTGGATTTACCCGCATTAGGCATACCCAGTAAACCAACATCAGCCAATACTTTTAATTCGAGCTTGAGTTTCCGACGCTCGCCAGGTTTCCCATTCGTCTTTTGACGTGGGGCTCTATTTGTCGAACTCTTAAAGTGAATATTTCCCCAACCGCCAACGCCACCTTGAGCCAAACACAAACGCTCACCGTGAGTTGTTAAGTCGGCAATGGGTTCACCAGTCTCATAGTCAGAAATAATAGTGCCTACTGGCATACGCAATTCAATATCGTCACCTGCACGGCCATAACAATCAGCACCACGCCCAGGCTCACCATTTTTTGCAGTGTGCGTTTTAGCATAGCGGTAATCAATCAGCGTGTTGATATTACGATCGGCAGTAGCCCATACGCTTCCGCCTTTACCGCCATCACCACCATCTGGACCGCCAAATTCAATAAACTTTTCACGGCGCATAGAGGCACTCCCGGCGCCACCCTGGCCGGCTATGACTTCAATGCGTGCTTCGTCTATAAATTTCATGAATAAAAAAGGCCTCGCTTAGCGAGGCCTGTTCCTAAGAGTTAAATTCGGAATAAATCTGAATCAAACGTGTCTCAGTCAGGCGCCTTATGAACGAGGCAAGACTGAAACTTGGGCTTTCTTCAAAGCACCCTTAACGCCGAATTCCACTTGGCCGTCAATCAAGGCGAACAAAGTGTGATCCTTACCAATACCAACATTAGCACCTGGGTGAACACGTGTGCCACGTTGACGAATGATGATGCTGCCAGCATTAATATGCTCGCCGCCAAATACCTTAACGCCTAGGCGTTTCGATTCTGAGTCGCGGCCATTTCGTGTTGAGCCGCCGCCTTTTTTCTGTGCCATATCTTTCTCCTACCCTGAATTAGGCTTTAATCGTGTTGATCAAAATTTCAGTGAAATTCTGACGATGGCCTTGGTGCTTTTGATAATGCTTGCGACGGCGCATCTTAAAGATTGTCACTTTATCGTGACGTCCTTGGGAGACGACAGTGGCCATCACAGCTGCACCATTAACCAATGGATCACCTAATTTCAGTGAAGCGCCTTCGCCAACGGCGAGGACTTGGTCAAGAGTGATTTCGCTGCCGATTTCCGCTGGTATCTGTTCTATTTTCAATTTTTCGCCTGCAGCAACTTTATACTGTTTGCCACCGGTTTTTATGACCGCGTACATGGTTTGAAACCTCAATTAATATCTACATTTAAGCTTATCCACCCTGGATAAGCTAAGCCCATTATTATATCTTGCATGACGAGCACTGTCAAAATCAATGAGTTAAGCCAAATCTTGGCCCCTATTTCCTTAGAATTCAAGGGCTTAGATGGGGTGATTCGCGAGCGTTTAGCCTCAAAAGTTGCCTTAATTGACCAAATTTCGAGCTACATCATCCAGGCTGGGGGCAAGCGAGTCAGGCCGGCCCTATTGATGCTGGTTGCCAAGGCCCTAGCCAATGGTAGGGCAACATCCCACACCTTGGAAATGGCTGCCGTTGTGGAGTTCATCCACACCGCCACCCTCCTGCATGACGATGTGGTCGACGAATCGACCCTCAGAAGGGGGCGTGAGACTGCAAATGCCGCTTTTGGTAATGCGGCCAGCGTTTTGGTGGGCGATTTTCTGTATTCCAGGGCATTTCAGATGATGGTTGGTCCAAATGACCTGCGGGTAATGCAAATTTTGTCAGATGCCACCAATACGATTGCTGAGGGGGAAGTTTTACAACTGCTCAATATGAATGATCCTGAAGTAGATGAAGCAAGCTACCTACAAGTCATTCGCTACAAAACTGCTAAGTTATTTGAGGCCTCTACCGAACTTGGTGCCATTTTGGCAAACGCTACCGATGCTCAACGCGGACAAGCCGCAGCATTTGGGCGTCACATTGGAACCGCATTCCAATTGATGGATGATCTTTTGGATTACACAGCCAACGCTGCACAAATGGGAAAAAATGCTGGCGATGATTTGCGCGAAGGTAAACCCACCTTGCCACTCATCTACCTACTTGAAAATGGCAGCAATGAAGAACGTTTATTAGTTCGTGCCGCAATCGAACAAAACCAAGATTTACCAGATGATGTCTTTGCACAAATTCTAAATGCCGTTCAAAGCTCTGGTGCCCTTGACTATACGCAAGCCACTGCTAAGCGTGAAGCAGACTTAGCCCTAAAATGCATACAAGATTTTCCAGCAAATGAAGCGACTTCCGCGCTTCGGGCGCTGTGCGAATACTCTCTTTCGCGCCAGACCTAAAGCAACTAATTGCCAACGCTTTTCATTCTCAGCTCACGCGCTGTAACGCGAGCTTGCTCAGCCTCATCACGCAATCGTTCAAGCTCAACCTTAGATAACTTTTCGATATTGGAATAATCCGATTTCCAGTTGGGATCTTTGGACCACACTAAGGGTGATTGCACCGTGGTTCGGGGGGTAGACGCAGACTCCAGCAGGCGTAGTGCTAATTCAAAATTCAGAGCCTGAGACTCAGGATCATGCGGTTTTGCAGCTGCATTTCCTAGGGGAAAATCACTGAATAAAAATCTAGGTACGCCACAGTACTCCACAATATCTTTTGCCGCACCGATCACCACAGTAGGAATTCCATTTGACTCCAAGAAGCGTGCCAATAAACTTTGGCTCTGATGGCAGATGGGGCAATTCGGAATCAAGACAGCGACATCCACTTTATCTGCACGCAGCATTTCTAATATGAGAGGCGCATCAATCTCTAGAGTATGTCGCTGACTACGATTGGTGGGTAAACCGTAGAAATGCGGTGAAAGTGATGCAATTCTGCCTACCTTTGCAGCCTCTTTCGCAACTGATAATGGAAACCAACAGCTAGCGTCTTCCATATTGGCATTTTTACGATCAATACCGACGTGCGCAATACGCAGATCGATATCGCCATCGATCGACTTTTGATAAGGCTGATAAAACTTTGCAGCTGCGTTGTAAGGGGCACCAGGACCCTGATTACCTTTATTGGGGTTATAGGGTACAGCCGTTGTTATTAGACCCAAAACTGATTGATTCAGTGGTTTCCGGAGCGGACTAAAAGGCACATCGATGTAATGGGCCCAAACATAGGGATTGTCGTATCCCAAGCCTAAATAATAGCTACGAGTACGCTCAATATAGCGAACAGGCTGATCCAATTCTGGTGCAAAAACGAGTTCAGAAGTCTTGGACATTCACTCACCCCTGTAAGATATTGAGTATCAAAATTTAAATATATAGGAATTCATTATGGCTCAATGGCTCAGATTTCAACATCAAGGAAAAAGTGGTTTAGGACAAGTCCAAGGCGACCAAATTACGGTTTACTCAGGCGATTTATTTAATAGCCCAAAACCGACTGGCGAAACCCTGAAATTGGCTGATGTCACGATTGATATCCCATGCACTCCATCAAAGATGGTCGCGATGGTAGATAACTTTCATGCGCTTGTAACCAAACTCGAGCATGCAGTCCCAGCGGAACCACTCTACTTTCTTAAAGGCAATAATTCCTTCTTGGCTGCCAATCAAGTCATTCGCACTCCTAAGTCGTATTCAGGGAAAGTGGTTTACGAAGGTGAGCTTGGCATTGTGATTGGCAAGCGTATTCATGAAGCAGATGAAACTGAAGCAGCTAAAGCTATTTTTGGCTATACCTGCATTAATGATGTGACTGCAATTGAAATTCTCAATCGCGATCCTGGATATGCGCAGTGGACTCGCTCCAAGAGTTTCAACACCTTTGGCGTATTTGGACCTTACATCGCCACTGATGTAGATCCTAGCAAGTTAACGATTAAAACGATTCTGAATGATCAAGAGCGTCAGAATTACCCAATAGCAGACATGATCTTTCCACCAGCTAAATTGGTCAGCTTAATTTCACAAGATGTGCCTTTGGAAGCCGGTGACATCATTGCCTGCGGCACCTCAGTAGGTGTCGGCTCAATGAAGCCCGGTAGCAACGTCAGCATCATTATTGACGGTGTTGGTCGACTCGATAATCGCTTCGAATAAATCGCTTATCTCCAAAACAAAAACCCTTGCTATGTTGAGTAGCAAGGGTTTTTTAATGCTGAAGATAAACTGTGATGCTTTTTTGCTTTTTAATATCCAGATACAGATGGCAATGCCAAACTACCTTTAGAAGCCTGCACGTTTTCATCTAGGTATTTCGTCAAAGCAAAGACGGTATTCAAACATGGTGTTGGAGTTTGAGTAATCTTGCCTAACTCAATTACAGAACCCAAGAGTGCATCGATCTCTAAGCTACGCCCAGCTTCCAAGTCTTGCAACATCGAGGTCTTGTGTTTGCCAACTTTCTCCGCCCCAGCAATACGACGCTCGATATCCACGCGGAAAGTAACACCCAATTTTTCAGCAATAGTTTGTGCTTCAGCCATCATGTTGCGGGCCAATTCTTTGGTTAATGGATATTGGCAAATACCTTCCAAAGTACCGTGAGTCAATGAGCTGATTGGGTTAAAGGTCATATTGCCCCACAGCTTGAGCCAAATCTCAGAACGAATGTCATCCAGAATCGGAGACTTAAAGCCAGCCGCGCCCATCATCTCTGACATCTTCTGAATGCGCTCTGTTGCCTTACCATCCAACTCACCCAATGGAAAACGATTGCCTTCGACGTGACGAATTACTCCAGGCGCTTGAGTAAAGGTTGCCGGATACACCACGCACCCAATGATGTTGTTTGGATTAATCGCATTCTTCGCAACTCCACCAGCATCGACTGTTTCAACGGAATGGTCTTGGTAATCGCCGCCAAGTTTCTGGAAGTACCACCAAGGAATTCCGTTTTGCATTGGAATCAAAATCGTTTCTGGCCCCATGATGGCTGCTAAGTCATCAATAATCGGCTCAACCTGATGTGCCTTCACCGCCAAGATCACCACATCTGGAGTTTCTGCGTCTCTGATTTTTTCTACCGCCTTGACTTCTGCAACTAATGGCTCTGGCTGGTCATCCATAATTAATGCCAAACCACGTTCTTTAATCGCAGCAAGCGTAGCGCCGCGCGCAACCACGGTTACTTCATTGCCGGCTCGCGCCAGCATGACAGCCAGGTAGCCGCCAATAGCGCCACCTCCACCGATCACACAGATTTTCATAGGAACCCCAAAAGAATAAAAAATTTTGTATTAATAGAATATTAGAGTAGAGGAAAACTTTGTGCGGTGCAACAAGTTTTAATTGCCTAATTTTTAAGCAATTATTGGTTTAAACTGCCTTTAAAAGGTCCTTTGGGACCAGGCTTCCTAAAATCATGCCTGCAATACTGGCCAATAAACCAGCCAACTGAGGTGGCATGATCGCATTCGGTGCCAATATTTCACAACTGATCCAAATTGATAGGCCCAACACTACTGCCAGTAATCCACCCAAGGAATTGGCTTTGGACCAATACACCCCAAATGCCAGTGGCACAAAAGCAGCAACTAGAGTTACTTTGTAGGCGCTCTCCACCATTTTAAAAATAGAGAGCTCAGAATTGATTGCAAAGAAAGTGACCACTACTGCGAAACACAATACGGTAATGCGCATAATTTTGAGTAAGTCATGATCAGATAGATGCTTAAAGAAGCCTCTCACAATATTTTCTGCAAAGGTCACAGAAGGCGCCAATAAAGTAGCACTAGCGCAACTCTTAATTGCTGAAAGCAATGCACCAAAAAACATGACTTGTGCAATGATCGGCGCATGATTCAAGATCAGTTTTGGCAAGATCATTTGTGGATCGGTATCCAAATACTCTTTCACCAACCCAGGATTAATCAGTGTTGCAGAGTAAGCCAAATACATCGGCACAAAAGCAAAGATAAAGTAGAGAACACCGCCCAAAATCGCAGCATTCACAGCAATATTGACGTTCTTACTGGAAGTAATTCTTTGGAAAACATCCTGCTGTGGAATTGAACCTAGCATCATGGTGCATAGTGCTGCCACAAAACCCAAGATCGAAGCTAGATTCATGTCTGGCCAGAAGTTACTAAATTGTCCAGCTGCTGCTGCATGCTCAATCACTACACCAATGCCACCTGTTTGAGTGGTCATCTCGCCACCGATATAGAGCATACCGATGACAATAATGATCATCTGAATAAAATCAGTAATAGCAACAGACCACATGCCGCCAAACAAGGTGTATATCAAGACGCTACCAGCGCCAATCAACATGCCACCTGTCTGAGAAATACTGCCTTCAGAGACAACATTAAAGACGAGACCCAAGGCTTTGATCTGGGCAGCCACCCAACCTAAATAGGACACAACGATACAAAGTGTTACTAAGACTTCGACAGTGCGGCCATATTTTTCCCGAAAGAAATCGCCAATGGTTAACATACGCCGGTTATAGAGATGGCGTGCAAAAAAGAGACCTACCAAAATTAAACAAAGGGAAGATCCAAATGGATCAGAGACCACGCCTCCCAAACCTTCCTTCAAAAAGGTAGCTGGAATACCTAAAACTGTCTCAGAGCCAAACCAGGTTGCAAAAACCGTAGCAGTTACGATGGGCATCGGCAGGCTATGACCTGCTGCTGCAAAGTCAGCGGTATTTTTGACGCGCAAAGCAGCCCATAAGCCGATGCCAACTGAGACTACCCAATAAATGATGACGAACCAAATCAGCACGCCCGATTTCTCCTTGCAGAATTTGGTGAAATTATATGGCTATGTCACTTTTGTTAGTAAGGAAATAAGTGCCAATTTAGGGCGAGATCGTCTGACATAATTGATGGGTGCGATCACCCAAATCCAACCCTACCGAGAATCTAGATGCCGATCTAGCCTATCAAAAAGCCATTTTGGGCTCGGTATCGCGAACCTTTGCACTCACCATCCCTTTATTGCCGCCCATTATCGAGACGGTGGTTGGCAATACCTACCTGCTTTGCCGAATTGTGGACACTATTGAGGATGCCGCAAGCCTCAATCCAGAAACCAAACAAGAGTTATCAAAATTATTTCTCGATGCCGTTTTGGAAAAAGCTCCTGTGCAATCTTTTGTCGATCCCTGCCTCGTAGCACTCAAGGATTATGGCAATCA
Organism: Polynucleobacter sp. AP-Titi-500A-B4; assembly: GCF_018688095.1. Taxonomy (NCBI): domain Bacteria; kingdom Pseudomonadati; phylum Pseudomonadota; class Betaproteobacteria; order Burkholderiales; family Burkholderiaceae; genus Polynucleobacter; species Polynucleobacter sp. AP-Titi-500A-B4. Next base: position 184,912 of record NZ_CP061311.1, on the reverse strand, counting down.
AGATGAGTTAGATTTAATTGCTCATACCCCAACGGTTCTCAGAATTTTGCACACCTGCTCCAACAAAGACCAAGTAGCAGTGAGTCGATGCGTTTCCATCATGTCTGAAGGAATGTCCCATTTTCATGGGAAGCAAACTGAGATAGGTCTAAAAGATCTCCAAGAATTTGAGGAATATTGCTATGTCGTAGCTGGAGTTGTTGGAGAACTTCTAACAACCGTGTTTAGCAATCACTCCCCTGCATTTGCAAACAATATTCAGGGTCATGAAGCTCTAGCGATTGCTTTTGGTCAAGCCCTACAAATGACAAACATACTCAAAGACTCGCCAGAGGATGAAGCACGAGGGGTCTCCTGGAAGCCGGCCAATATGAGTCAAGCGGCGTTGCTTAAGATTGCATATCAAAAGCTACAAGATTCTATGAGCTACATCCTCCTCATCCCCAAAGAGGACGTGGGAATCAGGCGCTTTTGTTTCTTGGCTTTTGGTTTAGCAGTGATGACGCTATCTAAAATTGCTATGCGCGAGCGTTTTGATCACAAAGATGAAGTCAAGCTTTCCAGAAAAAACGTGATGGCTTTTTATGCCTTTACCAAAATAGCGGTTGGTAGTGATGTGCTGATGAAACTCTTTTTTCACACTACATCAAGCAGTCTTAGAAAAATAATCTGACCCTACAGCACACCTTCATGCTTTAAAAGCCAGACCTTAATTTGACGATAAAGACCCGGTGAGTCTTCTTTCATAAATCCGCCAATGCCTTGTGCTGACACCACACGATGGCATGGCGTGATCAATGGGAAGGGATTGGCTCCACATGCAGTTCCGACAGCACGAGGACCGCTCTTAATAGCGCTTGCGATCTCGCCATACGTTTTTGCTGATCCAGATGGTATTTCCCGAATACGCTGCCATACTTTTTGCTGATGGATGGTCCCCAAAGGTTTCATGGGTAAGTCAAATTGGAAATGTGGATCTTTAAAGTAAGCCTTGCACTGCTTTACCACTTCCTTTGCCAGCTCATTTTCTGGTTTAGACAAAGTTATTTTTGCTGGGAGGTAATCGATCTTTGACAACATCAGACTGCCGTCGACCAATTCAGTCAAAATCCCCAGCCTTCCAAAAGGGGCATCAATTACACAATAACGCGCACTTTCTGCAGCGGATTGGTTTTTAGATAAGGTCATGGGAATGATTCTCACATAATTTGGACTTAGGGATGACAAGCCTTTCTACCCTAGCTATAGCTTGTGAAATCTGACTTTGCTATATTGAATCATCCTAATATCTCCAGGCAACCCGATGGACAACTTTTTTGACGATTGGCCCCTATATAGCCAGGCTGCTTTAGTCCTATTTCTGCTTGCGCTCTCTGGCTTTTTCTCAATGGCCGAGACCAGCATGCTGTCATCGAACCGTCATCGTCTGCGCGCCATGGCAAACAGTGGGAATGCTGGTGCTGCCCTAGCAGAAAGACTGCTTAAACGAATTGACTCGCTCCTATCGGTGCTATTGATCTCCAATAACCTGATCAATACCATTCTCCCCATTTTGGTGACTGGTATCGCACTACATTTATTTGGTGAAAGCGGCCTGGTTCTTTCGATTGCCACACTGGTAGTTGCTTTGCTCATTATTATTTTTAGTGAGATCACACCAAAAGTCATCGGTGCCGCTTTTCCCGAAAAAATTGCTTCTAATGTTGGCTGGTTCATTCTGCCGCTGACTTTTTTATTAAAACCCCTGCTTTGGTTGATTAATAATTTTGTTTCTGGTTTGATGAAGGTTTCTGGTTTGCAATCTTCCTCCGATAGCAGAACGATGAGTAAAGAAGAGTTACGCAGCTTAGTTTTGGAGTCAAATCGCTTTGTTTCTACTCACCATCGCAATATTTTGCTCAATCTGTTTAACCTAGAAAACATCACGGTGGATGATGTGATGACACCTCGTTCAAAAATAGAGATCTTGGATCTTTCGAGACCAATTGACGAGGTTGTCCAGCAATTAGAGACTTGTTATCACAACAAGTTACCCGTCTGCGACGGCGACTCCGAACGTATTGTCGGGATCTTGTCTGTGAAAAAAGCACTATCTTTATTGGGCGACTCCGATCTCAAACATGAGGACTTCAGATCCCTAGTAAATGAACCCTACTTCATTCCTAGTGGCACACCAGTATTGCAACAGATGCAATTCTTTCAAGACAACCAACAACGTCTAAGCTTAGTCGTCAATGAGTATGGCGAGGTTCTTGGGCTTGTCACCTTTGAAGATATTGTGGAAGAACTCATCGGGGAATTTACAACTTCTTTCTCAAATCTATCAACCGATCCCCGTTGGCTCTCAGATGGTACCTATCTAGCAAGTGGTAGCGCATCCTTGCGAGACCTTAATCGCTTACTAAACTTAAACCTGCCGCTTGATGGGCCGCGTACCCTAAACGGACTAATTTTAGAAAAACTCGAGGCCATTCCCGATCATGATGTTAGCGTCAGAATTGCAGGCATCGTAATGGAAATCGTACAGTTTGATGACCAAGGTGTGAGGACCGTCAAACTCTATCGACCCACTCTCAACCAAGATCAAGATTGAGTATTTCAAATGATGACTCACTCATTATTCGCACTTGGTATGAAATCGCAGCGGATGCGCTTCATGCCAGGGCTAGCGACATTCATATTGAGGCCAATGCTCTAGGGACTTTAGTTCGTATTCGGGTTGACGGCTTGTTGCAAAACCACTCACAACATGCCGCCGATCTTCATGAGCGCCTGATTACACGTATCAAGGTATTGGCTCGTTTAGATATTGCAGAAAAACGCATCCCTCAAGATGGTCGCCTGTGTGTTGGTTTAGATTTCTCAAAACCAAATATTGATTGTCGCGTTTCCATACTCCCAACGCTGTATGGGGAGAAGGCAGTGATCCGAATCTTGCCTAACCGACTTGAAGAACTATCTCTTGATCACATTGGCTTATTACCAGAACAACTCGACATTTTGCGAGTAGCAATTGCAAAGCCTAATGGCTTAATTCTAGTTACGGGGCCAACAGGTAGCGGTAAAACGCGCACGCTGTACAGCTGCCTTCATAACCTCAATCAATCTCACCGCAATCTTTGCTCAATTGAAGACCCTATTGAAATTCGCCTACCTGGCGTAAATCAAGTCGCATACCACCCGCGCGCAGGACTCGATTTTTCAACGATCATCAAAGCCCTGCTCAGACAAGATCCGGATGTCATCATGATTGGGGAAATTCGAGACAGCCCTACAGCAGCACTTGCCATTCAAGCTGCGCAAACAGGCCATCTAGTCCTAAGCACTTTGCATACGCGAGATGCCAGGAGTGCGCTAGCCAGGTTAAAAAGTTTAGGGGTTGATCAAGAATCGCTGGAATCTTGCTTACGGAGCATCAGTTCGCAGCGCTTGGTTCGAAAACTATGTGGGCAATGTAAGAATTCAAGGGTCGACAGCGCACCCACTCTTTGTCTGGAGTGCAAAGGCAATGGATATTTTGGACGCATCGGAGTCCATGAGGTTTTAAGTAGTCGGCATCTTTTTGATGAATCCCTACAGTTCATCAGCATGGCTGAAGCTGGAGCACAACATATTCAAGAAGGTTGGATTGATGCCGCAACACTGAAAGCGGAGGTTTGCACGTGATACTGAGCAAACAATCTCAATTGGCATTTGCCCAACAATTACTGACCTTGCTCAATGCAGGCTTAGCATTATTAAATGCCATTGAACTGATCCAATCATCCGCACCAAAGAACTGGCAGCCTTGGTTGCAAGATGTACAAGCCCACCTAAGAAAGGGGAATAGCTTTTCTCAAAGCCTGATTGGTCAAGGCAATCTATTCTCCATGGAATGGATTAACCTGATTCGTGTGAGTGAACGCACCGGGGACATTGAGCTGGCGCTCAAAACGATTTGCCAGCAACTCGAAGCACAACTTGAATTAAGACTTAAGGTACAACAAGCGCTGAGCTATCCCATGATCACCTTGTGCAGCTCATTTTTCCTTGTGATTGTGATGATGATTTGGGTGGTGCCAGTATTTAAAGATGTCTTTGGCCACTTTCAAGCAGAGCTGCCGCCACCGACTAAAGCACTCATTCAAATCTCCACCATCATCAATCACTTCTTTTTAGAAATCGGCGCATGCATATGCTTGAGCATCCTGATTTTTTCGATCACTTGGGTTAAATCTACTTGGCTGCAAAAGCAATGTGATCGATTGGGTTTTCAAGCGCCATTGCTTGGTAAGCTATTTCGCTTAGCGACACTAACTTATTGGTGTCGCACACTTGGCCATCTCCTGGGATCAGGTTTACCGCTTCCTGATGCTTTACGTGTTACAGCGCAGTCCTCCAACCATTGGTTAAGCCATGACCTCAGTGCAGAAGTTTTTAAACACTTAACCCGCGGATGGCCTTTAGGGGAAGCATTGAAAAAGGCTGACCCAAAACACTTCTTTTTTGATCCTGAAACCTTGCAATTACTGCACATTGGAGCAGAGAGTGGCGCCCTTGCACGGATGCTTGATAAAAGAGCGAATGCCCTCGGCTCTCAATTGAGTAATCACCTTAATAATCTTGCTCAAACCTTAGAGCCTTTACTTATTATGACGGTTGGGGTCATTATTGGGGGTCTGGTCATCATCTTGTATCTGCCAATCTTTAACTTAGGACAGATTGTTTAATGAGCTCTTTCTTGTCTATCGATCTAGTGCGCAGCTTACTGATACTGATATTGGTGTACTTGGCTTATATTGATCTTCGAACTTTTCGACTTCCAAATGTAATCACTTTCCCAATGATTGCATTTGGCCTTGTCTTTAACTACTTTACCAATTGGGGGTTTACCAATTTTTCAAATTCACTGATTGGCGCCATTCTTGGGTATATCTTTTTATGGGGCCTGAATTTTCTTTATCGCCTAGCTAAAAAACAAAACGGAATTGGTATGGGGGATGCAAAGCTTTTTTCCGCCCTTGGAGCATGGCTAGGCGCAAGTGCATTACCAGAAATTCTATTGCTAGCATCCATTGGCGGCCTACTTGGAGGCGTCATTTGGTTGCGCTTTCAAAAGCAATCGATTTATTCAGCCTTTCCTTTTGGACCATTTCTCGCCTTTGCTGGCATCATTGAGTTGTTATGGCCTCGAATTCTGCAAACCTGGTTTCTGAACAATCCGATTTAAGCTGGCTGAAGGGTCGCGCGCCCCTCATAGGCTTAACTGGAGGAATCGGCTCAGGCAAAACTGCCGTCAGTGACTTGCTAGGAAAGCTAGGCGCTGGAATTGTAGACACTGACGTCATAGCCCATCAGATCACCGCCCCAAAAGGAATAGCGATTCCAGCTATAGAGCAGCAATTTGGTGCTAACTATCTAGATGCCAATGGAGCCTTAGATAGGGACAAAATGCGCGCCCTAGTATTTGCGAAGCCTGAGGCTAGGAAAACTTTAGAAGCCATCACCCATCCCCTAATTCGACAAGAAACCATCAAGCAAGCTGAGGTATTAATCGCCAAGGGAGTGCCCTACTTAGTATTTGTTGTGCCCCTCCTTATTGAATCAGGCTCTTGGCAAGGGCTAATTGACTACCTCGTAGTCGTCGACTGCCCCGAAGAGGTCCAAATTACCAGGGTGATGCAGCGCAGCAATTTACCGCGTCCAGAGGTTGAGAGAATTCTGAAGGCTCAGACCTCCAGAAAAGATCGTCTCGCTCGCGCAGATATTGTTATTGAGAATCAAGGCAGCTTCGAAGAATTAGATACTGAAGTAAACCGGCTGCACCAAAAAATATTACAGATTAAGAAAGATCAGCTCAGTTCGTCATAGAATATGGGCTTGTGATTGTCTACGAATACCCCTTTAACGAATTAGTTCGAAGCATGCTTCGACTGGAGTATTTGTTCGCCCGCTTTAATCATTTCCTTCGCTCAGATGACCCCGAACTACATCACAACGCTATCTCCATGTTGTTCGATCTTGGCGACATTGGTGCACGTGGTGACATCAAGTCACTACTCTTAAAAGAATTTGAGCGCCAGAAATATGCACTCAATGGGCTCAAGTCTTCGCAAAAAGTAGATCAAGAAGCACTTTCTCAAACCCTTTCTGAAATTGATGCTGTTGCATCTAAAATTAATCAATCAGCAGGCCGACCAAATCTAGTAATTTCAGAGAGCGAATGGCTGAATGGCATACGCACTCGCTTAAATATTCCAGGCGGCACAAGCCCGATCGATTTACCAAGTTACCATGCATGGAAAAATAGTCCGTCAACTGAGCGACGCACATTATTAGACAACTTCATTCGACCACTATTGCCATGGCAAGATGCTTGCCAATTATTTTTACGCTTGTTACGTCAGTCAGGTGAGGCAAAAGATGTTGTGGCGCACAGCGGATCATTTCAACAAGCCCCTTCTGGCAAGGTCTATCAGTTGATGCGCATTGCCGTAGAAGACGACACACTATTCTCCGAAATTAGCGCTAATAAATATTTATTATCGGTACGCTTTATGCAATGCGATCGTGATAAAAAAGCGCAGCCCGCCAACAAGGATGTACCCTTCAAACTGACACTCTGCCAGTTCTAAGCTAAAAGGGTCTTCAGCCTTTCCAGCATTGGCCAAGCGGCTGGTAGTAGCGGCTCCACACTAGGCTTTTCTGCACCCAGTAATTCCCAAGATAAAGCCTGTCCTTCACATCCTTTTGGGGTGCCCGTCCACTCTCGGATAATGCTCACATGAAGTCGAACATAAGCATGTGGGTAGTCGTGCTCTAGGATGGTTAACTCTTCACTCGATTGAATATCGATGCCAAGCTCTTCCTGCAGTTCACGTTTTAATGCCTGAAAAACAGATTCACCTTTTTCAATCTTGCCGCCAGGAACCTCCCAGTAACCGGCATACGGCTTACCTTCAGGTCTTTGCCCCAAGAGATAGCGTCCGGATTGATCTAGCAAGATTCCTGCGGCTACTTCAGTAACCGGTCGATTGACTTCGCTCACGAGAATCAACCCATCCTAGGCATGTGATCCGGCCCAATGTTTTGCGAATTGCCATGCGACACGACCTGAGCGAGAGCCACGCTCCAATGCCCAGACTAGGGCTTCAGAACGAGCAGCTTCGATTTGCGCAGGAGTCAAACCAAAGTGCTGTAGCCAATGCGCCACAATCGCTAAATATTCATCTTGCTTGGGCGGGTAAAACGAGAGCCACAAACCAAATCGCTCTGATAAAGAAATTTTTTCCTCCACCACCTCTCCAGGATGAATCTCGCCATCATCGCTGTGCACGTAACCCTCGTTGTCTTTCATGTACTCCGGTAATAGATGACGACGATTGGATGTGGCATAGATCAAAATATTGTCGACTTGAGCCGAGACTGAGCCATCAAGAGCTGATTTCATCGCCTTATAGCCAGACTCGCCGTCTTCAAAGGAGAGGTCATCACAGAAAACGATAAATCGCTCAGGGCGATCTGCCAATAGTTCAGTGATGTCAGCTAAATCGGCCAGATAGTCCTTCTCTACCTCAACTAAACGAAGACCCTGGCTAGCAAATTCATGCAAGCTAGCCTTAATCAGGGAGGACTTACCTGTTCCCCTCGCGCCAGTCAGCAGAATATTATTAGCCGGCTTTTTCTGAATGAAATTTTTGGTATTGTCCCGAATTGCATCTCTTTGACGGTCAATGTTTTTCAAATCCTCAAAGGTGATATCTGAGACGTATTTGACTGGTTGTAAAAATCCAATGCTGCCAAAGATACTATCTCTGCGGCGCCACCTAAACGCAGTAGACGACTTCCACTGCTCATCGGTTAACGGCTTTGGTAAAAAAGTTTCAAGATGGTCTAAAAGACGGTCTAATTTTTCATTCATAGGATGGATATCTTTTAAGAGCGATAGTCTGCATTGATCGAAACATAGTCATGCGATAGATCGCAGGTCCACATCGTTTGATTGGCAGATCCACGTCCTAGATCAATCTTGACCGTGATTTCTGAAGCTTGCATGACCCTTTGGCCATCAGCCTCTTGGTAGCTAGGGTTGCGTCCGCCATCTTTAGCAACCCAAACATCTCCGAGCCACATTTGAACGTGATTCACATCTAAATCTTTAATACCTGCATAACCAATAGCAGCAAGGATACGGCCTAAATTGGGGTCACTGGCAAAGAAAGCTGTCTTTACCAGTGGTGAATGGGCTACGGCCTTTGCTACTAAGCGACATTCTTCAGCATTCTTTCCGCCGACCACTTCAATGGTCATAAACTTGGTAGCGCCTTCGCCATCGCGCACAATCATTTGCGCCAAATTTCTGGCTAGCGCAATTAAGGCATCACGAACAATGGCGTAACTTGGATCACTGATCGACTTAATTTGCACCGATGATTGACCGGTTGCCATAATGATGAAGGAATCATTAGTCGAAGTATCGCCATCAATGGTGATCGCATTAAATGAAAGATCGGCGATCTCGCGAGTGAGGCTGCCCAATAAACCAGGAGCAAAACCAGCATCTGTGGCAATAAAGCCCAACATGGTTGCCATATTAGGGTGAATCATTCCTGCACCCTTGCAGATACCGGTCAATACAACCTGACCTGCTGGCGTTTGGATTGTCACAGAACTCGCCTTAGGCTGAGTATCTGTCGTCATAATTGCTTCGGCAGCATCAAACCAGTTATCCGCACCTAAATTAGCAACAGCCTTTGGCAAGGCGCTAATGATTTTCTGAATCGGCAAAGGCTCAAGAATCACGCCCGTAGAAAATGGCAAGATCTGTTCTGGATTGATCTTGAGATCCTTAGCCAAAGCAGCGCAAGTTTCTAATGCATGCTTCATACCCTGCTCACCTGTGCCGGCATTTGCGTTACCAGTGTTCACCACTAAGGCTCGGATTTCCCCATTACGACCGTCTTGCGCCAAATGCTCACGGCAGACTTGTACTGGAGCAGCGCAAAAACGATTTAAGGTAAAAACACCGGCAACCTGAGAACCGGGAGCAAGAGTCATCACTAATAAATCTTTGCGATTCGCTTTCTTAATTCCAGCTTCGGCGATGCCCATCTCAAAACCTTTTACTGGCCTGAGATCAGCTTTTTGGGGGAGGGATAAATTAACGGCCATAAGAAAACTCTATCAAGGTGGGTAAATAAGGCTGGAGGCCTAACCTCCACCCCTACGAGTATAAAGATCAAATCGATTTAAAGCCTCTTCAGTCTTTATAGAGCCGAGACTTTCAGAAAAGACTAGGTTTAGTTCGAGGACGGGAATATGAAGTAAGGCTATCTTTCGGCTAGGACGGCTAAATCCTGAAATTTCCACGAGGGGGTTTTCTGTTTGAAGCAAGGCCTGCCCATCTAATACTACAGTTGCCACTGAATAGAGGTCACCCAATGCTTGGGGCATCCAGCGCACCAAATCCTCTTTAGAACAACCCATCTCTCTTTTGAATTGATGCATAGAAAGCAAGAATGAATCTTCAGCCACCTGCAACTGGTGGGCAAATTGCTAGCGCATCCTTATCTTTCAGAACGTATTGGTCGCGTTGATCAGGTTTAACATAAACGCCATTAACCATCACAAGATGAGCAGATTTACTGGGAATGTTATAGAGCTTAATCATGTCGCCGATCGTACTACCAGCGACAACCTCGATGTCAGCCTCTATTCCATTCTTTTTGTTCGGAGGTAAATAGCTTGCCAAACTGGCAAACAGCTTTAGGGTAACTTGCATGCCTAAAGCTTAATTCATCCAAGTCGATTGTGCTTGGCCTTTGGCTAAATATGCCTCCATTGCTTTGGCGGGCTCTTCCATTAATACTGTTTTCCATTCACCTAAAGCTACTTTGCCCTGAATTAATCCCCGTAATACACCAATATGCTCCGTTGTCCCCACACAGGTTGCGCCGACCAATACATCCCCCAGAAACTCAAGACGAAGATACTTGTGTCCTACTACGTCAATCATCTCTACATGATCTCCTCCAGGGGCTCCAGACCATAAGCCAAAGGAAGAGGAGATTAATCCCAGGGTATCTAGCACGTTAATTTGCAGAGCACCTAAGCTTTGGACCTCACCACCTGTCATATTGATGGCGGCAATTCTGGCTTGCTCGGCCGCATTAGGCTGGATTGCATTCACAATCCGTGCGCCAGTAGAAAAATCAATGCTCTCGGTTACATCACCAGCAGCATACACATCAGCTACTGAAGTTTGCATCTGTTCATTAACAAAAATACCTTTCCCTATCTCAAGTCCTGAGGACTTCAAATAGTCAACATTAGGACGAACCCCAGTTGCAGAAATCACTAAGTCAACCTCAATCGATTTTCCATTGGATAACTTCACGCTCAAGCCAGAGCCTGACTTGGTAATTTCTTGAACCTTAGTATCGGTATAGACCTGTACACCTTTGTCTTGAACCCATTGCTTAATCATGCCACCGGCAGCCGCAGTCATCATGCGAGGAACCATACGATCACCCATCTCCACGACCGTAAGCTCGACTTTTTGACTAGCTAGAGCCTCCAAAATAATGCAGCCGATAAAACCTGCGCCCATTTGTAAAACCCGAGATCCGGGTTTTACCAACTTCGCAATAGAACGTGCATCCTCCAAAGTCCAGCAGGGATGAACACCTGGCAAATGAATTCCTGAAATGGGTGGCTGAATAGGAACCGAGCCTGTTGCAATCAAAAGCCTGTCAAAGGTAATTGGCTTACCTTCTTGCCCTTCTAGAAATAGCTTTTTCGCTTTAGCATCAATAGAGATCGCATTGCCACGAACTTGTTCAATCTTTAATCTTTCAAAATGATTTGACTCTTTTCGCAAGTAGGTGCCAGACTCGTCAATATTACCCATGAGCAAATAGGGAATGGCCATCCGAGAATACGGTGGTGCATTCTCAGAACCAATCATGACAATCTCATCTTGCGGAGCGCGCTGACGAATTGTTTCGGCAGCAATTACTCCCGCAGGCCCATTGCCCAATATGACGTGCTTCATAAGGTGAACTTAGAGGCCTAAGCGTTTCAAAGTTTCTGCGCTTGGACGACCCTCTGGATCCCAACCACGAATCTTGTAGTACTCAGGCAACATTTTATCTAATCCACTCACCGTACCTTTACCAGGACCAGTTTTCGCAGCTTCAGTCATCAAGCGTTTGGGTAATTTATCGTCTTTATTGGTAAAGCCTGCACGGTTATTGAAGTCACGCTCCATATTCCAGATACGCTCTCCGATAGTCGTTAAATTTTCGACTGTGAATTCATCCCCGCAAGCAGCTTGCAGTTGCGGCGCCACATCAGCGAGCGTCCAGGCAAAGCTGGTAAAGATACAAATTCCTGCTGCATCAAAAGCAGCGGTTGCATCTTGGAAGGCCTTCACGAGTTCTGGCTTACCTTGAGTATCTGCAGGCTCTGTTTTAACTGGTATTCCCAATACTTCAGATGCAATTGTGTAACCGCGCAAATGGCAGGCGCCGCGATTCGAAGTAGCATAAGCCAAGCCAATTCCCTGAATGACGCGACCATCATAGGCAGGGAATTCTTGCCCCTTTACACTCATCGACAAATCTGGATGACCATATTTTTTCGTAAGGCGTGCGGAGCCTTGACCAAGTTCCTTACCAAAGCCAGTGCCATTGGCTGTGATTTCAGCAAAATAACTAAGTGCTTTTGCAGATCCAAATGGTGCCTCAATTCCCAGCTGCTCTTTTGTCAAAACTCCCATTTCATAGAGCTCCATGACCGCACCAACAGTTGCCCCGAACGAGATAGGATCAAAACCATCTTCATTGCAAAGCATATTGGCATACTGCAATGCTTCGAGATCATTTACCCCGTTCGCTGCACCCAATGCCCAGGCAGCCTCATACTCTAAGCCACCACTCGCACCAAAGTATTGAGGCTTATTCTCTACTGTAAAGTGAGTTTCATCAATCTTAGAAATTCGACCACAGGCAATCGTGCAACCAAAGCAAGCTTGATTAGTAACTAAGTGTGCCTTGCCATCGGAGGCGCGTGGAGTAGCCATAGCTTCAGCAGAAATATCTTTCGCACCATCAAACTGAACATGTTGATGGTTATGCGTAGGCAAACCACCAACTTCATTAATCACATTCATCAATACCTGGGTGCCATAGGTCGGTAAGCCTTGGCCTGTCACAGCATTGCCAGCTAGCACCGCTTTTGCTGCAACAGTTGCAGCCATAAAGCCCTTTGGATCCTTGAGATTGCCAACGCCTTTAGTGCCTCTTACGGCAATCGCTTTAAGATTCTTGCTGCCCATCACGGCACCCACGCCAGAGCGGCCAGCAGCACGATGCAAGTCATTTACAACAGCAGCGTAAAGCACTTGATTTTCACCAGCACGTCCAATGCAAGACACTCGAATTTGTGGATCTTGATGCTTGGTCTTAATGGCAGGCTCAGTTTCCCAAACAGTCTTACCCCAAAGATCTGAAGCATCGATCAACTGAGCGTTGTCATTCTCGATAAACAGGTATACCGGCTTAGGTGATTTACCTTCAAAGATCACCATATCCCATCCTGCCATCTTGAGCTCTGCACCCCAATAACCACCAGAGTTTGAGCAAGCAATAGCACCCGTTAGGGGGCCTTTAGTAACTACGGTGTAGCGACCCCCGGTAGATGCCATGGTTCCTGTTAATGGTCCAGTAGCCCAAATAATTTTGTTATCGGCCGAGAGTGGATCTGTTTTTGGATCCAACTCTTCAACTAGATATTTAGAAGCCAGGCCACGCGAGCCTAAATAGTCTTTAGCCCACTTCATATTGAGTGGTTCAGATTGGCAAGTGCCCTTACTTAAATTAACGCGGAGAAGTTTTCCAGCCCATGACATGATATTTTTCCTATGCTTTATTTATTTGAAGCGGCTTGATTGCCTAGCTTGTCGGCCCATTCACGCATTTTGTCTAAACCGGTCCAATCAGAATCTACATAGGTAATGGCCTGAGTTGGACAAGCTGTTGCACATGCTGGGTCTCCCCCACATAAATCGCACTTCTGCACTTTTCCAGTGTCTTGAACATAGTTGATCGTGCCAAAAGGACAGGAGATTGTGCATACCTTGCAGCCAACACAGGTATCCTCAGAAACTACCTTAGCACCAGTTACTAGATCCACTCGAATAGCATCAACAGGACAGGCTTGTAAACACCAAGCCTCAGAACATTGAGTGCAGGTGTATGGAACTTTTTTACCAGTAAGGTGAAATTCAAATACCTTAATACGTGATTTAGAGGTATTGAATACGCCATAGTGCTCAAAACTACAGGCCATTTCACACTGAAGACAGCCGGTACATTTATCTGCGTTGATGTGCAGGGACTTTTGCATGCCGATTCCTTTTGCGTATAAATGCAATTTTTTGCATATAAGCGCTCATACTCAGCCAAATTCTACGGTCTAGCTAGCTAGGGAAAGCCCTAAAAAGAAAATTGGTATTTCAGAAAATGAAATGGGAGCCTAAGCTCCCTTGATTTCACTTGCGACAATGAGAGATCTTAAGTCAATGCACCGCAGCAATTTTTATACTTTTTGCCACTGCCACATGAGCAAGGATCGTTACGACCAATCTTAGGTCCAGTACGAACCGGTGCCGGTTGAATATCAATTAGTGCGCCGCGATCACCGGTAGAACCTGCAACCTCCATGTCAGCATCGGCATGTTGATACTGAAGATCTTTCAATTTAGCTAAGTCTTCATTCATGGATTCTGATGCTTGATCCAACTCACTTGCGCTACGAATCTGCACCGTCATGATGCTCTTAACAACATCATTCTTGATAACGTTCAAGAGTTCGCCATACAACTCAAATGCTTCACGACGATATTCTTGTTTTGGATCTTTTTGGGCGTAGCCACGCAAATGAATACCTTGACGCAGGTGATCCAAAGCAGCTAAGTGCTCACGCCAATGGGTATCGACACTATAGAGAAGTACAGAACGCTCAAAACCAGCAAAAGATTCACGGCCTGATAACTCAACCTTGGCTTCATAAGCCTCTTTGGCTGCTGCTAATATGCGGTCAACAATCTCTGCATCATCAACACTTTCGGAGCCCTCGACCCATTTCTGCAAATCAACGGTTAAGCCCCAGTCATTCGCCAGTACATTCTCCAGCCCGCTTAAGTCCCACTGCTCTTCCATGGACTCCAATGGAACGTAGAAGGAACAAACAGAACGCAATACATCTTCACGCAAGTTGGCGATTAGCTCACCAATATCTTTACTCTCAAGCACTTCATTTCTGAGGCGATAAGTTTCTTTACGCTGGTCATTTGCAACGTCGTCGTACTCAAGTAACTGCTTACGAATATCAAAGTTTCGACCTTCGACCTTACGCTGGGCGGACTCAATAGAACGCGTGACCATGCCCGCTTCAATTGGCTCACCGTCAGGCATCTTCAAGCGCTCCATAACAGCTCGCAAGCGATCACCAGCGAAGATGCGAAGCAATGGATCATCTAAAGACAGATAGAAGCGTGAGGAACCTGGATCGCCTTGACGACCAGAGCGGCCTCTTAACTGATTGTCAATACGACGGCTCTCATGACGCTCGGTACCAATAATATGCAAACCACCCGCAGCTAGCACTTGATCATGAATGCTTTGCCACTCATCTTGCAGTTGCTTAATCTTGGCCGCCTTGTCTGAATCCGAAAGCGCCTCATCAGCCTCAATTAATGCAGACTGCTTACCAACGTTGCCACCCAACACAATGTCTGTGCCTCGGCCGGCCATATTGGTAGCAATAGTGATCATTTTTGGTCGACCTGCTTGCGCAATGATCTCCGCTTCGCGAGCATGTTGTTTTGCATTCAAGACTTGATGCGGTAACTTGCGTTTCTCTAATATGCCGGAGATTAATTCTGAGTTTTCAATTGAGGTTGTGCCAACCAATACTGGTTGACCGCGCTCATAGCAATCTTCAATATCTTTAATTACAGCGTCATAGCGCTCGCGAGAAGACTTATAAATTTGATCTTGCTTGTCTTTTCTTTGGCTAATGCGATTTGGCGGAATGACCACAGTTTCAAGGTTATAAATTTCTTTGAACTCATACGCTTCTGTATCAGCAGTACCCGTCATACCAGCCAATTTGCCATACATCCGGAAATAGTTCTGGAAGGTAATGGTCGCTAGAGTCTGGTTCTCATTCTGAATTGGCACCCCTTCCTTCGCTTCCACCGCTTGATGCAAGCCATCAGACCAACGACGACCCTGCATTAAACGACCAGTAAATTCGTCAACGATGATGACTTCTTTATTTTGCACAACATAATGCTGATCACGGTTATATAAAGTGTGTGCACGTAGGGCTGCATACACGTGATGCATCAAGGTAATGTTTTGTGGGGAGTAGAGTGAATCGCCATCATTTAAGGCGCCAATCTGTACTAAGATCTGCTCAGCTTTATCGTGACCTTGCTCAGTTAGATAGACCTGCTGAGACTTTTCATCTACCCAATAGTCGCCTGGCTTTTCAACGCCAGTACCATCGGCTTTTTCTTCGCCAATCTGACGCTCTAAGTGTGCTGGCAGCGCATTGATTTTGATATACAAATCAGTGTGATCATCTGCCTGGCCAGAAATAATTAATGGTGTGCGTGCTTCATCAATCAAAATGGAGTCAACTTCATCAACGATGGCATACGCTAAGCCACGTTGTACGCGCTGATCCAAATCTTGAACCATGTTATCGCGCAAATAGTCAAAACCGAATTCGTTATTGGTGCCGTAAGTAATATCGGCCGCGTATGCCTCTTGCTTAGTCTTGTGATCCATCTGCGATAGATTCACGCCAACCTTCATGCCTAAGAAGTTATAAAGTGTCGACATCCATTCAGCATCACGTTGCGCCAAATAATCGTTTACGGTAACAACGTGAACGCCTTTTCCAGTCAAAGCATTCAAATAAACAGGCAGGGTTGCAGTTAAAGTTTTACCCTCACCAGTACCCATCTCAGCAATCTTGCCTTGATGAAGCGCAAGTCCACCCATCAATTGCGCATCGAAGTGGCGCATCTTCATGACGCGTACGCTAGCTTCGCGCACAACCGCAAATGCTTCAGGCGTAATGTCATCCAAAGACTCGCCAGCAGCAAGACGTGACTTAAATTCAGCAGTTTTAGCGGCAAGCGCAGCATCATCCAAAGATTGCAGGATTGACTCGAAAGCGCCAACCTTGGCAACGACTTTGCGATACTGTTTTAAGAGGCGGTCGTTACGACTGCCGACCAGGGTTTTAAGAAGACCGATTACCATGGGATATTGAAGAAAATTAAGTCCTTGAGTTTATCACCCGCAACCCTATTTTTTATGAACTTTGCCCCCAAACCATCCCGCAAGCACACAGCCCATGAGTGGCTGGATTACCTGCGCGAATCCAATGGTCTTGGTGGAATTCTGGCAAAGACCGAGGATTTAGCCAGAATCAAGTCCACACTGGGTATGGCCCTATCAAAACTGGGCTTAGAACACCTAAGCGCGAAGATTGAGGCTGGGTGGCGCTCAGGGGGCCAAAATGAGCTATTTTTACTAGTCAGTAGCGCCAGTATTGCCAGCCGTCTCCAGCAAAATTTACCTAGCTTAATCAAGGAGTTAGATATTCTAGGCCTCCAATGCAGTGCCATTAAAGTCCAAATGAAGCCTGCGCCTGCAGCGTGGGAAGTCAAGCCGCGTACAAACGACAAAATACGCGAAAAACCTCAAGGATTTAACGCTATTGCTCAAAAGTCCTGGGAAGATTTATTAGGGAAGTTGGAGCCCGACTCTGAGCTACGCAAGACTGTAGAGCGATTACTGCAACACAAGCCAAAGTAATTCAAAACCTAAAAGAACAGTGGCTGACTTTCTTGTGAGTAAGCTTCAGGCGCCTTGTTTTCAGCAAAGCCACTAATTTCATAAGAACTTGGGTCTTCCAAGAGCTTACGTAATAAAGCGTTATTCAGAGCATGGCCTGATTTTTCAGCTACATACGCGCCCACAATTGGATGGCCCACTAAGTAAAGGTCACCAATCGCATCCAAAATTTTGTGGCGCACAAACTCATCTTCGTAACGAAGTTCTTCGTTATTCAAAATACGATGCTCATCTAAAACAATCGCGTTATCTAAGCTACCACCACGCGCAAGACCCATCTCTCTGAGAGCCTCCACTTCGTGCGCAAATCCAAAAGTACGAGCACGTCCAATCTCACTTCGATAAGCATGCTCCGCAAAATCGACAACAAAGCGCTGTCCTGTTTTATCAACCGCAGGATGTTTGAAGTCGATTGTGAAATCTAACTTGAATCCAAAGAAGGGTTCGAGACGGGCAAGCTTGTCACTGTCGCGCACCTCAACTATTTTTTTAATCACGACAAATTGACGTGCAGCCTCCTGCTCAACTATGCCAGCAGACTCAATCAAAAATAAAAAGGAAGCAGCGCTACCATCCATGATGGGCACTTCTTCACCATCAAGTTCAATCAGTAGATTGTCTAGACCTAAGCCAGCACAGGCCGATAGTAGATGCTCAACCGTAGAAACTCGCACACCATCTTTTTGAATCACAGATGCAAGACGTGTGTCACATACAGCCAGGGCAGTTGCAGGCACTACTGACTGCTCTGGAGTATCGACACGCACAAACTGAACCCCTGAATTAACCGGTGCAGGTTTAATCGAAATCGTCACCTTCCGACCAGAGTGCAAACCAATCCCAACGGTTTTCACCGGAGTGGCAATGGTTCTTTGCTTCATCATGATGACGTCTCTAAATTCAGGGGAATTGATTAATAAATGTGAATTACAGTTTTTTCAGAATGGAAGCAGCATCACTTACTTCAAACTTGCCTGGAGCTTCACGATCTAAACTTTTCACTACGCCGTCTTCTACGATCATGGCATAACGATCTGAGCGCACACCCAAACCACGAGCAATCAAATCCAATTCCAAGCCCACTTTCTTAGTGAACTCGCCACTGCCATCACCCAACATGCGAATTTTCTTTCCAACCTTTTGATCACGACCCCATGCACCCATGACAAACGGGTCATTGACAGAGATGCACCAAATTTCATCCACACCCTTTGCTTTAATTGCATCGAAGTGTTCAACATATCCGGGAACATGCTTTGCAGAACAGGTTGGCGTAAAGGCGCCAGGCAATGCAAAGATCACAATCTTTTTACCAGCCGCAAGCTTCTCAACTTCAAAAGCATTAGGGCCTAATGCACAGCCTTCAGTCTCTTCATTCATAAATTCATAAAGAGTGGCGTTTGGTAGTTTTTGTCCAACAGCAATCATGGCGTCTCCAGTAAGTAATTGTTAGTAAGTATGCCAACGCAAGCGCGGGATTCGTCGTCCGGAGGGGCGCCGCGCTGGCATTTCGCA
The DNA here is from genome assembly GCF_018688095.1 of Polynucleobacter sp. AP-Titi-500A-B4. Classification (NCBI taxonomy): domain Bacteria; kingdom Pseudomonadati; phylum Pseudomonadota; class Betaproteobacteria; order Burkholderiales; family Burkholderiaceae; genus Polynucleobacter; species Polynucleobacter sp. AP-Titi-500A-B4. The sequence continues at coordinate 166,481 of NZ_CP061311.1, read as the reverse complement.
ATTACCTATTGTATTAAGCAGTCAATTAATCTGCTTGCTTACGTAAAAAAGCAGGGATTTCATAGTAGTCAGCCCCTTTATCAAGCAAGGTCTTTGCCTGAGGGGAGCTATCTGCACCTAAAGTCGGCGCAGGAGTCGCCTCACGAGAGCTACGAAACACCCGAGGCAAATCATACTGACTGTAATCAACCCCAGTGCTTGCTGGTTGTGTTGCGATTGCAGGCGCAGTACCAGAACCAGTCAAGGCCATACCTGCACTAGTATTCAACGCAGAATCCAAGCTCACTTTACTAATCGCAGCTGATGCACTAGAGGGAGCAAAAGTATTGAGATCAGCCATGGTTGGCATTGCATCATGCGTACCAGTAGCTTGTCTCCAAACTACTTCTGGCTGATTTGCTTTGCGAGCTTGTGGATTATTCAAACCTGTAGCAACCACAGTGACGCGCAATGCATCGCCCAAGCTTTCGTCATACACAGTACCGAAGATCACGGTTGCATCATCAGCAGCATAACCACGAATCGCAGCCATTACTTCACGGGTCTCAGACAATTTCAATGAACGGCTAGCGGTGATGTTGACCAATACGCCACGAGCACCAGATAAGTCAACGCCCTCGAGGAGCGGTGAGGCAACTGCAGCTTCAGCAGCTAAGCGTGCACGATCCATACCAGAAACTGTTGCAGTTCCCATCATGGCTTTGCCTTGCTCACCCATCACAGTTTTCACGTCTTCAAAGTCAACGTTAATTAAACCTTGAACATTGATGATTTCTGCAATACCAGAAACCGCGTTATGCAATACATCGTCAGCACAAGCAAATGCCTTATCAAACTCAGCATCTTCGCCCATCACTTCAAAGAGTTTCTCATTGAGCACCACAATCAATGAATCCACATATGACTCAAGCTCAGCCGCACCATTTTCAGCAACCTTTAAGCGCTTAACACCTTCAAAGTCAAATGGCTTACTAATGACGCCAACGGTCAAAATGCCCATTTCTTTTGCTACCTGAGCTACGATTGGCGCTGCGCCAGTGCCAGTACCACCACCCATACCTGCAGTGATGAATACCATGTGTGCACCTTGCAGAGTATCGGCAATGCGAGCACGAGCCTCTTCAGCAGAAGCTGCACCGATTTCTGGTTTAGCGCCAGCACCCAATCCGCTAGAGCCCAGTTGCAAATTCACAGATGCTTCAGAGCGCTGCAATGCGCCAGCATCGGTGTTCATGCAAATGAACTCTACGCCATTTACACCGCGACGGATCATGTGTTGGACTGCATTACCACCAGCCCCGCCAACTCCAACCACTTTAATAATGGTTTTGCCGGCTATTTCTTGATCTAACATTTCAAATTCCATATACCCTCCTAGGTAAAAAACGAACTACATTGACGACGACGAAAAAACTTAAAAATTTCCTGCAAACCATTCCTTCATGCGCGAAATGACACCCTGTAACGCGCCTGATTGAGAAACACGACGGCCACGCAACAACTGCGCCTGACCTTCCATTAACAAACCAATGCTGGTAGCAAATCTTGGGCTACGTAAGACCTCATGCAGATGCCCGCGATATTCTGGAGTGCCGATACGAGCTGGTCTTAAGAACACCTGCTCTGCTAACTCGACCATGCCCGGCATTAAAGAAGTGCCGCCAGTCAGAACAATTCCTGAAGACACCATGTCTTCATAACCGGAGTCACGCACAACTCCACGGACTAACGTAAATAGCTCTTCGACACGAGGCTCAATAACGGCGGCCAGGGCTTGCTTAGACATTGGACGTGGCTCACGATCGCCCACACCCGGAACATCAATCATGGCTGTTGGATCAGCCATTTCTTGACGAGCAATGCCATGTGCAATTTTTAAATCTTCTGCATCAATCGTTGGGGTACGCAATGCCATTGCAATGTCATTCGTAATTTGATCGCCAGCAATTGGAATCACTGCCGTATGACGAATAGATCCTTGGCAATAGATCGCAATATCTGTTGTGCCGCCACCGATGTCGACTAGAACTACACCAAGCTCTTTTTCATCTTCGGTTAAGACTGCGAGACTAGAGGCCAAAGGTTGCAAAATCAAGTCATTGACTTCAAGACCACAACGACGCACGCACTTCACAATGTTTTGCGCAGCACTTACCGCGCCCGTAACAATATGTACCTTCACCTCTAAACGTAAACCACTCATACCAATCGGTTCACGTACATCCTCCTGTCCATCGATAATGAATTCTTGAACTAGAATGTGCAAAATTTGTTGATCGGTCGGAATGTTGATTGCTTTAGCAGTTTCAAGAACACGCTCAACGTCACCCGCACTCACTTCCTTATCGCGAATAGCAACCATGCCACTAGAGTTGAAGCTCACAATATGGTTACCTGCAATGCCAGTAAAAACCTGCACGATCTGACGGTCAGCCATGATCTCGGCTTCTTCCAAAGCTTTCTGAATGGATTGAACAGTCGCCTCAATATTGACGACAACGCCCTTCTTTAAACCCTTTGAAGCAGTTTGACCCACACCAACAACATTGAATTGACCATCAGGCGCCAACTCAGCAACCAAGGCAACTACCTTAGAGGTTCCAATATCTAAACCAACCAATAAATCGCGATTGTCTTTACTCATTCCCGTTCCTTCATTGCTTCAACTCGCTTTTCTTGCCATCAATATCATTCTTTTTCATGCTTGCGGAGGCAAGATGAACTGCAAATCCATTCGCATAACGCAAATCCACCGCATCAATACGGTTAGGCCACTTTTCTTGAACTTGAGGCCAAAATTTAAAGAGGCGCGCAACCCGCTCTTCGGTCAAGGTTTTATCTGAGCTCTCTTCATCGCGTCCAAATTCGACTTTCATGCCGTTAGAGAGTTTGATATGCCAGGCATAGCGATCGGTTAAAGCAAGGCTAACCACCTCAGCCCCCCAAGGCTTAAACCAGTTATTGGCTTTCTCATAAAGGCTCATCACTTCTTTGCCCGCATCATCAGGACCATGAAAGTCAACCAATCGCACATCATCGCCAACCTCAGAAACACGACCAGCAAAGATTTCGCCATGGCTATTAATCAGTGCATGACTATCAGGTCCGCCCCATGTACCAAATGGCTTTTGCTCTTCAATGCTCACTATCAAACCGTTAGGCCAAACTCGGCGAACATTGGCATGACGAACCCACGGCATACTTTCAAAACCACGCTTTACGTCTTCTAGGCGCACACTGAAGAAGTTGCCTTGCACGGTTTCTAGCACTTGCCGCTTCACAACGGATTTATTAATATGCTTCAGAGTTTGACCAGCCACCGGTTCAACCTGAACTTGCTTTAATGCAAACACTGGGCGCTGACTTAGCCACACCAAGATGCCAACGACCATCATTACTGCAAAGCAGCGCATCAAGAAACGGCTAAGCTTTTGCATGCGATCTGGATGATTCCAGAGCGGAGACATTAGCATGGCGAAAATTTCGCCGAACCGATCCATGAAATTACTCATGAAAATGCAACCTCTTTTTCTGGCAGGGTTTGACTGAGCAACCACAGCGCTAAATCTGCGTACTCAATACCAGCAGCTTTTGCAGCCATTGGCACCAAAGAATGTGAGGTCATGCCGGGAGAGGTATTCATCTCGAGTAAATAAGGTTTACCTGTCTTGTGATCTAACATCACATCAGCCCGACCCCAGGTGCGGCAACCGAGCGCTTTATAGGCTGCTAAAGCAAGTTCTTGCACTCGCTCATTTACCTCTGGAGCTAATCCTGTTGGACAGAGGTACTTTGTCTCATCAGAAAAATACTTATTGTGGAAATCGTAATTCGCTTGAGGTGGAATAATCTTAATAACGGGCAAGGCCTCGGCAGCATTACCTTGACCAACTAATGGGCAAGTTAGCTCATCACCTACGATGCAGGTTTCTGCAATCACTTTTTTATCGAGTCCGGCAGCCAATTGATAGGCGGCTGGTAACTCATCAACGGATTTCACTTTAGTCAAACCGAGTGAAGAGCCTTCATGGGCAGGTTTCACAATCAATGGTAGACCCAGATGTTTAACCACTGCATTCCAATCGCTATTAGCAGTCAATTCTTCATATTCAGGGGTGGCAAGTCCATTGCTAATCCATACTTGCTTGGTCACAATCTTGTCAATTGCTAATGCCGAGGCTAATACGCCACTGCCGGTATAGGGCAATTCGAGCAGATCCAATAATCCTTGGATGGTTCCATCTTCACCATAGCGACCATGCAGGGAAATGAAAACCCGATCAAATTTCTCAGATACCAATTCAGTCGGGTTACGCAAGCCAGGATCAAAGGGATGAGCATCAACACCTTTTGATAAAAGGGCCTGTAAGACACCATTACCTGACATCAATGAAATCTCGCGCTCACCAGAACGACCACCTAACAAGACGCCTACTCGACCAAACGATTTGACATCTAATTTGGCAAGCCGTGCTTTCACACGATCACCCCATGTGCTGAGATTGTGCTCAGACATTCTTTGCCTCCGACAAGGTGTGAGGCAAAGCAGAAATTGAACCTGCGCCCATCGTAATTAATACATCTCCATCTTTTAAAACCTGACTTAATTTTTCTGGCATCTCAGCGACATTAGATGCAAATACCACTGCAGCAGAATTGAGTGAGGCTTTGGACTGCTTATCCTCTGCTAAGGCAGCCTTCATCAAACTCTTGCCATCTGCACCAGGAATCTTTGCTTCACCTGCTGGATAAACCTCAGTTAATACAAGAGCATCAAAATTTCGCAGCACTTGGACAAATTCACCAAAACAATCTCGCGTTCTAGTAAAGCGATGTGGCTGGAATGCCAAAACCAAACGACGGTCTGGGAATGCACCACGTGCTGCAGCCAAAGTAGCAGCCATCTCCACTGGGTGATGACCATAGTCATCGATCAAGGTGAAGCTGCCGCCTGATGCAAGTGAAATATCGCCATAACGCTGGAAGCGCCGACCAACACCGCCAAACTCGGATAAGGCTTTCGTAATAGCCTCATCGCTGACACCCAATTCAGTAGCAATGCCAATTGCAGCAAGTGCATTACGTACGTTATGCAAACCCGGTAGGTTCAAAGTCACATTAAGAGGGCCTGGTGTATTGCCATGACGCCGAACGGTACGACGCTCAACTGTGAAGTGCATACGGGTGCCATCAGCACATACATTGCTTGCCCTAATATCAGCATCTTCTGAAATGCCATAACGCAATACAGGCTGTGAGACAAAAGGAATGATGTCGCGCACATTGGCATCATCAATACATAACACTGCTACGCCATAAAAAGGCATACGCTGGATAAACTGCACGAAAGCTTGCTTCAATCTCGCCATATCATGCTGATAGGTATCCATATGATCAGCATCAATATTGGTGACTACTTCCATCGCTGGGAATAGCTGTAAGAATGAAGCATCAGATTCATCCGCTTCAACCACAATGAAATCACCTTGACCTAGACGTGCGTTTGCCCCAGCAGAGTTAAGTTTGCCCCCAATCACAAAGGTTGGATCCAAGCCACCTTCAGCAAGTACCGAGGCTACCAAGCTAGTAGTTGTAGTCTTACCGTGCGTGCCTGCAATCGCAATACCTTGCTTCAAACGCATCAACTCGCCCAACATCACTGCACGCTGAATGACTGGAATTTTTGCCGCACGAGCAGCCAAAACTTCAGGGTTATTGCCGGCTACGGCGGTTGAAATCACAACTGCTTCTGCAGTACCTACATTTTTTGGATCATGCCCAATATGAATGACGGCGCCTAATTCTTGTAGGCGTTTAGTGGTAACGCTCTCAGCCAAATCAGAACCTGAAACTTGATACCCAAGATTCAGGAGCACCTCAGCAATGCCGCTCATACCTGCACCACCAATGCCGACGAAATGAATTTGCTGAACGATATGTTTCATACACCCACCCCCGCACAATCAGCACATACCTCAGCAACACGCTGAGTTGCATGAGGCTTCGCTAATGCATATGCACGTATCGCCATCTTTTTAAGATCGCTTCGATTGAAGTTTTGAATCATCAAAGCCAAGTCTTGAGGATTGAGATACTGCTGTGGCAATAGAACTGCGGCATCAGCATCTGACAAAAATTGGGCATTCGCAGTTTGATGATCGTCAATTGCATGTGGAAATGGAATCAAACAAGAGGCCACACCACAAGCTGCCAACTCAGAAACTGTCATGGCGCCAGATCTGCAGACCACTAAATCCGCCTGCGCATATGCCGCCGGCATATCGTCAATGAATGGACGAATGTCTGCTTCAACACCAAATTCTGCATAGCGTTTTTGTAGATCAAGCAAATGCTTATCGCCCGCCTGATGAATTACCTTAGGACGCGCATCTTTTGGAATTAATGCCAAAGCTGCAGGGATGTTTTCGTTTAAGGCTGCTGCACCTAAGCTGCCACCAACAACCAAAATAGATAAAGGTCCTTGGCGTTGTTCATAGCGCAGCTCTGGTTTTTGAATGTGATCAAACTCTTCACGAATAGGGTTACCAACCCACTCGGCATTTTCCATGGTGTTAGGAAAGCCCGTTAAGGTCCGCATCGCAATCTTGGTTAGCGCACGATTTGCACTTCCTGCGACAGAATTCGCTTCATGCAATACCAATGGTCGCTTCAAGAGTTTTGTTACCAGACCACCAGGGAAAGTAATGTAACCGCCCATTCCTAAAACAACACTAGGCTTTAAGCGACGCATAATCTTCCAACTCTGAAAGCATGCACGCGCCAAATTAATCGGCAGCAAGAGCTTTGCTTTTAGTCCTTTGCCACGCAAACCACCAAAGTCAACTGCCTCAAATGGAAAGTCACATGACTTCACGAGGCGATACTCCATGCCGCTTTGATTACCCAACCATGCAACATTCCAACCGCAGATCCGCAAATATTCAGCAACAGCTAGGCCCGGGAAGATATGCCCGCCAGTACCACCAGCCATCACCAATATTGAGGGTTTTGTCACAGCTTCCCTCCGCGCATCAGAATGCGATTCTCATAATCAATTCGCAGTAGCATCGCAATCGCGACTGCATTCATCAAAATTCCAGAGCCGCCATAACTCACCAATGGCAGCGTTAAGCCTTTTGTTGGTAGTAAACCTAAGTTCACACCCATATTGATAAAGGCTTGCCAACCAATCCAGATAGCAACACCTTTTGCCGCTAGGCCTGCGAAACTACGATCCAATTGCAAAGCAGTGCGGCCGATAATGAATGCGCGACGTACGATCCAATAGAACAAGAAAATCATTACTACTACACCCACAAAGCCAAGCTCTTCACCAATCACTGCCATGATGAAGTCGGTATGCGCCTCAGGAAGATAGTGAAGTTTTTCAACGCTTCCACCCAAACCAGTACCAAACCATTCGCCTCGACCAAAGGCCATCAGCGAGTGCGTCAATTGGTAACCTTTATTAGCTGCGTTATCTACTTGCCATGGATCCATGAATGCCAACATCCGGCCACGACGAAATGGCGAAAGAGCAATCATGGCAGCGCCACTTAGCAATCCGACCACAATCAAGCCACCAAACAGTTTTGCATTGATACCACCTAAAAACAAAATACCAAACGCAATTAAGGCAACCACAACGAAGGCCCCCATATCTGGCTCTTTCATCAAGAGGCCGCCAACCAGAGCAACCGCAATACCCATCGGTAGCATCCCTTTAGAGAAGGAATGTAAGTACTCTTGGCGTTGCACCGTATAGCTCGCTGCAAAAATCACTGCAGCAAATTTCATTAATTCTGAAGGTTGAAAATTCATTACACCTAGGGGTATCCAACGTCTTGCACCATTAACACCTTTTCCAATGCCGGGAATCAAAACCAAAATCAGCAATAAGACGGTAAAGCCAAAAATAACCGGTGAATAACGATCCCAAACCTTGGTCGGGATCTTGAAAGCCCAAATACCTACAACAATGGCAATCGTCAATGAGATCAAATGGCGGATCAAAAAGTAGTTGCTACTGTAATTGGCGTATTTAGGGCCGTCCGCCAATGTAATGGATGCGGAATACACCATCACTAAACCAATCAACATTAGCGACAATACCGCCCATACCAATAACTGGTCATATTCCATCATGCGTGAACGAGTTTGCTCTACGCCAGAAACCGCATCACGTAAACCGGTGCGGAAGTTATCAATGCCACCTCTGGAAAAATTCCAAAAACGATCTAAACCAAGGCGATTTTCTGGAAATAGTTTCTCTTTTAAGTTCATGCCTGAACTCCTTCAAAGCGCATTCCTAATTCTTCAACCTCTGATATAAATACCTGTGCACGTTCTTTGTAATCGCGGAATTGATCTAAGCTTGCACAAGCTGGTGACAGTAGAACTAAATCGCCTGAGACAGCTTGGGCTGCAGCTGCCTGAACTGCAGCCTGTAAATTGCCGCTATTAGTACAAGAAATGTCGCTACCCATTGCCTCGGCAATCCTTTCTCCATCTTTACCAATGAGAAAGACGCCTTTTACAAAGCGTAAGGCAGGCTCACGTAATGGACTAAAGTCTTGACCCTTACCATCGCCACCTGCAATCAACCAAATTCTTTTACCAGCTTCGTTATTGCCTAAACCGTTTAAAGCAGCAACTGTAGCCCCTACGTTCGTGCCTTTGCTGTCATCCACATACTCAACATCATTCACTATCGCAATGCTTTGTACTCGATGAGGTTCTCCATGGTAATCACGCAAACCATGAAGCAATATATTCATTGGTAAATTGGCAGCGCGTGCTAAAGCAAGGGCTGCGAGCGCATTTAATGCGTTATGACGGCCACGAATACGTAACGCATCTGCCGGAATCAAACGCTTTAGACGTAATGGCTCATCTTCTTCAAGCGCCGCAGACTTGCGACGACGCTTCGGCTTGGGTTCAACGTCTTCATCGACCTCGGCCCACACTAACCAATCAATTCCACCTGCACGTAAATCATGCTCAATACCAAAAGCACCTTGCTCGTCAGGGCGGTTTGAGCCAAAAGTCATCATTACCCTCTGTGCTTTTTGCTCATCATTTAACAAGCTCATGACTACTGGATCGTCGCGATTCAGAATACATACAGTATCAGCGCCAAATATTTTGGCTTTAGCTTCTGCATAGGCAGACATGTCGCCATGCCAATCTAAATGATCTTGGGAGATATTTAGAACCGTCGCGGCAGTTGCATTTAAAGAGTAGGTGTACACCAACTGGAAGCTAGAAAGCTCTAGCACCCAAATATCTGGCATGTCTTCAACTTGATCAGCACCCTCTAAGCAGGTCATGAGTTTATCGAGTGCTGCAGGGCTAATATTTCCAGCAACTGCCACCTTCTTGCCAGCTCGCTCACATAACTGACCTGTTAATGCAGTCGTTGTTGTTTTTCCATTCGTGCCAGTCACAGCCAATACAGATGTAGCGTAGCTAGATTGCCTTGCATCTGCCATACGTGACATAGCGGCGATTGCACGAGCAAAGAATTCAATTTCGCTCCAAACGTCTACCCTTGCTTTGCGAGCCTTAACTAAGAATGACTCTGTTGGCTCTTGAAGTGGTGAGAGTCCAGGACTAATACCAATCACATCAATGTCGGTGAGCAACTCATCGCTTAAGGGACCAAACTGCGCGTCTTTCAAACCAGCGAACTCTAACTCTGCAAGCCATGCTAATTGACGCTCTGAAAATTGTGATCGCTCACGTGTATCAACCAAGCGCACTGCTGCACCATTGCGCAAGCACCACTTTGCCATCGCAACGCCGGACTCACCTAGGCCCATAATCAAAAAACGATGTGGGGCTGTATAGCCAGTATCGGCTACAGCAGTAGGGTTAGCAAAAGGATTTTCTAAAGTCAGCATATTTACTCTATGGTTCACCTTAATTTCAGACTTGATAAACCAATTAATACCAAGAGGATCGTGATGATCCAAAAACGAACCACCACTTGTGTTTCTTTCCAACCACCTAATTCAAAGTGATGATGCAAGGGAGCCATGCGGAAAATACGACGCCCCTCACCAAAATGTTTTTTAGTGAGCTTGAACCAAAATACTTGCAGCATCACTGAAAGCGTTTCAGCAACAAAGATGCCGCCCATCACAAAGAGAACAATCTCTTGGCGCACAATCACTGCAATCGTTCCCAGGGCACCGCCTAATGCAAGCGCACCTACATCACCCATAAATACTTGAGCTGGGTGCGCGTTGTACCAAAGAAAAGCTAAGCCAGCACCACCCATAGCACCACAGAAAATTAATAGCTCACCGGCGCCAGGAATATATGGAAAGAGTAAGTATTTAGCGTAGATTGCATTACCCATCACATAGGCAAACGCGCCCAATGCAGCGCCAACCAAAATGACCGGCATGATCACCAAACCATCTAGGCCATCAGTCAAATTGACTGCATTGCTACTACCAACAATGACTAAATAACTCAAGATGATGAAACCCATCATCCCCAATGGATAGCTCACCTCTTTTATGAAAGGCAATAACAAATTTGTTTTCGCAGGAAGATCTAAGGCAAAGCCACTCTTTACCCATTCATAAAATAGTTGTAGCACCTTAAGGTTATTAACCTCAGAGACTGAAAATGCCAAGTAAATAGCAGCAAATAAACCAATCAATGTTTGCCAAAAGAATTTTTCTCTTGATGCCATCCCCTTAGGATCTTTACGAGCAACCTTGCGGTAGTCATCAACCCAACCTACCGCCCCAAATCCAAAGGTCACAATCATCACAATCCAAATAAAGCGATTACTCAGATCTGCCCACAACATGCAAGAAACAAAAATGCCAATCAGAATTAATACTCCACCCATCGTTGGCGTACCTGATTTCACTAAATGGGTTTGTGGACCATCAGTACGGACAGCCTGCCCCATTTTTAATGCTGTTAACTTACGAATCACCCAGGGGCCAGCAGCCAAACCAATCAGTAATGCAGTAACCGTAGCCATCACCGCCCTAAAGGTGATGTAGTTAAAGACTCGGAAGAATCCGAAATCATCCTGCAACCATTGCGCCAAAATTAAGAGCATGTTTTAGCCTCCTCTAACAAGGCTTGCACTACACGCTCCATGCGCATAAATCGTGAACCTTTAACCAAAATATTGAGATGCTGATTGCTGCCGGTTGACTGCGCATGTAATGCATCTCGTAACTGGACAATCAAACTATCCATATCAGAAAAGTGCATGGCTTTTGATGATGGAGTGGTTTTTGTAACACCGTCAAAACCCTTGATTGCGAATTGACATTGCTCACCAAGTGCAAATAATTTAGCAACCCCTTGCTCAGCTGCATATGCACCAACTTCACGATGAAACTCAGGCCCTTGGTTGCCGACTTCGCCCATGTCACCCAGAATCAACCAAGAGAGATTTCCAGACTGTTTGAGCGCATCAATAGCGGCCCGAACAGAATCTGGATTAGCGTTATAACTATCATCAATGAGGGTGTGATTAGGATCGATCTTTTTGGCTTGCATGCGTCCATTTACTGGTGCAAACGACTCAAGACCTTGCTTAATTTTTTCAAGACTAATGCCTGCAGCTAATGCCACAGCGCTTGCTGCTAATGCATTACGAACATTATGACTACCAAGAGTATTTAGCTGAATCTCAATTGTTCCAAGATCGGCGATCACTTCTACCAAACCGTTGCTTAATAAACGTCCTTTTACTGCGGCATTGGCGTTTGATTGAGCTGACAACAGCGCAAAGTCCATGACTTTTCTTGCGCCTGCAGCTTCTCGCCACACAGACGTAAACTCAGACTCTGCAGGGAATACAGCAATACCATCTTTCGGTAATGCGCGAATGACATCAGCATGCTCCTCAGCAACTGCAGCAACCGTTGCCATAAATTCTTGATGCTCGCGTTGTGCGTTATTGATAAGAGCAATATTTGCTTGTGCAATGGCTGCTAGCTGTGCAGTCTCACCAGGATGATTCATTCCTAACTCAACAACCGCAAGACGATCAGTAGCGCGAAGTTTCAATAAGGTCAGCGGTAAGCCAATCTCATTATTCAAATTGCCTTTAGTAACCAAGGTGTGAGCTTCACCTGCTGCAGCTTTGAAGATAGAGGCAATCATCTCTTTAACAGTAGTCTTGCCATTGCTTCCAGTCACCAGCGCCAAAGGAATTTCATAATTTGCACGCCATGCTTTCGCTAGATTGCCCAGGCCAACACGAGTGTCAGCAATACATACTGCTGGTAAATTTGTTGGACACTGCTCAGCATTACTAATCAAGGCGGCGCCTGCACCAGACTTGGCGACATCAATCAAGAAGTCGTGGGCATCAAAGCGCTCGCCTGATAAAGCCACAAATAGTTCACCAGCATCGATTTGGCGACTATCTGTGCCAACCCTAGATAGCACTATCATTTTTGCAGCCTCATCAGAAACATTTATCAACTTGCTTCCAGGCAACATGGTGTGCACTTGTGCGAGGGTCATCATTGACATCAGACATTACCTCCCGCAGCCAAGCGAATATGCTCTTGATCGGAAAAATCAAAACTCTTGCCCTTAATTTCCTGGGCGGTCTCATGGCCTTTGCCAGCAACAAGAACAATATCTCTCGGATCCGCATGTCTAATGGCGGCCATGATTGCTGCCGCACGATCTGCAATCACTTGTACATTTGCACCGGACGACTGAATCCCCCTGCGAATCATTTCCATAATCACATTTGGATCTTCGGAGCGCGGGTTATCGCTGGTAATAATGATTTGATCTGCAAAATTGGTAGCAGCCGCACCCATTTGAGGACGCTTGCCACTATCACGATCACCGCCACAACCAAATACACACCATAACTTGCCGCCACGTTGCTGCGCAATTGGACGCAATGCTTGTAATGTCTTTTGCAATGCATCTGGTGTGTGTGCATAGTCAACTACTGCCAAAGGGCCTTCAGATTTTAGGTTCTTACCTAATGGAACCAGCTCCATACGTCCGATTACTGGCTGCAGTTGACTCACTTTTTTACTGGCTTCATCACCAGTAAAGTCTTGCGTCAACAACGTTGTCCAAACAGCAAGTGCATTGCTTAAATTGAACTCACCAAGTAAAGGGATATGTAGAGAATGTGCGCCTACACCTTCGTATGTGAATACAGAATCATATCCAGCGTTATTGAGAACGCTTTCTGTCGCATAGATGCGGTTTAGACGGTCGCCAAATTTTTCAAAGCCTTTGAATGCAGATGGATTTAATGCATAAGCCCAAACTTTTAACCCTTCTCTAGCTAAAAGATTCATTGTCAGCTCACGACCAAAGGAGTCATCTAAATTCACTACAGCATGCACTAGGCCTGGCTGTTTAAATAACTTCGCCTTTGCCTCAGCGTAGTTGGCCATAGTTCCGTGATAGTCCAAATGATCTTGGGTCAAATTCGTAAATACTGCACACTGAAATGTAGTACCGGCAACGCGCTCTTGATGCAATGCATGAGAGGACACTTCCATTGCCACTTGTTTAGCGCCAGCATCTAATAACTCTTTTAGCTGAGTCTGTAACTTCGGTGCATCTGGAGTTGTGTAGCCAGTTTTTTCTAGAGCACCAGGAAATCCTGTACCTAATGTACCTAGCACTGCTGTTCGATGACTTGGTTGATCCAATGCTTTAGCCAACCACTGAGTAATACTGGTTTTACCGTTAGTACCAGTTACTCCAATCATATGTAACTGCTTGCTCGGCTTGCCATACCAATCAGCACAAAGCTTGCCTACCTTTTCTGCAAGATTTTCAACAGCAAAACATTGGGGATGATCTAAATATTTAGTACCTAACCCAACTGGATCAAATACTACTGCCGCTGCTCCATTTTGAAGGGCAGCATCAATAAACTGGCGTCCATCTCGCAGTGCATTTCCATGTCCGACTGGATATGCGAAAAAGATATCGCCAGACTGTATCTGGCGACTGTCCGCACTCACTTTAGCAGACGAATTTGCTAAGGAGCGAAGGTGGTCAATCAAATGATTGGGTTCTATATTCAATGCCACCCTCATCTTTTCAAAACCACATGCTGTGTCTGCGCATTTGCAGTACGAATTTCTCCAGGGCTCTTATCGTCAAGAACCATTTGCTTCACTTTGTTGTCAGGGAGCACATTGAGCGTTCTCAAAGTCTCGCCAACGATCGTTGAAAATACAGGCGCCGCTACATCACCGCCGTAGTGACTTCCGCCGGTTGGCTCATCGATCATGACTGCCACCACAATTCGTGGCGCACTAATGGGAGCCAATCCTGCGAAGTAGGCACGATACTTATTGCCATATCCTTTGCCAACTAATTTATGAGCAGTTCCTGTTTTACCGCCGACGCGATATCCCTCAGACTGGGCTTTAATTGCAGTACCGCCTGGCTGCGTTACGGTCTCCAACATTTCGCGCATTTCAATAGCGGTCTTGGCAGAAAGCACTCTTGTGCCAGGCTTAAATTCAGGGCTACGTTCAATTGTTAGGGGCACTAACTCGCCATCGCGCGCAAAGACGGTATAAGCACGCGCCACTTGAAATAAAGATGCGGAGATACCATAGCCAAATGCAATGCGCGCTTGATCAGTTGGCATCCATTTCTTAAATGGGTGAACGGTGCCAGCAACTGCACCAGGGAAGCCAATTTTTGGCGCCTGCCCCAATCCAACAGCGGTATAAAAGTCCCACATCTCTTCTGCAGAAAGATTATTCATCGCAATTTTTGCGGTACCGATATTGCTAGACTTCTGAATCACTTCAGCAACTGTCAAACTACCATAAGGATGCGTATCTGTAATAGGCTTAGGGCCAACAAGATACTTAGCACCAATCACCATATTTAAATTTGGCGTCACTGCGCCCTTTTCTAATGCGATTGCCACTGTGAGTGGCTTCATTGTGGAGCCAGGCTCAAACGTATCCGTCAATACACGGTTGCGCAATTGTTCACCGCTTAAATATTTACGATCATTGGGGTTATAGCTTGGGTAATTTGCTAGAGCCAGAATTTCGCCAGTCTGTGTATCTAACACTACTGCGCCACCGGCTTTTGCATGATGTTGCTCAACCGCATTCTTCACTGCGTTATAAGCGAGGAATTGAATCTTGCTATCAATAGAGAGCTGTAAATCCTTGCCATTTTGTGGAAGCTGCTCAATGGCAATATCCTCGACGACGCGGCCAAGACGATCTATCACAACACGTCTTTGGCCAGGGTGAGCAGCAAGATCTTTCTCTCTAGAAAGTTCCATGCCCTCTTGGCCCTTATCGTTAACGTTGGTAAAGCCCACAACGTGGGCCATCGCTTCACCTTCTGGGTAGAAGCGGCGATATTCATTATTTAGACCAATGCCTGGAATTTCTAATTGCTTGATTTGTTGAGCGATCACTGGATCCACTTGACGCTTCAAGAAAATCTGCTTGCGCTCTTCTTTCAATTTTTTACGCAGATCTGCTTCGCTCATTTGCAATAGGCTGGCAAGCTTTTGCACCTTATCAGCTGCCAAATCATCAGGAACGGTATCGTTATAAGCAATGATCGACTTAGCCTCAAGACTAGTTGCGATCACTTGACCATTGCGGTCCAAAATTTTTCCACGGCTAGCAGGCAACTCCAACTCACGTTGCGTACCACGCACCCCTTTGGCTTCATAAAATGCATTCCCCGGACCCTGGATCCAGAATGCGCGAAGCAACAGCAGCATGAAAACAAAAAATAAGAGGAACAACATGAGGCGTGACCGCCACATTGGCAGACGCAATACTAAATTTGGCGTTGTCGAAAAACCAACTGGCCTCATTGAGCCTCCTTCAAGTACAAAGTACGTTCGGGAGAGATCGGGACCATTCGCAGTTGATTGCGCGCTACATCACGAATTCGCGCAGACTTTGAAAGATTACGCTGCTCATACTCCAAGCGTAACCACTCTTGATTTAATTTGCGCTCTTCAATTTGCGCACGTTCTTGAGCAATAAATAATTTGCGAGCGCGTTGTTGTGCTGCTACTAAGGACAAGGCACAGATCAACAATAAGGCTAGTAAAGTTAAGGTGGCGCGATTCATAAAAACGCCCCCATACGCTTTTCTGCTACCCGCATAATGGCTGAACGTGCACGAGGATTTTCAGCAACCTCTAGATCACCAGGTTTAACGCGTCCGATAATTTCAAGTTCGCTTTGGGGTAAATCTTTTTCACGCACTGGTAAACCACGAGGAACTTCTACTTTTGCATGCGCTTGCAAAAATTGCTTAACAATACGATCTTCTAATGAGTGAAAGCTGATTACTGCGAGCCTAGCGCCAGGCTTTAATAATTTCAGAGCCGCTTTCAGACCCAATTCCAAATCTTCTAATTCGCGGTTGATAAAAATCCGTAAGGCCTGGAAAGTTCTAGTGGCTGGATCTTGGCCAGCTTCACGAGTGCGGACCACACTCGCAACGAGACTCGCTAATTGTGTAGTGGTTTTAGGCGACAAACCCTCTTCTCGCTTAGTCACAATGGCCCTAGCAATTTGAAATGCAAAACGCTCTTCCCCGTAAGTCTTAATCACGTGCGTGATTTCCTCCTGGGGCGCTTGCTCTAACCACTCTGCAGCTGTCAAACCATGATTGGTATTCATCCGCATGTCGAGTGGACCTTCGCGGCGAAACGAAAAACCTCGATGCGCTTCGTCTACTTGCGGCGAACTGATTCCCAGATCCAACAAAATTCCATCGACTGATTCTGCTTGTGCATACTGATCCATCTGCGCAAAACTGTCGTGCACTATTGTCAGACGCTGATCGTTGATTTGTTTCGCTACGGCGATCGCATCCAAATCCTTGTCGAACGAAATCATGCGAGCTGAGCTTGGCAGCTCCTTGAGCAAGGCCTGGGTGTGACCACCGCGCCCAAAGGTTCCATCGATTACGAGAATATTTTGTGTTGCGTTTTGTTTTTGAATGAGCGGGCCATTGGTTAGCGCCGTCACCGCCTCGGCCAGTAACACTGGGCGATGAGTTATGTTCATAGCACCCTGTCATCAAAAATTAAATTGCTTGAGTGCTTCAGGCATGCCTTGCGCAATCGCAGCCTGTTCTTTTGCAGCGTATGTTGCTGCGTCCCACAATTCCAAATGACTACCCATACCAAGCAAGATGACTTCTTTTTCTATTCCTGCTGCAGCACGCAATTCTGGACTAACCAATATGCGACCCGCACTATCGAGATCTATCTCGGCAGCATTGCCAAGAAAAATTCTGCGCCACCAATGTGCATCCATTGGCAGCTGAGCCACTCTTGATCTAAAGCTCTCCCACTCCGGCCTTGGAAAGAGAAGAAGGCATCCATCGGGGTGTTTTGTGAGCGTGACTCGGCCGTCGCCCTGAACTAACAGAGCGTCACGGTGCTTTGCCGGAATCGACATCCGACCTTTTGCATCCAAATTGAGAGCTGACGCGCCTTGAAACACTAATTACCCCACTTTTTCACACTTCCTCCCACTTTAGAGGATCGCAATAGGGGGGTCAAGTGTTTTTGGGTATTTTTTTAGGAAATTCTCTAGTGTTTACAAACACTTAGCGTCGTATGTTGATAAAATGGTGATAATAAAATAGCTACTTGAAACAATGGCTTGGAAAATATACTTAAGAATAGATCTTAGCTATATAGCTAGATAATCACAAAATCCACTGTATTTATAAACAGTATTTAAAAATAAATCAAAGAAATATTTTTAAAAATCCAAGTAAGGCATTCGAACCATTCAAATTTTGTAAGCGGTCGTGGTCATCACCTGAGACATTGCTTGCATCACTTTTTGAATCGGCTCAGGCAAAACTACTCCACCAGCATGTAAAGCTGCTTGTCCATGCTCAATTTCATCGATACGCATTTGTTCAATAATTGCACGTGAACGATGATCTTCTGAGGGTAGTTTTTCAAGATGACTCTCAAGATGATTTTCAACTTGCTTTTCTGTTTCAACTACAAAACCCAAACTCCATTTGTCGCCCGCTAAACCTGCAGCCAATCCAATTGCAAAAGATCCTGCATACCACAGTGGATTGAGATAACTAGTATGAGAACCCAATTCCTGTAAACGAGTTTCACACCATGCTAAGTGATCCATTTCTTCTTGAGCGGAGTGGTTGAGCATCTCTTGAATTTGTGGACTTCGGGCAACTAATTTTTGCGATTGATAAAGCGCCTGTGCACATACTTCACCAACGTGGTTAACGCGCATTAAACCTGCAGCATGTTTGCGTTCCGCTGCATCTAAAGATTGATTTGGCGTTACTGCAGAACCTGGTGTTGGACGACCTGAATTTGCTCCACCAACCACAGATCGTAGCGCGGTATCAAACTCAATAATCAGTCGATCAAGGGGTGACATTAGACAAAAGAACTTAGATTAAAACTTCGGCTTTGGAGCTTTGTTTAGTCTTGAGACCTAATTCAGCCAAGAGCGCACGGTCTTGTTCTGCCTCGGGATTACCGGTAGTGAGTAGTTGCTCACCATAGAAAATAGAATTGGCGCCAGCCATGAAACACATGGCTTGGACAGCCCTGCCAAGCTCTTGTCGACCAGCAGATAAACGCACGCGTGCCTTAGGCATCGTGATGCGAGCAACTGCAATCGTTCTTACAAATTCAAGTGGGTCTAAAGGCTTTTGATCGGCTAATGGAGTACCGGCAACAGGCACTAAATGATTAATTGGAACAGACTCTGGATAGGGACTTAAGTTCGCGAGGCGCGCTAAGAATGCAGCGCGTTGTTCGCGAGATTCACCCATACCAACAATGCCACCACAACACACTGACATCCCTGCTGAACGAACATGGGAAATCGTATCTAAACGATCTTGATAACCGCGAGTAGAAATTACTGAGCGATAAAAATCTTCGCTGGTATCTAGGTTATGGTTGTAAAAATCTAAGCCCGCATCAGATAGCGCTTTCGCTTGATCTTCTTCGAGCATGCCTAAGGTAGCGCAGGTCTCAAGACCTAGAGCTTTAACACCCTTAATCATGGCAGTGACTTTTTCAATATCGCGATCTTTAGGTTCGCGCCATGCAGCACCCATACAGAAGCGATTAGAACCTGCGGCTTTAGCTGCTTTAGCAGCCTCTAGAACTTCTTCCAAGCCCATTAACTTTTCTGCTTTTACATCGGTGTCATAACGGGCGGCCTGGGGGCAATAACCACAATCCTCTGGGCAACCGCCAGTCTTGATCGACAACAAAGTGGCTAACTCCACATCTCCCTCTGGGAAATAGGCTTTATGAGTCTCTTGAGCCTTGAGCATCAATTCATTGAAAGGCAGGTCAAATAGAGCCTCAATCTGGCCAACTGTCCATTGACCAGACGCATCGAGCTCCTTGCGCAAATCAGCCTTGGATTTGACATGAGTCAGGGGTTTTTCTACGGTTTGGGCGTCCAGCATGGGTAAATTCCAGAAAATAGGTCAATCCAAGGCATAAACATAACAGATACAGGCCTGAATTAGGAAAAACTAGTGGTCAAATATCAAACATGAAGGTTATTTCTGATCTAAATCAAGCCACCCTCGTTGACCGCAGTCTGACTGCCGTTTGGCACCCCTGCACTCAGATGAAGCACCATGAGACTTTTCCGCTGGTGGCCATTACCAAAGGTCAAGGGGCTTGGCTCTATGATGAGCAGGGAAAAGCGTTACTCGATTGCATTAGTTCATGGTGGACAAATCTCTTTGGTCACTCCAATCCCAAAATTAATCAAGCGATTACACAGCAATTGGAAAAAATTGAACATGTGATGCTCGCTGGTTTTACCCATCCACCAGTAGTTGAGCTTTCTGAAAAATTAGCGGCGCTGACTGAAGGAAATTTAGGCCACGTCTTCTATGCATCTGACGGCGCATCTGCGGTAGAGATTGCCTTAAAGATGAGTCACCACTTTTGGCAGCTCAGCGGCAAACCGGAGAAAAAGAAATTTGTCTGCCTTGAGAATGGCTATCACGGTGAAACACTTGGCGCACTCGCAGTAACAGACGTAGCTATTTTTCGTGATGCATATGGATCGCTATTGCAAGATGTTTACACAGTAAGCTCACCCGATGCACGTAAAGCAAAAAAAGGTGAGAGTGCAGAAGATGTTGCAAGAGAAGCAGCCAAGGTACTTGAACAACTATTTGCAACAGAACATGAGCACATAGCAGCAATCATCATTGAGCCGCTAGTTCAATGCGCCGGTCAAATGGCTATGCATTCGCCTGAATATTTACGGCTCGTTAAAGATTTATGCGAGCGCTATCAGATCCATCTGATTGCTGATGAAATTGCCGTGGGATGCGGGCGTAGCGGGAGGTTCTTTGCCTGCGAACACGCTGGAATTTGGCCTGATTTTTTAACCCTATCCAAAGGTATTAGTGGTGGCTATTTACCGCTTTCGCTCTGCATGACCACTGACGCAATTTATCGCGCGTTCTACAGTGATCAAGCCAAGCATGGGTTCTTGCATTCCCACTCTTACACTGGCAACCCACTTGCCTGTTCAGCAGCACTAGCCTGTCTCGAAATCTTTGAAACAGAAAAAGTGCTTGAAAAAAATATTGCTCGCTCCCAGGATTTAGCTAAGGCATTTACCTGGGCAAAGGCAGATGAACGCATTGAGCACTGGCGTCAACAAGGCATGATCTTAGCGTTCGACGTCAAACCATCTGCACTTAAAAATGCCAATGTCTTTCCGCGTGAAATGTTTACTAAAAGTTTAGATGAAGGTGTATTAATTCGACCAATTGGTAATACGGTTTATGTCATGCCCCCTTATGTTTTGTCTACACAGGAGACTGAGCAAATGGGACAGGCTGTACAACGTGCATTGAATCGGGCTTTGAATGGCTAACTCTTTTAATGCACTCAAGCTAGCAGAAGAGCAAATTGCAGACCTAGACCTGCAGTTACTCAAGCGCAAACTTCGCTCAACCAAGTCTCCCTGCGATACCAGGGCATGGGTAGATGAACGTGAACTCAAAGCTTTTTGCAGCAATGACTATCTTGGTCTTGCAAACCATCCAGAGATCGCACAGGCATTATCCGAGGGCGCCCAAAGATATGGAGTAGGAAGCGGCGCATCTCACCTGATCAGCGGCCATAGCATTGCGCATGACTTATTAGAAAATCGCTTGACCTCCTTTGAGAGTGCCCATATCCCCAAAGCGCGCGCATTATTTTTTAGCACTGGCTACCTTGCAAATCTAACAGCTGTAACAACTCTAGCAAGACTTGCGCCACATGGTAATACCAGTATTTACTCAGCAAAACTCAATCATGCATCACTCATTGATGGTATTCGACTAGCGAGTACACAAAGCAATGCTGCGGTGACGCTGTTTGATCACACTCAACTAAACTCATTGAGCGAAGCACTCAAAAAAGATACCAGAGCCCTTAAGCTCATTGTGACTGATGGTGTTTTCAGTATGGATGGCGATCTCGCGCCTATCAAAGAGCTATTGATCATTGCGGAGCGATACGATTCACTCTTGTTAGTTGATGATGCCCATGGATTTGGTGTCTTAGGTAAACAAGGTCACGGTATTTTGGAGCAAGACAGTATTTGCTCAGAGCGAATCATCTACATTGGCACACTCAGTAAGGCGGCTGGTGTCAGCGGTGCTTTTATCTGTGCACAAGATTCTTTTATTGAATGGATGATTCAAAAGGGTCGACCCTATATCTACAGTACAGCCACGCCACCAGCAATTGCGCATGCCCTACTCAAGAGCCTAGAGATTATTGAATCAGATGAGGGTAAACAACGGCGCACTCATCTACACAAACTCATTGATATCTGGCAACAAGAAATGAAATTCTCTCAATGGGAGAAGGTATCTTCATGCACACCCATCCAACCCCTCATTCTTGGTAGCAATACGAACGCCTTAATGGCTGCCAAACTATTAGATGAAGCGGGTTACTGGATTCCAGCAATTAGGCCCCCTACCGTGCCGGTTGGTAGCTCACGTTTACGCATTACTTTCTCTGCAAACCATAGTGAGGATGACTTGCGCAATCTCATCAACACACTGCAGCTAATTGAGCAAGAAGTGATTGAGAAAAATCGCTAATGAATAAGAGCTCTGGATACTTTATTACTGGAACCGATACTGAAGTTGGGAAAACTTTGGTTAGCGGTGCTCTGATTCTTAAATTGCGTGAGCAAGGAAAAAAGGTTCTGGGCTTTAAACCTGTAGTCGCAGGCACTTACCAAAGTAATGATGGTCAATTGCTTAATGAAGATTTAGAGACCTTACGTCTTGCTTTAGGCTTGACCCCAGGTCAATTCAGCCTATGTCCATACGTTCTCGATACTCCAGCAGCGCCCCACTTGGTTGCCCACTCCAAAGGTATTCGCCTTGAGCTAGACGCCTTGATGCGGGAATACAGCGAGATTCAAAAACAAAGCGAGTGGATTGTGGTTGAAGGAGCGGGTGGGTTTTTAACTCCCCTCAACGATCAAGAAGATTTGGGAGACTTTGCAGAGCAAATCGACTTACCCATGATTCTGGTCGTGGGTATGAAACTCGGCTGCATTAATCATGCCCTCCTCAGTATGGAGGCATTCAAGACGCGCGATTTGAAAGTAGCTGGCTGGATTGCAAATGCCCTCTCCCCTGAAATGCATTTATTAACTGAGAATATTGAAACGCTCCGCTCCAAAATAAACGCGCCCTTTTTAGGCTTGATTCCTCAATTGCCGCCTGCAATTAAAAAGCCGGATAACAGCCCCTATTGCATTGAAGCGCTCTCATTTGCTGCACAGCACATTCAATTGCCCAACGAATAAATTGAACAATAAATCGCTTTAATTACCCTACAAAGCCCGACTAGAGTGCGCTTTGAGCCACTTTCAGATAAGATGAAGGGATGCATTTACTCCCTGAAATCCTTGAATCCGCAGATGTAATCCAAGACATTCGTCGCAATATTCATGCTCACCCTGAGTTGCGTTTCGAAGAAAACCGTACAGCCGATCTCGTTGCAGAAGCTTTATCGAGTTGGGGGATTAGCGTATCTCGTGGCATGGGTAAAACAGGTGTTGTTGGCAGACTCAATGGTGACCTAGGGCCAGGCAAAATGATTGGTCTTCGTGCAGATATGGATGCACTACCACTCCAAGAACATAACAACTTTGCGCATACCTCACAAAATCCAGGAAAGATGCACGCCTGCGGTCATGATGGCCACACTGCCATGCTTCTGGGG
This sequence comes from Polynucleobacter sp. AP-Titi-500A-B4, assembly GCF_018688095.1. Taxonomy (NCBI): domain Bacteria; kingdom Pseudomonadati; phylum Pseudomonadota; class Betaproteobacteria; order Burkholderiales; family Burkholderiaceae; genus Polynucleobacter; species Polynucleobacter sp. AP-Titi-500A-B4. The sequence goes on along the minus strand of NZ_CP061311.1, from coordinate 143,215 downwards.
GCTGCTCAGTATTTATCCAATCACCGTGATTTCAAAGGTACGGTGATTTTTATTTTCCAACCAGCCGAAGAAGGTGGGGCTGGTGCTCGCGAAATGATCAAGGATGGTTTGTTTGAGCAATTTCCGTGTGATGCAGTATTTGGATTGCACAATTGGCCTGGTCTAGAGGAAGGTCACTTTGGTGTGACTGCCGGTCCAATGATGGCATCAAGCAATTCTTTTGAAATCACGATTACCGGCAGAGGCGGTCATGCTGCTCTACCGCATAACAGCGCTGATCCCGTTCTTGCTGGCGCACAAGTAGTGCTAGCACTCCAAAGCATCATTACACGCAATAAGCGCCCCGTAGATGCAGCCGTGCTTTCAGTAACACAATTTCATGCAGGCGAAACTAGCAACGTGATTCCCGATAGTGCATTTATTGGTGGTACTGTGCGTACCTTCACGCTTGAGGTTTTGGATTTAATTGAGCAACGTTTACGTGAGATTTCTCAGAGCGTCGCAGGCGCATTTGATTGTCATGCAGAAATTCAGTTTGCTAGAAACTATCCGCCCTTAATCAATCATGAAAAAGAGGTTGAGTTTGCTAGCGAAGTAATGAGTGAATTAGTGGGCAAACAAAATGTAAACACCTCGATTGATCCAACCATGGGTGCAGAGGATTTTGCTTTTATGTTGCTAGATAAACCCGGTTGCTATGTCTTTTTAGGTAATGGTGACGGGGATCATCGCTCAGTAGGTCATGGCATGGGGCCGTGCCATCTTCATAACCCCTCGTACGACTTCAATGACGCCCTCATACCGGTAGGCGTGAGCTATTGGGTCAAACTAGCTCAGCGCTACCTCGAAAAAAATTAATTTTCAGTCTTAAGAGTTTGTAAATTTGGCGGGGCGTTTTTCAATAAATGCCGTCATACCTTCTTTTTGATCATTTGTTCCAAAGCAAGTATGGAACAAGCGGCGTTCAAAATGAATACCCTGTGAGAGCGTGGTTTCATAAGCGGTATTGACAGCTTCTTTCACCATCATCGTTGTCAATAAAGGCATATCAGCAATATCTTTTGCAATTGCCCTCACTTCCTTCAGTAAATCTGCTTTGGGAAATACGCGTGATACCAAGCCCGAACGCTCAGCTTCAGCGGCATCCATCATGCGACCTGTTAATGCCAAATCCATGGCTTTGGCTTTAGATACCGCACGCGGTAAACGTTGTGTACCACCAGCGCCCGGAATGATTCCTAACTTAATTTCTGGTTGAGCAAATTTTGCATTATCTGCCGCCATGATGGTGTCGCACATCATGGCCAATTCACAGCCGCCACCAAGCGCGTAACCAGATACTGCCGCAATTACCGGCTTACGAACTTTTTGCATATGCTCCCAATTGCGGGAAATAAAATTGTGGCGATAAACATCTTGAAAATTGCGCTTTGCCATCGATGCAATATCAGCGCCAGCAGCAAACGCTTTTTCGCTACCCGTAATGATGATGCAACCAATATTGTCATCTGCATCAAAACTCAATAGTGCTGCGCCAAGCTCATCCATCAATTGATCATTAAGCGCATTGAGCACCTCAGGACGATTTAAAGTAATGGTGGCGACCTTACCATCGACTTCAGTCAAAATTGTTTTGTAGCTCATAGCTTTCTTTCTAAGATGTCATTAATTAACGCGGCAACAATACCCACATCTTGCCATTTTGCTTCATGCGCCCAGCCATTTCTCCAGCGGCATCACCAGACCCCCAATAGTAATCAGCTCTGACGCCACCCACAATTGCCTTGCCAGTATCTTGCGCCATCACTAGCTTTTGCAGGGGCTGACTACTTAAAGGCTTGGTAGTAGCCAAGAATACAGGGGCACCCAAAGGCATAGCCTGAAGATCAATCGCAATACTCCGCTCACTTGTTAAGGGCACTCCCAAGGCGCCATTGGGCCCCAGATCTGCCTCTACATTACCCGGCAGTTCTTTGAAAAAAACGAAGCGAGGATTGGCATTGAGCATTTCGTTGACGCGATCAGGATTACGCTTAGCCCATTGCGAGATACCTTGCATCGTCGCCTCACTGCGTGTAATTTCTTTGCGATCAAGCAACCATTGCGCAAAAGATTTAAAGGGTTGGTCATTAGTGCCGGCATAACCTAGACGCAAAACTCGGCCATCTTCAAGTCGAATTTTTCCAGAGCCTTGTATTTGCATAAATGCAGCTGCAACCGGATCTTGTACCCAGGCAATCTCAGACCCCTTCAGCATTCCCGAACCGATTAACTCTGCGCGTGTTGGACCTGGATTGGGTTTAGATTTTCTCCATGCGCTGGGATAAGAGTAAAGCGGGACGTTATAAACACTGGTTCGAGTAAGAGCCCCGTTCATTACCGGCTCGTAGTAGCCCGTGATTAAACCCGTTTCACTTCCGGAGCTATTCCGAATTTCATAAGCCTGGAAATTATTTTCGAAGTAGCGACGAATCGCCTGACTATCACGATTAGATACCCTCGTAGCTTGCTCACACACTTGACGCCAATTCACTTCGCCGCTGCGCCTACGTAAGGCATCACAACTCTTGAGCCAAGCAGGCCATGCTTGAGAAACATCATCATCCTGCCAGCCTGGCAAGGTCTGCCAAGAAACAGCGCTAAAACTCGCAATAGATGAGCTATAAGAAGTTGGTGCAGCACCAGATCCACTGGTTCGATACCCCGTTCCGCGAGTAGGAGGTGTTGAACAAGCCACGACTACACTAGCAATCACAATAGCGAATACACTTGTCTGGAACAATTTAATTTTAGAAATCATGATTGCCAATTTACTCGATGAATACCCAATGCTACTGTTTGTCATTGAAGGCGCTCTTGCCTTAGGACTTTTATTGTTCATCGTGCTCTGGACCGGCAAGGGGAAGAAGTAAGGCCCCCAGCGAATACACTTTTTTTAGTGGAGTGTGCGCGGCATCACTAAGGCAAACTCTGGAATAGGCGCCTGAAAAAACTGAGCATCCTCGGTCACGCAAAAATACTCTCCTCGCATTGTCCCCGCAGGCGTTGGCAGGGTAGCCCAACTGGTGTACTCAAAATGCTCACCAGAACGCAACAATGGCTGCTGACCAACCACCCCTAGGCCTCGGACCTCCTGAACATCGTTATCCCCGTCCGTAATGAACCAATGACGGGCTATCAGCTGAATACTGGCCGACCCGGTGTTGCGGATCGTGACCGTATAGGCAAAGGCAAATTGGCGATTATCTGGGTCAGATTGGTCTGGAAGGTACTGGGTCTTGACCGTAATGCTGATTTCATGGGGGTTCATGCTCGAATTCTGCTCCATCCCAAGGCCAACTGCAAGCTAGAATCTAGGGATGGAAAGCCAAAAAACCCCATCTAATCGTCAATTTCTGATTGCCCCCTCCATTTTGTCGGCTGACTTTGCCTGTCTTGGCAAGGAAGTACAAGATGTTTTAGTAGCTGGCGCTGACTGGATTCACTTTGATGTGATGGATAACCATTACGTTCCCAACCTCACTATTGGCCCTCTGGTATGTGAGGCTATTCGCCCTCATGCAGTCAAAAATGGCAAGCCTGCCGTCATCGACGTTCACTTAATGATTGAGCCAGTTGATCGCATTGTTCCTGATTTTGCAAAAGCCGGCGCAAATCTGATTAGCTTTCATCCCGAGGCAAGTCCTCATGTGAATCGCACATTGAATTTGATTCGTGATCAAGGATGCCAAGCAGGGCTCGTATTCAATCCTGCAACACCACTTGATCATTTAGATCACACTTTAGAGTTATTGGATCTCGTATTACTCATGTCAGTCAATCCAGGCTTTGGTGGTCAATCATTTATCCCAAGTACTCTGCAAAAAATTACTCAAGTGCGTGCACGCCTTGATCGCTATGCATCAGAGACTGGTCGCCATATTCGTCTTGAAGTGGATGGTGGGATTAAGATCGACAATATTGCGCAAGTTGCTCAAGCAGGGGCGGATACTTTTGTTGCTGGCTCAGCCATTTTTGGAAAAGACGATTACAAGCAAGTCATTGATGCAATGCGCACAGAGTTAGGAAAGCAAGGAAAAGCCTAATGTTGCGCGAAGAATTTAATGCCCTAGCAAAGCAGGGTTTCAATCGTATTCCTCTAGTGAAAGAGGTCTTGGCTGATTTAGAGACACCGCTCTCGCTCTACGTCAAATTCAGCCAAGCATTTGGCAAGAAAAATACCTACCTTTTGGAATCGGTTTTAGGTGGCGAGCGCTTTGGTCGCTTCTCCTTTATCGGCCTACCTGCCAACACTATTATTCGCACAGTAGGCAGCCCATCTCAACCCCTTAACGAAGTGGTGACAGATGGCAAAGTGGTTGAGACCAACACAGATAATCCGCTTGATTTTGTGGATGCTTATTTCAAGCGCTTTCGGGTTGCAGTAGAAGCAGGTCTTCCACGTTTTTGTGGGGGCTTAGCGGGCTACTTTGGTTACGACACAGTTCGCTATATTGAATCTCGTCTTGCAAAACATGATTTACCAGATGAGCTTGGTGTGCCCGACATTCAACTCATGCTCACTGAGGAATTGGCAGTCGTTGACAACGTCGCAGGAAAAATTTATCTCATCGTTTATGCTGACCCGGGCATCGTCGATGGTTTTGAGAAGGCGCAAGCTCGCTTAAAAGAATTGCTTGCCTGTCTTAGCAAGCAAGTGAGCATGCCGCCTTCCTTGGCAAGCACCAAAACTGAACTCGTTCGTAAATTTAAAGCCGCAGATTTTGAAGATGCCGTTCGCAGAACCAAAGAATATATTTTGGCTGGCGATTGCATGCAGGTGGTGATTGGTCAACGCATCAGCAAACCTTTTACTGATTCACCACTCGCACTCTACAGGGCCTTACGTTCTCTAAACCCATCGCCATACATGTATTTTTATGACTTTGGGGATATGCAGATTGTTGGTTCTTCACCTGAAATCTTAGTGCGCCAAGAAAAACGTGCTGCAGAAAAAATTGTCACGATTCGTCCGCTTGCTGGCACACGCCCGCGCGGAGCCAATCCAGAAGAAGATGAGCGTCTTGCGAAAGAACTCTTGGCGGATCCGAAAGAAATTGCTGAGCATGTCATGTTGATTGACCTAGCTCGCAATGACGTTGGTCGTATCGCCAAAACTGGCTCAGTCAAAGTGACTGACTCTATGTCGATTGAGAAATACTCTCATGTGCAACATATTGTGAGCTCCGTTGAAGGGGATCTTTTAGATAAGATGAGCAATATGGATGTGCTTCGCGCTACATTCCCAGCGGGCACCCTATCCGGCGCCCCTAAAATTCGGGCGATGGAAATCATTGATGAGATGGAAATCGTGAAGCGTGGAATTTATGGTGGAGCGGTAGGCTACCTCTCCTTCTCCGGCGATATGGATGTCGCCATTGCGATTCGTACGGGCGTCATTCGTGACGGCATGTTGCATTCCCAAGCTGGCGCTGGTGTCGTGGCCGACTCAGACCCAACAGCTGAATGGAAAGAAACAGAAGCAAAGGCACGCGCAGTGCTAACAGCAGCTGATTTAGTTCAAGGAGGACTCGATGCTCCTAATGATTGATAACTACGATTCATTTACCTACAACCTTGTGCAGTACTTTGCCGAGTTAGGCGAAGAAGTCAAAGTGTTTCGTAATGATGAAATTGCCGTGGGTGATATTGCAAAACTCAATCCTGCACGTATTTGTATTTCACCTGGACCATGCAGTCCAGCTGAGGCTGGTATTTCTGTCGAGACGATCAAACAATACGCCGGAAGAATTCCAATTCTGGGCGTGTGCTTAGGCCATCAAGCAATTGGCGAGGCTTTCGGCGGTAACGTCATTCGCGCGCAGAAAGTGATGCATGGTAAGACTGATAGCATCCATCATACTGGCGTTGGTGTATTTAAAAACTTACCAGATCCATTTAAAGTAACTCGCTATCACTCTTTAGCAATTGAAAAGCATTCATTGCCAGCATGCTTAGAAGTTACTGCGACATCATCTGATGGAGAAATCATGGGCGTGCGTCACAAAACCTTAGCGGTTGAAGGCGTTCAGTTTCATCCAGAGTCGATTCTGTCTGAGCATGGTCACGCCCTGCTCAAGAATTTTCTACAAAACCAGTAAGTTAGAAAATAAAACCTCATGTCCATTACTCCACAAGAAGCCCTTCAACGCTGCATCGAACATCGCGAGCTCTTTCATGATGAAATGACGGCGATGATGCGTCTCATCATGAGTGGCGAGATGTCGCCAGAGCTAGTGGCTGGTCTATTAGTCGCCCTGCGGACCAAAAAAGAAACCGTTGGTGAAATTGCAGCAGCAGCACAAGTGATGCGTGAATTTGCTACCGCTGTTCATGTTGAGGATCGCGCCCATTTAGTGGATGTCGTTGGAACTGGCGGAGATGGAGCACATACCTTCAATATCTCTACTGCAGCTATGTTTGTAGCTGCAGCGGCTGGCGCAAAAATTGCCAAGCATGGTAATCGTAGTGTCAGCAGTAAATCTGGTAGTGCTGATGTATTAGAGGCGCTAGGCGTTAATCTTGCCCTGTCCGCAGACCAAGTTGCTCAGTGCATTTCCACAGTAGGTGCTGGATTCATGTTTGCACCGAATCACCACCCCGCAATGAAAAACGTAGTCCCCATTCGCAAGCAACTAGGTGTGCGCACTATTTTTAATATCTTGGGCCCCTTAACTAACCCAGCCGATGCAAAACGGATCTTGATGGGCGTATTTCATGCAGATCTTGTTGGCATTCAGGCTCGCGTACTTGAAGCTCTAGGCATGGAACATGCTTTGGTGGTCTATGGACGGGATGGCCTTGATGAAATTTCTCTTGAAGGCCCTACCCTGGTTGGTGAACTCAAAAATGGCTCCGTGCGCGAATATGAAATCCATCCAAAAGACTTTGGTTTAAATACAGCGCCAACTAATACCTTTAAGGTTGCTAACGCAGAAGAATCCAAGAACATCGTTCTTAGCGTAATTGACAATAAACCAGGCGCAGCAAGCGATATCGTTTGTCTCAACGCAGGTGCCACCCTGTATGTAGCTGGCGTAGCACCTGATATTGCTGGCGGCATCGCTAAAGCCAAAGCAGCGATTGCATCTGGGGCAGCCCGTCAAAAATTAGATGCTTTTGTTGCAGCAACCCAATCCAAATAAATTACTGCTCATGAGCGATATTCTCGAAAAAATTGTTGCAACCAAAAAGATTGAGATTGCGCATAACCTAAAACAGCTTTCTCTTGCGAATCAACGTGAGAGAGCTCAAGCTAATAATCAAGATGCGGCATTAAAACCTAGAGGATTTATTCGCTCGATTGAACAGAAGATTGCTTCAGGCAAAGCGGGCGTTATTACCGAGATCAAAAAAGCAAGCCCAAGCAAGGGCATTCTGCGTGAAAATTTCAAGCCTGCAGAAATTGCCCAATCTTATGAAAAATATGGGGCTGCTTGCTTATCAGTATTGACTGACGTTGATTACTTCCAAGGCTGCAATGCCTATCTGCAAGAAGCGCGTGCTGCTTGCAGCATTCCCGTTCTCCGCAAAGACTTCACCATTGATCCTTATCAAATCTATGAGGCGCGGGCAATTGGTGCAGACGCCATTTTGCTCATCGTGGCATGTCTTGAGCTTAATCAGATGAAAGAGCTTGAAGCTTGTGCCCATGAATTAGGGCTTGATGTATTGGTAGAGGTACATAACGCTGCTGAACTTGATCAAGCACTGGAACTCAAAACTCCACTTTTGGGAATTAATAATCGCAATCTCAAAACGTTTGAGGTCACACTACAAACTACCTTATCCCTGCTGCCTTCTGTTCCAAACAACAAGACTTTAGTAACCGAATCCGGAATATTAAATCGTGCAGACGTTCAACTCATGCGCAATAACCAGGTAAATGCATTCTTGGTTGGCGAAGCATTTATGCGTTCCGCCGATCCTGGTATCGCTCTCAGTGAGTTGTTTTCCTAAATCTTCTGAAGCAGTCTAGACTGCTCTTGATAAGAGAAATGAGCAGCAATGACCCCAATACATCGCCAATAAACATCACCAAAAAGTGACTGAGCGTGCCTGCGTCATCTAGCTCAACAGTGGCATACCAAAATTGGTGCAAGCCCGCACTCAATAGCGCGTAAATCAAAATACAAATCAATAGCTTTGGCAAACTCAGATTACTCAAATCCGTCTCAAGCTTCATGTTGCTGAAAACTAAAATCCTAGCAAGATAAGGCGCGAAACCTGAGATAAATCCAGTGCCAATGCAAATCGCTAAATCATTAGAAAGAGCGCCGGAGTAACTGATTAAAAAGGAAGCAAAAACAATGCCAAGGGCGCCAGGTAAGCCAAAGATTAAAGTTAAGAAAAGACGTAAGCCGGCAGGCAAATAAATCCAATTCACCCCCGAGCCAAAAATTAGCTCACTAGTGAGCCAAGAATTGATATAAAAAAGTGCTGCGTACGCTAGTGCACTGATTGCAAATCCAGTAACGCCTGTGCGCATAAGCGAGAAGAATTTAAGCATTACTTTTAATATGGATTAATGTATTTAGTATAAGAATACTAAAATGTACTGCCGTCTAGTAAATATAATTCTTCTAATCACACAATTAAGCCTACACTCTTGGCATGACAAACATTAAAGCCTCCTATCTTCGTTTCCTAAATTTGATCGACGCTCTTGATCGCATGAACCCTGGCAAAAAACTGGATGCCATCGAAGAAAGTTTGTTGGACAAAATTGTCACTGCCGCACACTCAAGTCAGTCCATCTTGGTCGGAGATCTCATTTCCATGGCTGAGCTAGGCTCACAAGCTACCTTGCACGGACGCCTAAAAAATCTCAGCGCCATGGGCTATATTAAGATGGCAGCGAATGAAGATGGTCGCAAAAAAGAAGTGTTACCAACCAAGCTAGCGCTCAAACGTTATGAAGAGATTTCCAAGTGTCTAGAGAAAGCGGCTAGATCAACTTAAGCTTTTTGCCTCTGAAGTAGCCAATAAAAAAGCTCTGAGTTCAGGGCTTTTTCTTTTGACCAAGCAGTGCCACAAGATTAAACATTGAACAAGAAGTTCAAGACATCTCCATCCTTAACAACATACTCTTTACCTTCGGCGCGCATCTTGCCGGCCTCTTTTGCGCCAGACTCACCCTTAAATTGAATGAAGTCATCGTAAGAGATGGTTTGCGCACGAATAAAGCCACGCTCAAAGTCCGTATGAATTACACCGGCAGCTTGAGGAGCAGTATCGCCTTGATGAATAGTCCAAGCACGTACTTCTTTCACGCCTGCAGTGAAATAGGTATGCAGGCCTAACAATGCATAGCCTGCACGAATGACGCGATCAAGACCCGGCTCATCCATACCTAAGTCAGCCAAGAACTCAGTTTTATCGGCATCATCTAAATCCGCAATCTCCGCTTCAATAGCCGCGCATACAGCCACTACAGGAGCCTTCTCTTTAGCGGCATGCTGTCTAACCGCTTCAAGGTGAGGATTGTTTTCAAACCCATCCTCTTTCACGTTAGCCACATACATTGCAGGCTTAGCGGTAATTAAGCACAAAGGCTTAATTAAAAGTTTTTCATCATCACTTAAATTCAAGCTGCGCACGGGTAGCGCAGAATCCAAATGTGCCTGCACTTTAGTGAGCACTGCAACTAAAGCAGCCGCTTCTTTATCATTACCAGATTTGGCGGCTTTACTTGAACGGTTGAGCGTTTTCTCAACAGTCGCTAAATCAGATAGCGCTAGCTCAGTATCAATCACGCCGATATCTGCGATAGGATCAATCTTGCCTGCGACGTGAATGACATTCGGATCTTCAAAACAACGCACCACATGGGTAATAGCGTCAGTTTCCCGAATATTGGCCAAGAATTGATTGCCGAGGCCCTCACCTTTTGAGGCGCCCGCAACCAATCCCGCAATATCGACAAATTCGACTGCAGCAGGCAGTATGCGCTCAGGCTTCACGATCTCGGCCAAAGCAGCAAGACGGGGGTCAGGAACCTCGACAACACCCACATTAGGCTCGATCGTGCAGAAAGGATAGTTTTCCGCTGCGATTCCAGCCTTGGTAAGCGCATTAAAGAGGGTAGATTTGCCGACGTTAGGCAGGCCGACGATGCCACATTTCAAAGACATGAGCTTATTGTAAAGGGGCTGGTTTCGATATCATCGAGTTATGTCAGAAGCTAGCCCTAATTATTTATCCAAAATGCCCGCCAATTCCAGTCAAATTCGCCCCGTTGATGTCGTTGTGGTGGGCGGAGGCATTGCCGGCAAGGCCTGTGCCCTAGGCATGGCTCAACTTGGCCTTCAGACCTTAGAAATTGCCCCTGATTTAGGGCAAACGGTGCCTAGCCCCGAAGGCAGTCAATGGGGTCAAAGAATTTATGCATTTTCACCAAGCTCCCAAAAACTCCTAGCCCATCTTCAGGTTTGGGACGCACTCGACCACGGTCGCCTGCAAGTTGTCCGTGATATGCGCATCTACGGTGATCGGGGTGAAAAAAATGATCAGCTACACCTCTCTGCATTTGAAGCTGGCGCCCCACAATTGGCATGGATCGGTGAGGCGAATTTAATCGAGCACACACTTGATCAAGCATCACGCTTTCAGAATAAGTTAGAGCGAATTGCTGATGTAGTTGAAAGCATCAATGTTGATGCAGATGGAACTACTTTGATCTTAAAAAGTGGTTCCATCATTCGCGCCCAACTCGTGATTGCAGCTGATGGTGCAAACTCACCCATTCGCTCTGAGATCGGCATCGCCACTAGCGAAGAAAGTTATGCACAAAGCGCAGTAGTAGCAAACTGGACTTGCACCTATCCCCACCTTGAAACCGCCTTCCAGTGGTTCTTGCCAGGCGGAGATATTGTGGCCATGCTCCCCTTACCCAATAAACAAGTATCGATGGTGTGGTCGACCTCACCTGAGTACGCCGCAGAACTTTTACAGCTCAACTCTTCTGAGTGGCTTGATCGTTTCGCATCCATTGCAAATGGTGCAATTGCAAAACAACTGGGTGAGTTGAGCCTGAACTCCACCCCCGCAGCCTTTCCATTAAGAAAGCTACGCGCAGCTCGCTTCATTGGTCCAGAGACAAATCCAAAAGTAGTATTAATTGGTGATGCAGCTCATGTGATGCACCCATTAGCGGGCCAAGGCCTGAACTTGGGATTGCGAGATGTTGCCGTATTACTCAACATCTATAGCAAACGTGAATCATTTCGCTCGCTAAGTGATTTGAATTTATTGCGCCGTTACGAGCGCCAGCGACAAGGTGACACAAGTGCACTTTTATGGGTTACTGATAAGTTGAAAAAGTTATTCTCGGGTGGAAGCAGCACTGAAAAGCAATTACGCAATTGGGGTTTAGGCTTAGTGAACAAAAGCCACTTCATTAAACAGCGCCTTATTGAGCGCGCATTAGGGGACATTGATTTTGACTAAATTTTTATCTGTAGCAGTTGCTGTCTTTGCAATTCTTTGTACCAGTACAGTATTTTCTGGTACGGCTCATGCTCAAGCCGATCAGCAAATAAAAGCGGAGATACAAAAAAAATTGGGCAGTAACGCAAAAGTGCGTAGTGTTACCCCTGCACCAGTATCTGGCCTGTATGAAGTACTTGTTGGGAACGATATTTTCTATACCGATAGCACCGGCAAATACCTAATTCAAGGTGAAATTATTGAGCTCGCTACTGGAAAAAATATTACGGAGCAAAGACAAGCCGACCTCAATCGAATCAAATGGACCGACCTCAATCAAGCAAATGCCTTCAAGGTAGTGCGGGGTAATGGCACTCGCCAATTGGCAATTTTTTCAGATCCAAATTGTGGCTATTGCAAACGCCTAGAAAAATCTCTGCAACAATTAGACAATGTCACCATTTACACCTATTTAATACCCATACTCTCTGCAGATTCGATACAAAAATCAAAACAGATTTGGTGTTCATCTGACCCCAACAAGGCTTATACGGATTGGATGATCAATGGAGTTGCCCCCAGTGGGAAAATAGATTGCAGCAATCCATTGGATAAAAACCTGACATTTGCCAAAACCTACGGCATTACTGGTACGCCAACACTTTTCTTTACTGATGGCAGTCGTTTTCCAGGTGCTGTACAGATTGCTGACATTGAAAAGAAATTTGCATCACTGAAATAACGGATCGAAGAATCATGAATAAAACAGATCTGCCAGAAATTCAATACACCGTATGGCCTGCAGACCTTCATGGCCATCGTTATCAAGTAAAGCTTCATATTGCCCGCCCTGATCCCAAAGGACAGGTTGTACAAATGCCTGCGTGGATACCAGGCAGCTATTTAATTCGAGATTTCTCAAAACATATTGAATCTATCGAAGCATTTAGTTCGGGGCCAACAAAGAAAAAAATTGATCTGGAGCGTATTGATAACGATCATTGGCTTCTGCCACCAATGGATAGCGCTGTAGATATCCTAACAACGGTTTATGCTTTTGATAATTCAGTTCGTGCGGCCTACCTTGATACAGAGCGTGGATTTTTCAATGCAACTAGCCTCTGCCTGCAAGTAAAAGGGCAGGAGCACCTCCCATGCTCTCTAGCTATTACCTCTCCTGAAGAGGTATTTGCTGATCACTGGTCAGTACAAACAAGCTTAAGATCAGCAAAGACAGATGAGCGCGGTTTTGGGTTTTACCTTGCCCAAAATTATGATGACTTGATTGATCATCCAGTAGCCATGGGCGAATTCCAGATAGTACGCTGGTCTGCCAACAATACGTCTCATAGCATGGCCATACAGGGATGCATACATCCGATTGATGCGGCACGCCTAGCGAGCGACTTGCAAGCCATTTGCTCTTGCTCCATTAATCTGTTTGAGCCTAAGACTAAAAAGGCGCCATTTACTCACTACCTATTTTTGGTGAACGCAGTTCTCAATGGCCATGGTGGTCTTGAACACCGTAACAGCACTGCACTTCTGTGCCGTCGAGACCAAATTCCACAAAAAAATATTCCCTTAGACGAAACCACTTATCGTGAATTTTTAGGCTTATGCAGTCATGAGTATTTTCATGCCTGGTTAGTAAAACGTATTCAGCCAAAGGCTTTCCAGCCATACATACTAGGCAACAGAAACCACACCCGCTTACTGTGGCTATTTGAGGGCTTCACAAGCTACTACGATGATCTGCAACTCTTGCGTAGTAAACGAATTGATCTCACTACCTATTTAAAGCTGGTTTCTGATAACTGGAATGGTGTCTTGCGTGGCCCCGGAAGATTGAAGCAAAGCCTAGCTGATAGCTCATTTGATGCCTGGACCAAGTACTACCAAGCAGACGAGAACACCCCCAATACTGTTGTTAGCTATTACGGCAAAGGCGCCCTGCTAGCACTAGGATTGGATTTGCAAATTCGTGCATTCTCGAAGAATAAAAAATCTTTGGACGATCTCATGCGCCTCATTTGGCAAAGACACGGCATCACATTAGATGGAATTTCTGAGAATGGCTTAGATGAGTTGATCTATGAGCTACTAGGGAATGGCTTTAGCAAAATATGGGGCGACATCAAATCACGCTATGTATTTGGAGCTGAAGATATCCCAATCCAAAAGTGGATTGCTTCAAAGCTAGTGTCAGTGAAACCGAAAATACAAACTAAGCTGGAGAAAATCAAACTGCAATTAGGTATGCGCCATACAGATAGTGGTGGCTGGCTCAAGGTCACTCATGTTTTGGATGGTGGGGCCGCCCAGACTGCAGGTTTGTCCTCGGGAGATTTACTGGCAAGCATCAATGGTCAACGCATCACTAGCAGTCGCTTGGATCAGGTGCTAAATGGCCTTACAGAAAACCAGAGCATTAACTTATCGTTTTATCGTGATGACCTCGAACACGAACGCATTTTAGTTTTAGAGTCCCCTCAGCTACCTGCGCAATATGAGCTTGCGCCAGCAAAAACTAGCCCCCGATAAATTAATGCCTTCTTTTTCTAAAGACGATATTCCTCAGGACTGGCGTGCACTATTAGGCGACTATTTTGATACTCCGGCTTGGAAAAATTTAGAAGGCAATATTCAAACGGTCTTAGATGCTGACTTTGCAAGCGTTCGTCCTGAGCCACAAAATTTTTTTAAAGCGCTCAAACTAACCCCGGTTGATTCGGTCAAGGTCGTAATCATCGGGCAAGACCCCTATCACTCACCCGGGCTTGCACAAGGACTTGCATTCTCAATCCCAGAAAATATTGCAAGTACTTCACGTGAGTTTCCAAGCTCACTTCGCAACATCAGCAAGGCTCTAGCTCTTGAGGGCTTTGGCTCACTAGCAAATGGTGACTTGCATCATTGGGCCGAACAAGGGGTGCTTCTTCTCAATACAGCGTTAAGCGTCAAATTGGGTGAAGCCGGCAGTCACGCCAAGCTTGGATGGCAGCATTTGATTGATCGCTTAATTTCTGCGCTAGCAATCAAGAAGTCTTTAGCTTGGATGCTTTGGGGTGGGCACGCACAATCCAAATTGCCCCTGATTGAGACGGGAATTGAGGCCAGAATAAATCCATTCATTTTGCAATCCTCACATCCTTCTGGATTGGGGGTTTATAAAACTGATAAGCCTTTTTTAGTGCCTGGTGGGACGGCCAGCTGCAATCACTTCACCAAGACGAATGAATGGTTAATTGCTAATCAGCTAAATCCCATTCAATGGATTGGGACTTCAGAGAAGGTTCCCGTAAATGCTGGGCAAATCGATCTATTTGGCTAAAGACGTGTAGATAAAACCAATAAAGCAGGAAGCCAAGACAGCGCTAACCCACTCAAGCATTTGGCCAGATTGAAAAAGGCCTATGTATTGACCCAAGTAAGCACTAGCGCTTGCCGCCAAAAACCCTAAAAATGCCGCTATCAGCACCCCCTTGCCACTCGAGCCTTTGGATCGCCGAGGGTAAAAAATCCAGGCAGACGCCCCGGATGCACCCCCAATTAGCAGAAAAGCCAAAAACCCCATTCTTACCCCCATTAATGACGTCATCAAATCTATAATCACCATTATGAAGTTGTTGACACTCGGCATCAATCATCACACAGCGCCGGTCGCCATTCGGGAAAAGGTCGCCTTTGATCCTGAATTTCTTCAAGAAGCGTTGCACGATCTCCGCCAGCATTTGCTGGGGGCGAATCAATCTGGCCTGCCCGAAGCTACTATTTTGTCTACCTGTAATCGCACTGAAGTCTATTGCGCAGCTAACGATGCGAATGCCGCCGGCATTCTTCATGAGGCAACATTTGATTGGCTGGCTAAAACCCAACAACTAGCACCAAGCAGTCTTGAGCCTCACATCTACTCCCTCCCCCAATCCGACGCGGTACGACATGCTTTTAGAGTGGCTTGCGGTTTAGATTCCATGGTGATTGGAGAAACCCAAATTTTGGGCCAGATGAAAGATGCTGTTCGTACCGCAAATGATGCTGGTGTTTTAGGGACCTATCTCAATCAGCTATTTCAAAAAACGTTTGCCGTTGCAAAAGAAGTTCGTGGATCTACAGAAATCGGTGCGCATTCAATTTCTATGGCTGCAGCATCTGTGCGACTTTCTGAACGGATCTTTGAAAAAATTTCTGATCAAAAAATTCTGTTCATCGGTGCCGGTGAAATGATTGGCTTATGCGCAACTCACTTTGTTGCACGCAAACCAAAAAATGTTGCAATTGCTAATCGTACGACTGAGCGCGGACAAGAACTAGCTGACTCTATTGCCGCACAAGATACGCAAGCCGAATCATTTAAGTTATCAGAGCTTCCTGGACGCCTACATGAGTTCGACATCATTGTTTCGAGTACTGCTTCGTCCCTGCCCATCATTGGTCTTGGCATGGTGGAAAGCGCCCTGAAACAGCGTCGCCATAAACCTATGGTGATGATTGACTTGGCAGTGCCACGTGACTTTGAGCCAGAAATCTCTCGACTCGATGATGTGTACCTCTATACCGTTGATGACCTAGGCGTCATGATTCAAACAGGCGCAAGCTTGCGACAAGCTGCCGTAAGTCAAGCCGAAGCGATTATTGAAGATCGCGTTGGTAACTTTATGCATTGGATGCAAAGTCGTAATGCAGTTCCCTTGATTCAAGATATTCAACAGCAAGGTGAGCGCTTAAGACAACTTGAATTAGAGCGCGCTATGAAGCGCTTGATGCGTGGCGATGATCCACAAGAAGTGCTCAATGCGATGGCTCAAGGACTGACTAATAAATTTTTACATGGCTCACTTCATGCGCTACAGCACTCGAATGGTGCTGAGCGTGACGCTCTGATTAAGCTGTTACCAAAACTATTCGCATCACACTCCAAACCAGAAGACCATTAGATGAAGCCCAGCATGCGGGCTAAGCTAGATCATCTAGACACGCGCTTAGCCGAACTCAATTCCCTTTTAACATCTGAAGAAGCGACCAAAGATATGGATGCTTATCGGAAACTCACGCGCGAGCATTCTGATATTGCAACTGTGGTGGAGCAATTTGGCCTCTACAAACAAGCTGAGGCAGATGCGCAAGCGGCCGAAGAAATGCGCAAAGATCCGGACATGAAGGACTTTGCGGATGAGGAGCAGAAGCAAGCTCAAGCAACGATGGAGGAGCTAGAGGGCACCCTGCAAAAGCTCTTACTACCAAAAGATGAGAACGATGAGCGTAACGTGTTCTTGGAGATTCGCGCAGGAACCGGTGGCGATGAAAGTGCTCTATTTGCTGGCGATCTTTTACGGATGTATACCCGCTTTGCAGAGCGTCAAGGTTGGAAGGTTGAAGTAGTCAGCGCCGCCGAATCAGATCTTGGGGGCTATAAAGAGGTTGTCCTGCGTCTAGTAGGTCAATCTGTCTACTCACGCCTGAAATTTGAGTCTGGTGGTCATCGCGTTCAACGCGTGCCACAAACAGAGACACAAGGACGCATTCATACATCAGCCTGCACAGTCGCAGTCATGCCCGAGGCCGATGAACTAGAAGCGGTCAAAATTAATCCCGCCGAATTGCGTATCGATACCTTCCGCGCCTCTGGCGCAGGTGGTCAGCACATTAACAAGACGGACTCTGCCGTTCGCATTACCCATCTCCCAACAGGTACCGTAGTGGAATGTCAGGATGATCGTAGCCAGCACCGTAATCGTGAACAAGCGATGAAGGTTTTGGTTTCCCGAATCATGGATGCACGTGAGCGCGAAAAACATCAACTTGAAGCGCAAACTAGAAAATCTTTGATTGGCTCTGGCGATCGTAGCGACCGTATTCGGACTTATAACTTCCCACAAGGTCGCATCACCGATCACCGCATTAATCTCACTCTGTATAAGATCGATGCCATGATGGATGGTGACATTAATGATCTATGCAATGCACTAGCATCTGAGCATCAGGCTGAATTACTTGCCGCCCTTGGTGACAGCTAAGCGACAACAAAAACATTTCATGAGTGATGATTTCAGTTTGCGCTCCTTATTGAGCGCCACCTCGCTTCCCTCAAACGAAGCCCGAGTTCTGATGGCTCAGGTGCTGGATAAGCACTACCAACTTCCTCGCTCTGCCCTACTATCGCGCGACGATATGGAGCTCAATGTTAAGGCGCTTGATGATTGGAAATTGCTGGAATCCAAAAGACTTCAAGGGGAGCCGATTGCTTATCTCATCGGCAAACGGGGCTTTCATAACATTGAACTTCAGGTTGCGCCTGGAGTATTAATACCCCGCCCAGAAACTGAGCTCCTAGTTGAAATTGGGCTGCATGAAATTGAGCGTATTAAAAATGAAGTTACCAAGGTTCATGTTCTTGACTTAGGAACGGGCTCAGGGGCGATTGCCTTAGCAGTTGCACATGCAAGCTCGAGCACTCTCATTACCGCAACAGATCAATCTTTCGATGCTCTTGTCATTGCTCAAGCCAATGCCAAACATTTAGACCTTGAATCTCGCGTCCGATTTATGCAGGGGAGTTGGTATGAGGCCTTGGGAGATAACACTCTTTTTGATGTCATCTTAAGCAACCCTCCATATATTGCCAATCAAGATCCCCACCTCACGCAAGGTGATCTCCGGTTTGAGCCGCTCTGTGCACTTACGGATAACGCCGCTGGCCTAAGCTGCCTTGAAGAGATTATTCAGGGGGCAGCAGATCATTTAAAACCCCTGGGTCTTATTGCGGTTGAACATGGATTTGATCAATCGGAGGCCGTGGTCGATCTTATGAAAACCGTAGGAATGCGCGAAATTCAAATTCACCAAGATTTAGCTGGTCACAATCGAGTGGTATCTGCCCGAAAATAAGACCCTAAATAAGATACTGAGTTACCCTTTTTTGCATTAGGTCTTAAAATCAAACCGATAGCAGTTCCAAATCATTTTTACCGCTTTATTGCCTTTCTAGAAAGAATTTATGGATACTCAAGCTCAAATCAAAGAAATTGTTACTAGTCACCCTGTTGTACTCTTTATGAAGGGTACCGCTCAATTCCCGCAATGTGGATTCTCGGGTAATGCGATCAATATTCTGCGCGCTAGCGGTGTAGAAAAACTGCATACCGTCAACGTGTTAGAAGATGCAGGTATTCGCCAAGGCATTAAAGAATATGCTAATTGGCCAACTATTCCTCAGCTCTACATCAATGGTGAATTTATCGGCGGCTCTGACATCATGACCGAAATGTTTGAGTCTGGTGAATTGCAAAAGTTAGTTAAAGCTTAATTTCATTTTCTATAGTGACATTTGATTTAAGTTCGCTTCTACTATTTGGCCTGCCACTGGGATTGTGCGCAGGCCTTTTGGTTTATGCGCTCAATTTGCGCTCTAGTCTTGCGCGAGCTGAACTACAAGCTCAAACAGAAAGTGCTTTAGCCTTAAGTCTTAGATTAGAACGAGATCAAGCACTACAAAATGCCATTCGCTTTGAAGCTGAGCTTGATTCAGAGCGCAAGCAAGGTTTGGGACGTATTGAGTCACTGAATGAAGCAAAAGAAGCGCTGACTAGCCAATTTAAAAATCTTGCTAATGAAATTCTGGAAGACAAATCTAAGCGCTTCACAGAACAAAACGCGGCTAGCCTTGATGCTCTCTTAAAGCCGCTACAAACCAAGCTCACTGAATTTAAAGAGCAGGTCAATAACTCTTATGGCAATGAAGCGCGTGAGCGCTTTGCCCTGAAAAGTGAAATTGAACGCCTAGCGAACTTGAACTTACGGATGTCTGATGAGACACGCTCTTTGACCCAGGCGCTAAAGGGTGATTCTAAAGTCCAAGGTAACTGGGGTGAGTTGGTCCTCGAATCGATTCTTGAGTCGTCTGGCTTACGCAAAGGCGAAGAATATGTGGTTCAGGATAGCCATACACAAACAGATGGCTCACGACTACAACCCGACGTAGTAATCAAACTGCCTGAGGGTAGAAGCTTAGTGGTTGATAGCAAAGTCTCCATTACAGCCTATGCTAGGCATGCTGAAACCACGGATGCAGATACCGCTGAACGAGAATTAGCTGCCCATATCCAATCATTACGTCAGCATATCCAAGGACTTTCTGGAAAGAACTATAGCTCGCTCTATGGCGTTGGCTCTGTAGATTTTGTACTCATGTTTGTACCTATTGAGCCTGCTTTCTTGCTAGCGCTTAAAACCGCTCCGAATCTATATCAAGAAGCGCTTGCCAAAAATATTGTGTTGGTATGCCCAAGCACATTGATGGCAACACTACGAACTGTTGCGCACCTCTGGAGACAAGACCACCAAAATCGCAATGCTTTAGAGATCGCCAAACAATGTGGCAGTCTTTATGACAAATTTGTAGGTTTTGTAGAGGATCTTGAAAAACTTGGTCAGCGTTTAGATCAAGCTCAAACTAGCTATCACGATGCGTTCAATAAATTGAAGACTGGCAAAGGCAATCTGATCCGTTCCGCAGAAAAGGTGCGTGAGCTAGGCGTGAAACCTAGCAAGAATCTATCCGCCCCTTTAATTGAATCCTCCTCAGATTCTGAATAAATTGAACAGTCTTCAAAAGATAGGTCAGATAAGAAGTACCCAGCATTTCAGGAAGGTAGCTATTGCAGCCTGCTTTGGGACTTTTTTAGAGTGGTACGACTTTCTCACCTTTGCAACCCTAGCGGTTGTTTTGGGGCCCCTATTTTTCCCTTCTAATGACCCCAATGCAGGCCTTTTGGCTAGCCTGGCAACATTTGGTGTTGGAATGGTAGTCAGACCCATTGGGTCAGCCTTATTTGGCTCTTTAGGCGACCATATAGGGCGCAAACCGGTCTTCATGATCACAATTGCCTTAATGGGCCTGGCAACTGTCAGTGTCGGCTTTTTACCCACCTACGCCCAGATTGGTATTTGGGCCCCGATTCTTTTAGTTGGCCTTCGACTTATGCAAGGCCTCTCTGCCGGGGGTGAAATCGGCGGAAGCGCCGTCTACCTCACGGAACACGCTGGCAATGAAAACCGGGGATTTAAAACAAGCTTTTTACAGTTGATGGGCCCACTGGGGATTCTTGTGTCTACGCTACAAATAGCTTTCCTGCAGCAATGGCTATCGCCAGAAGAATTTGAGGCATGGGGTTGGCGCGTACCGTTTTGGATTTCGATACTCCTGTTACTCATTGCATTTAAAGCACGCATGGCACTGGAGGAGACCCCTGTATTTTTAGAACTCAGCAAGCATGCTGAAAAAAATGAGTCTCAGCTTATGAATAATTTTAAAGATCCAGAAATTCGCAAGAGAATGTTTCTATTATTTTTTTGCATCTCATCGAGCGGCGCAATTCTATTCTTTTGCGTACAGGTATACACCACGATCTTTTTAAAAACATCCGTTAGACTCAATCCTGCGTTGGTTGATCAATTGAGCATTTTTGCAACGATGATGCTTTTTCCGCTGACGATATTCGCAGGATGGCTATCAGATCGTATTGGGAGAAAACCAGTTGTATTGGGCGGCATTCTTCTTGGTGTTATTTTTATACGCCCCGCATTTCAACTGCTTCAATACTTTGGGGGGCTCTATATTCAATTTTCCACCAACAGTTCAATCGCAGGAATAGGGGTCATACTAACGCTTCTCTCGCTAACTCTTGGACTGGTGGTTGGACCTCAAACAGCACTTCTAGCCGAACTATTTCCAGCTAAAAATCGCAATAGTGCCGCGACACTCCCTCATAATTTAGCTGCAGGTTGGATTGGGGGATTGTTGCCACTGATTGTGACTTGGTTAAATCAAGTTTGGGGGAATAGTCTTGCGGGGCTTTGGTATCCAACCCTTTTTCTTGGGGCAGCTGGAATAACAGCATTTTTTTATTTACCAGAAACAAAATTGACTAAACTAGCAAAGTAAATCTACAAAGTCTGAATTCTTTGGGCTATTTTGCGTTGTATAGCAATCTTATAATCAGTCCACCATGCAATACAACGAGCTTGCATATCATCCAACTCTCTCGGAGAGGAACTCACTTTCTCTTTTATGGACTTCAAAAAAGTAGGTAGTTCATTCCATGAGTTAAGAATTGGAAAGGGGGCTGGCCCAATCAACCCTAATGCATTGGGTGAAATTATGAAATCGTGAGATAAGGAAATTGGTATGCAACCCAATTCAAGGGCGTCATACAAACGGATTGTTTCTGGAGCATTCCCTGCTGGACAAGGTGCAAATACCGAACTCTCCATTGCAATTGAATAAAGGCCAATGTTCCAGCCCATAGCGAAACCGGATGTAGCCTGCAAGAATAGATCTTCTCCGCATTCTGGCGCAATCCTTGCAAAACCTTCACGTTCACCATTATATGAAGCCGAGTTCTCGAGCCAACCAAAAAAAGATGAGCGCCATTGTCGTTTACTAGCAGGCTTTATATAGACGCTTTCTCGAGGGCCAATACCAGTTTTAAAGCCACATGGGGCCCAAATAACTTCAACGTCTTCTTTGCTTGAAAAAATCTCATCAAAATAATAATTGCGAATAACTAAATCACAATTCCTATACTGTTCTCGACTCATTCGCCCAAATTCATCGCCCATATGGTAGAGAACAATCTTATTTTTCTCCAATCGCAATTGTTTAATCAGTTCGCCGCTGATCTCATTCAATTCTAAGTAAATTACAGTCTGATCCCTTAATATATTTGGGCTATACCCTATATTGATTTCGGATCCAGAAAAAAGAATGTTTTGTATAAACCAAATTTCCTGAGCTGCATTTAGATCATGTGCGTTACCAATGATTGTTGATTTCATGGTCTAGCCCTGATGAAACTGAATTACTGAGTCAGTTTTAGAATAGTAAGCATTTATCTCATCAAAAAAAGGCGGCGGATCAGAGTAATCATGCCAAATTTTTATCGGACCAAAGAAGCTTCGATGCCAAAGCGGCCTGAAATTCCAATTATGTGGCAGCACGAAAGGATTGAAACCCGTCTGCTCCACAGCGAGCGCAAATGAACCTTGATCATTTGCTGACATTCTAAAAATCTGGCCGTTATCAACACCAACCATCTCTGAATCAACCTCACCTGCAAGCTTTTTCCAGCGATCAAAAACATCTTGGGATTTATTTGTAAAGAAAATAACGCCAGTATTGTATTCAACTTCATCGCCACTAAAGATTTTAGAGTAACGGCGACCCCAAGGGTTCTCGCATATTGCAAGAGCCAATCCAAAAGTCTTGGCTTTTTCAAAACCATAATCCAAGTTCCCCATGACAACAGTATCAAGATCTAAAAACAGAGTTTCACTAAAGGGAGAAAGATCTAGAATTTCTGACTTTCGATTGAGGCTGCTAGCTTGACCACTCGGCGCATCAATCTTAATAATTTCATGTGGTAAATCTGGGTGAAACTTCTTTACCGAGGTTTTTAAACGCTCAATTGGAAGCTTAGATTCATCGCCCCAGTAGATTGAAAGAATTCCGCGGGTCATGTTGCCCTCTTATTAAATATGAATTAATGAACAAATCATGCCATGAAAAATGCCTCACATCGTGAGGCATTTAAGAATTTTGGTGCCCCTTGTCCGACTCGAACAGACCACCTACTGATTACAAATCAGTTGCTCTACCAGATGAGCTAAAGGGGCAACGGTGATATTTTAGCCTATTTCACAATCTTCAAGGATGGTCTGGTGGTTTTGGGCTTTTCAAGAGCCCCATCAGTTGCGTCAGCTATGTGTAAATCTCGCATTTGGGATGGGTCAAACGGAAAAGACATTCCTTGGCCGTTTTCTCTGGCATAAATTGCCAACACATGACTAACGGGCACCATAATCTTTTTGGGGACACCCCCAAACCTTGCCTGAAAACTAATCCAATCATTCTCCATCTGAAGCTGATGACATGCCTCAATAGAAAGATTTAAAACGATTTCATCGTTCTTAACAAACTCCATCGGCACCTCAACCCTGGCATCTACGAACACGGCTATGAAGGGCGTAAAACCAAAATCCGTACACCACTGATGTAGGGCACGGATTAGGTAGGGTTTATTGCTTGGAACGTCAGACATACCGACTTGTAACGAATCGCTGTAAATTGCTTAGCGACGCATTACCTTCTCTGAAGGGGTTAATGCCTCGATATAAGCAGGTCTGCTAAAAATACGCTCAGCGTATTTCAAGAGAGCGGCTGCATTGCGTGAAAGATCAATGCCGTAGTGCTCGAGACGCCATAACAATGGAGCAATAGCCACATCCAACATTGAGAATTCATCACCAAGCATGTACTTATTCTTAACAAAAATTGGTGCCAACTGAGTTAAGCGATCACGAATAGCTAAACGTGCTTTTTCATGAGTTTTCTCAGCAGCTTTACCTTTTTCATTTTCCAAGGCAGCAACGTGAACAAAGAGCTCTTTCTCAAAATTAAAGAGGAAGAGGCGTGCGCGTGCGCGTGCTACTGGATCAGGCGGCATCAACTGTGGATGAGGAAAACGCTCATCAATATATTCATTGATGATGTTAGATTCATACAGAATTAAATCGCGCTCAACCAAGATTGGTACTTGGCCATAAGGGTTCATCACTGAGATGTCTTCCGGCTTGTTAAACAAGTCGACATCACGGATTTCAAAATCCATGCCTTTTTCAAAAAGCACCAAACGGCAGCGTTGCGAGAATGGGCAATTAGTACCCGAGTACAACACCATCATAAATTTATTTCCTTAAATTTCTACTTCAATACAACAAACGCACAACAGCGTTAAATCTTTATATTCATGGGCTTTAGTTGCAAAGCCCATCCAATTTAATTAATGAATATCTTTCCAATAGGCTTTGTTCAAACGCCAAGCCAAGAGGGTGAAGATCGCCAAGAACAATAGAACCACTACACCAAGGCGCTTACGCTCTAACTGCACAGGCTCAGCCATCCAAGACATGAATGCAACTAAGTCGGCAATATTGTCGTCGTACTCTTGTGGCTTCATCGTACCTGGAGTTAACTGCTCAAAACCAACGAATACTTTTTCTGTTCTGCTCTCGTCGTGCGGATCTTTGCGCTCTTCAAACTTCGCAGCACGCTCACCCTGCAACTGCCAAAGCACATGTGGCATACCAACGTTTGGATACACCAAATTATTCCAACCCGTCTGGGTGGTGTCGTCTTTATAGAAAGTGCGGAAGTAGGTATAGAGCCAATCCGTTCCACGAGCACGTGCCTCTACTGATAAATCAGGTGGGGTCTTGCCAAACCACGCCTTACCCTCTTTTGGAGTCATAGAAATGGTCATCAAATCACCCACTTTGGCATCCGTCAAAATGAGGTTGTCTTTGATCTGTTGATCAGTTAAACCGATATCGCGCAAGCGGTTGTAACGCATGCTTGAAGCTGCATGGCAGTTTAAGCAATAGTTCACAAAGATCTTGGCGCCATTTTGTAAAGACGCATTATTACTGACACGATTTGGTGCCGTATCTAATGGGTAGCCACCTTCGTTTGCATTAGCATTCAAGCCAAAACCTAAGGCGGCAACCAATACCGCTGCCTGGCAGAGACCCATCAATGTTTGCAGAATTCGTTTCATACTAGTTCCTAATTTTTCTTAGCTAATATCTCAGGCGTTAATTAATGGGACTCAAAAGTAACTCGGTCTGGAACTGGCTTGAAAGTGCCAAGCTTGCTCCAAAACGGCATTG
This sequence comes from Polynucleobacter sp. AP-Titi-500A-B4, assembly GCF_018688095.1. Taxonomy (NCBI): domain Bacteria; kingdom Pseudomonadati; phylum Pseudomonadota; class Betaproteobacteria; order Burkholderiales; family Burkholderiaceae; genus Polynucleobacter; species Polynucleobacter sp. AP-Titi-500A-B4. The sequence goes on along the minus strand of NZ_CP061311.1, from coordinate 118,024 downwards.
CCAAGAAAAAGCCCAAGTAGTAAATCGTGCAGATCTGAGAAATCTTTTCAAATACCGGTGATGGTGGCTCGATTCCCAAGTAACCCAAGATCACGAAACTCACCACAAAAACCCCATAAATGTATTTATGGAACTTTGGACGATAGCGAATAGATTTCACAGGTGAATGGTCCAGCCAAGGCAAGAAGAACATGATGACCACTGAACCGCCCATAATCACAACACCCCAAAACTTGGCATCAAACAAGTAAAAACCTCCGGCCAATACCAACGCAATTGCAGCGCAAGCACCTTTGACCTTGATATCGCTAGAGCTCTTAGCAAACATTCCTAAAATCACTGCTAAGAAAATCCACAAGGGCAACAAGAAGTTGGAGGTGGTCGCACGCAACATGGAATAGAACGGCGTGAAATACCAAACTGGCGCGATATGAGATGGCGTTACAAATGGATTTGCAGGTATGAAGTTATTGGCTTCAAGGAAATATCCACCCATTTCTGGAGCAAAGAATACGATACAAGCAAATACCATCAAAAAGCCGCCCAAATACATCACATCGTGGACGCTATAGTAAGGATGGAACGGAATACCATCAACAGGATGGCCTTGCGCATCTAAGGTATTTTTGATCTCAACACCATCAGGATTGTTAGATCCAACTTCATGTAATGCAAGGATGTGGGCTGCTACTAAGCCAATTAAGACTAATGGGATAGCAATCACATGGAATGCAAAGAAGCGATTGAGGGTGGCATCGCCCACTACATAATCGCCACGCAACCATAAGGAGAGGTCTGGACCAATAAATGGAATGGCAGAGAACAAGTTAACGATCACTTGGGCGCCCCAATAGGACATTTGACCCCATGGCAGCAAGTAGCCGAAGAAAGCTTCGCCCATTAAGCACAAGAAGATTGCACAACCAAAGATCCAAATAAGTTCACGTGGCTTGCGATAAGAACCATAGATCAAACCACGGAACATATGCATATACACCACGACGAAGAACATAGATGCGCCAGTGGAATGCATATAGCGAATCAGCCAACCGAATGGAACCTCACGCATGATGTATTCGACTGACTCGAATGCCTTAGCAGCATCAGGCTTGTAATTCATCACCAGAAAAATTCCAGTAATAATCTGAATCGCCAAAACCACGATTGCGAGCGCACCAAAAATATAGAAAAAATTCAAATTTTTTGGAGCATAGTATTCGCTCATATGCCTCTTAAAGGCATCTGTAACTGGGAGCCTAGAGTCAACCCAGGCCATTAACTTTTGGGCCGCAGAAGCGTCAGCAGGAACTTGTTTTTCTTGAAATGCCATTTATTTCTCCTTAGGCCTTCTTATCTTCGCCAATCAGAATCTTGGTATCGCTCAAATACATATGTGGCGGCACTTCAAGATTATCTGGGGCTGGTTTGTTCTTATAAACACGGCCTGCCATGTCAAAAGTGGAGCCATGACATGGGCATAGGTAGCCACCCGGCCAACTAGTCGGCAAGGAGGGCTGTGCACCCGATTCAAATTTAGGTGTTGGAGAGCATCCCAAATGAGTGCAAATGCCTACTACTACAAAATATTCAGGCTTGATTGAGCGCCATTGATTTTGAGCGTATGGAGGGGTGAATTGAGATGGGTCTCTTAATGAATTAGGATCAGCCAATTCCCCATCAATTTTAGATAATTCAGCAACCTGCTCAGGAGTACGACGCACAACCCAGACTGGCTTACCGCGCCATTCTGCGGTCCTCATCTCATCTGGCTTCATACCAGTGATATCGATCTCTACAGCGGCTCCAGCGGCTTTTGCGCGCTCAGAAGGCTCAAAACTATCAACAAAAGGGTAAAGGGCTGCGGCCGCGCCTACGCCACCTACTGCGGATGTGGCGATCAACCAATTACGGCGATCCTTGTCCATACAGGGCTTGTCACTCATTTACAAAATTCCTAGAAAGGGTATTTATGGGTGGAAATTGCTTAAACCTAGCATTTTAAAGTAAAAAGTGGGGTAAGCAAGAAAGTTATGGGGTTAATCTCGGGTTAATCAATATTCAGACAAAAAAGGAAGCGTTTATGGGCGTTTTAAAGGAATTTCGGGACTTTGCGGTCAAGGGCAATGTGATCGATTTGGCAGTCGGCGTCATTATTGGCGGGGCTTTTGGGAAAATCGTCGACTCCTTGGTTAATGACATCGTTATGCCAGTCATTTCTACCCTTTTAGGGGGTCATATTGACTTCACCAACCTCTTTATTGTTTTGGGGCATGCTCCAGAGGGAGTACCCAGAACTTTTGATGCCCTCAAAAAGGCTGGGGTGCCAATTTTCGCTTATGGAAACTTCATCACCATTTCCATTAATTTCATCCTGTTGGCTTTTGTTATTTTTCAAATGGTGAAGGTTGTTAACAAGATCCGCTTGCTAGATGCACCCGCAACCCCGCCCGTTCCTGAGGACGTAGTTTTGTTGCGTGAAATTCGTGACAGCCTGAAAAAATAATTTAATTCATTGCTAGCCAAGTCACCCTCTTCTTTAGGCAGTAAAAATTGATCACTGAAAATTCGTCTTCAGAAGAGGGTGGAGATGCAAGACTTCTTTTGCAAAATAGTTTTGCACTACTTCAAAAAAGTGAATTTGAAAAAGCAGATGCCCTACTGGCAAAAGCGTACGAACTGCAACCGAATAACGCTGATGTTTTAAATCTTCTTGGAATTCGCTCATACCAAAAGCAACAATTTGAGAGTGCATTGGCGCTTTTGTATAAAGCCAATTTACTAGCGCCTCATTCCGCACAAACCCTCGGGAATATTGGGCTTGTATACAACGCACTAGAAAAGTACTCAGAGGCGCTTCGCTTTTTTGATCTGTCTATTGCCGTAGACGAACGCATTCCAGAAACCCACAACAATAGAGGTAATGCCTTGAAGGGCTTATCAAATGATCAGGAAGCGTTTGTAGCATATGAAAAAGCAATCTCCCTGCGCCCTAATTATGCCGAGGCCCTCAATAATCAAGGGGTTATTTTTTTAGAGGCAAAAAAATTGCCCGAGGCGAATTCTCTATTTGAACGCGCCATTGAGGCAAACCCCAACTTTGCCATTGCCTATAACAATTTGGGGAATGCACTTACACAACTAAGGAATTATGAATTTGCATTTCAATGTTTTGAGCGTGCCATTCAATTACATCCAAGCTATATAGATGCTTATATCAATTTTGGCAATAGCTTAAAGAAATTCAAGGCCTATAGCGGTGCTGTTGATTGCTATCAACACGCACTTACAATCGAGCCGCGCAATGCACTCATTTTTAATCTATTAGGTGATGCGTACTATGAAGTGGGTGACGCAGATTTAGCCAAGACTTATTATGCAAAATCACTAGAGCTCAATCCCAATAACTACGAAGCTCGATTGGCATTAATGGTTGCACAAATTCCAAAGGTGTATAGAGATCAAGCTGAAGTTTCAGAATCTAGAAGAGCATTCATTCAGCAGTTAGAGTTTTTGCAAGCAGATAGCGACCTCGCATGGATATTCCAAACAAACGAAAATATACTATCTCGACATCCTTTTTATCTTGCGTACCAGGATGCGAATAATGAAGCGATTCTCTCGAAATTTGGGGAAATCAGCGTCCAGCTAGCGCAACTTGTTCAGAAAGAGATCGCGCTGCCCCAAAAATGCACCGGATCTCCTGGCAAAATTCGTGTTGGGATTGTGAGCAATCACTTTAGTAATCACCCTGTTTGGCATGCCATTACAAAGGGGTTGGTAAGCCAACTAAACCCAGATTTATTCGAGCTTCTCCTCTTTAATACAAACGGTTCAGAGGATCTTGAAACCGTAATAGCCAAATCAAAAGGAGAATACTTTTATCTCAATCAATCGGTTGCCGTTTCAGCCCAATTCATTAGAAATGAAAATTTAGACGTATTGCTCTATCCAGAAATTGGCATGGATACGGTCAGTAGAGCCTTAGCCTGCTTTAGATTGGCGCCACTACAAATTGCTGCATGGGGGCATCCCGAAACTAGCGGCTTGCCAACAATTGACTGCTACTTATCCGCCGACCTGTTTGAAACTAGCTCTTCCAATCTCTTTTACAGCGAGGAATTAATTAGACTGCCAAATCTTGGGGCTTACGTTGAATTTCAAGCGGTACAAAAGACGGATGTCCATTTAACTAGTCTTGGAATCAATCCTGATAAGCCTATGTTGATATGCGCAGGATCACCCTCTAAGTACGCTCCCGAGCATGACCATATCTTCACCGATATAGCTAGGCGACTCGGTTCCTGTCAATTTATCTTTTTTGATTTTGAAGAAAACCTCACTTCGATCTTAAAAGATCGATTAAAAACGGCATTCTCCAACGCAAATCTTGAGATGACGCAATTTGTACATTTCATTCCCTTTCTTAAGAAAGAGGAATTTCATGGTCTGATGCAGAAAGCGCATCTTTATTTAGACACCATTGGATTTTCTGGTTTCAATACAGCAATACAGGCGTTGCTATGTGATTTACCAATCATCACCATAGAAGGTGAGTTTATGCGTGGCAAACTGGCCAGCGGAATTCTCCGTCGCATGGGAACGCCCGATCTAATCTGCCACTCAACTGCTGAATATATTGATAGAGCAGTTAAATTCATTCAAAATCAAGACATGCGAAATGGATACAAAAAGCAAATTTCTGAAAATCTTCATATCATTTTTGCTGATCAAGAACCGATTCGTTCTCTGGAAACTTTATTATTAACCCGAACTAAAAAAGCGATTAATACATAGATGAATATGAACAGGCTCTGGCTAGTATTTACACAAGCAGTGACTGTTTTGTTGGCCGCTTTATTTATCGTTGTCGCACTAAAGCCAGAATGGCTTAATACTTCATCAAGCAAATCTTTGGTAAACACTATTTTAATTAACCAAGTAAGCCAAGATGGGCAATTAAGTCCAGGTTCATATCATGATGCTGTGAAACGATCTATGCCTGCTGTGGTCAATATCTTCACAAGCAAATCCCCAGCCAAGTCTAGTGCGCGTGCGGGCAAAAACCCGAATTCAGTCGACCCTCTGTTTAAGTTCTTTTTTGGTGACCAGCCACCAGAAGAACCCAGTGCAAGCCTTGGGTCTGGAGTCCTAGTAAGCGCTGATGGATACATCCTCACCAATCATCATGTCATTAGTGACGCAAACAGCATTGATGTTGCCCTATCTGATGGGCGCAAGATAAAAGCGCGAGTTATTGGCAGCGATCCAGAAACAGATATTGCAGTTTTAAAAGTCGAAACCAAGCAATTACCTACAGCCATTACGTTGGGTAATGTAGATTCAATCCATGTGGGTGATGTAGTGCTGGCTATTGGCAATCCCTTTGGAGTTGGGCAAACCGTAACATCTGGAATCATCTCTGCCCTGGGGCGTAATCATCTGGGAATTAACACCTTTGAAAATTTTATTCAAACTGATGCGGCAATTAACCCAGGTAACTCAGGAGGCGCATTAGTCGATACTCGAGGCAACTTAATTGGAATAAATACAGCAATCTTTTCAAATAATGGTGGGTCCATGGGAATCGGCTTTGCAATTCCGATTGATTTGGCTAAGCAGGTAATGAATTCAATCATTGCCAGTGGTAGCGTCACCCGTGGATGGATAGGAGTGGAGCCTCAAAACTTAAATCCCGAACTTTCAGACTCTCTAGGGCTGGCAGCCAATATAAAAGGAGTTTTATTATCAGGGGTACTCAATGGGGGGCCAGCATTCCGCAGCGGAGCAAGGCCCGGTGACATTCTCATTTCTGTTGATGGCACACCAACTCATGATGTTAGGGGGCTATTAGACAAAGTTTCTAGCATTAATCCTGGCAATGAGGCTGAACTGAAAATTCTACGCAAGGGTAAAGAGTTAGATCTGAAAGTTCAAATAGGTCAACGCCCTAAACCTAAGAAATTATTAAACTAATTTTCTAATATCCTCCTGCTTAGCGATTAAATCAATTTTATTCAATGACTGAAAACTTAGAACTAGCACGTCACCATTTTGAATTAGCACTCATTGCCCTAAATCAGAATAATGATGTGCAGGCAGAGATTGAATTGCGCAATGCGTTGCAACACTCGCCCTCAAGACCATCAATTCTTGCTAATTTATCTGCAGTACTGATACGCCAACAAAAATGGATTGAAGCTAAAAAGATTTGCGCTAACCTGCTGGAAATCGAGTCCAATAGCCTTGAAGGGTGCATCAATCTTGGAATTTGTGAACAACATACCGACAATCTGGAAGCTGCCCTTCGACACTTCAACCGCGCACTTGAAATCAACCCAAAGTCTGCTACAGCGTTGGTTAATAAAGGCAACATTCTCTCAGAAAAAGAAATCTTTGATGCAGCACGCACCTGTTTTGAGAGCGCTCTGAGACTGGAACCAAACTCAGAGGAAGGTCATATAGGCTTAGGTAATTTGCTTAATGAGCTCAAGGATTACGATCTAGGTTTAGAACACTTTTCTAAAACGCTATCCATTAATCCCAATAATTTTCAAGCTCAGTGGAATAAATCCCTTTCGCTCTTACGTTTGGGCCAATATGAAGAGGGTTGGAGGCTATATGAATCCCGCTGGCAAATCTCTGGAATGGCGGAGCATGCAAAACACCAAGATATCCCATTATGGTTGGGTGAAAGCCCCTTGGCTGGAAAAACTATTTTGATTCATGCAGAACAAGGCTTTGGTGATGCCATTCAAATGAGTCGCTACTTACCAATTCTTGTCAATCAAATGGGTGCCAGGGTTATCTTCGAGGTGAATACAGCGCTGATAGATTTAATGCGGCCCTTAGATTCCAAGATAAAAATCATTAATTCGAACATTCCCCTCTCACAACAAGTCAGTGGGCGTCCTGATTTTCAATGTCCAATCATGAGTTTACCTTTTGCACTTAGAACTACGCTTGACTCGATCCCGAACCACACTCCCTACCTTTATGCTAATCCAGAAAAGCGTGACTTGTGGCGCAAAAGATTAGCCAACATCTCATCAAGAAATAGACCCTTCCGAATAGGTATCACGTGGTCTGGATCAGGCCATTATGCTGGCAAAAAAAATTCCAAGCGGGATCTTCCTTTTGATTGTGTCAGATCCCTTGTAAATGATCTATCGGCACATTCAATCGAATTTCATGCCATCCAAAAAGAATTTAAAAATGATTACCTATTAAAGCAACCTCATAATCTTTTCTTGCATCACGACTTCTTGGATAACTTTGCAGATAGTGCGGCCTTGATAGCGGAGCTAGATTTGATTGTTTCCATTGATACTGCTGTTGGACATTTAGCGGGCGCCCTTGGGCAAAGGACTCTACTATTAATTCCTGACCCACCTGACTTTATGGCAATGCGCAATATAAATCATAGTCTATGGTACCCAAGCGTCAGCCTGATTCGACAAGAGAGTCGAGGCATTTGGCCATTAGAGAATATTAAATCGACAATTTTAAAGACTGTAAAAATTGGCAGCATCTAGCTGATAAGATCATTCAGCATATTTTAGGCGTAAAAAAACCACCCCGAAGGGTGGTTTTTTGTCTTGCTTTTCTAAAATCAAGTGGATCAAGTCCACCAAAAAATTAGAATGTGTGACGCAAACCTAAAGCGTATTGGTTAGCTGTAGAACCTGAACCAGCGATACCAAGTGAACCAGAGGTTGACTGTTGCTGACCATAGATTGCATACAAGTTTGTACGCTTGCTGAGGTAGTAGTTACTACCCAACTGCCAGCCTACGAAGTTAACATACGCTGGTGATTGGATGGTAGTAGTAGGTGTGCCCTTGTACTTACCAGAACCAATACTTGCCCATGATTCAATAGTTGGGGTGATGTAGCTACGAACACCGATCTGCTGAGCAGTACGGTTAGCTTGTTCGCCAGCCAATACTGAAGTAGCAGTAGCAGCACCAAGGAGGGCCGCTGACGAAGCTGTATCTTGTTGAACTTTACGACCAACCCACTGAGCGTATGCCTTCAGGATACCAAAGTCATAAGTACCGCCAGCATAAGTTTGCTTATCAGACAAGTTAGATGGAGCAAATAAACCGGTTGTAGCAGCAGAAGCTTGACCGGTTGTACCACCAACACCACCAGTGTTAAGAACAGTACCTGTCAAAGCATAAATACCATTGCTGTACTGAGTCTTGAATGACTGGTATGCAGCTGTCAAATACAATTTTTGCCATGTAAAGTCAGCAGCCAAGCCCCAACCATTCCAGTTAGTGTTACCACCACCAGAAGATGTGTTAGCAATTTGTGTTTGTGTGTAGTTCTGGTTGTTTAATGCATAGATACCTGAAGCTGTGAAACCTGCAAATTTGTCAGTCTTAAATGACAATGCGTTTGAAGCACGGTTTGTAAAGCCAACGTTGTTACCTGTACCAGCTGATACTGTATCGCCAGAAGCATATACAGAACCAGAGCTATAAATAACGTTACCAGCTACGTTGTTGTATTGACCAGGATCAGTTGCGGCACCAGAGTTAAATACTGGAGTGTATTGGCGACCAAAAGCAGCTTGACCTAAGCCGTTCTTTTTCAAACCAACAAAAGATTGGCGGTTGTCTATTGCGGAACCAGAACCCTGTGAAGTACCTTGAATTGCATCACGGTCTGTACCACCAGACAAGTTACCGTTTTGTGGCTGGAGGCCTAATTCAACAGTGAAGAATGCAGATGTGCCGCCACCCAAATCTTCAGTACCTTTGAAACCTAAACGGTTAGTTTGTTCAGCAGATGCACCGAAAGCGCTCTTTTGAATTTTGTTAACAGAGCCGTTACCGTAGCCAAGACCGTTAGCTGAAGAACCAGTTTCACGTGCATTGGAACCAATGTAGCCCATATCCAAGATACCGTATACGGTTACGCTGGATTGAGCTTGAGCTGCGCCAGCGATTGCTGTCAAAGCTGCTGCTGCGAATAGCGATTTTTTCATTCTGTAAATCTCCATAAATTGAAAGTAATGCCCAAATAAAGCCGGGACCATTGAATTTTCGGTCCTTTGCCCTACTAGACTGAGTATAAGGGTATTTATGAGCTCTTTTTGCTTGTCAAAAGGTAGTTTTTTGGCTTTCTTCGTTGTATCTCGACAACAAGAGCTCAGATTTCTGCCTTTTAAGGCATCTAGATGCCAAAATTGTCATATGGCAAGTCGCGAATTCTTAAAAATCCTTAGCTCAGCACGTCTTGGTGATGTATTGGCACAACAAAAGCTGGCTGAAGCCTACCTTACTGGCGCCTTTAAAACCCCAATTCAGCCCTCTAACGCATTGATTTGGCTAGAAAAATCTTATTTATCTATTCAAAATCAGCGCCCTGAGGGGGGCAACTCAAATAGCGATGAAACTCTTGGGATATTGAGGCAAATGGCCCAAATTCCACTTGCACAAACCTTTAACACGCCTGCATTTACCTTTGGTTGGACCTCTTTCTGGGAGCTCGCGCATAGCAATGCGGAAGCAGAATCTTCACTCGCTGCCAAATGGCAGCTGATAGATTTACTCATTAACCCCTGCAATCAAGAGATTCAATCCCAGCTTGTAGATTGGCTAAAGAAAAATACCTCGATAGCCTTAGGGGAAGAATTAGCAGGGCAAGATTTGAATGGCTTTCAAAAAATAGCTCAACAGTATCTTCAGGAGCTTGCTGATGGGAGCTCACAGTTTGCCAACTCTGCAAAAGAATTGCTGATTCAGTTGCAACCAAAGAATGAGGCGCTCTCATCCTTGTGGGATATTTGGCTCCAAGATCAAAATAAGGGGGCATTAATCCAAGCTGCTGAATTAGGGCTTACTGCCGCAAAGTTAGCTTTGGGATTGCGACTAGCTCAATTAGACGGCGATGTAGTAAAAAATAAATCTAACGCCTCTCTCAAGAAAGCAGCCCATTGGTTAGAGCTGGCAGCAAAAGATGGGGATCGTGATGCCTGGTATGCACTCGGTGAAATTTATCGTCGTCCGCAATTTTCTGGCTATAGCGCTACAGAGAGTGATCGTTGCTTTGATCGTGCAGCCGATCTCGGTCATGCGCAAGCACAGTTGCGTAAAGGGGCTAATCTATGGCGTAAACGCGAAAAGACCGATGAAAAGGTTCGCGGCTTACAAGCATCTTATTGGGTTTGGCAAGCCCATCAACAAGGCGTTACTGAGGCAAAAGAATTGCTCAGCAAAATACTAACGAGCTGTCCCGATCCCAAGAAAAATGATTGGTATGAGCTCGCAGTATGCGCAGATCAAGTCATCAACCACCATGCGGAACATAAACTCGATGAAGACTGGGTACTACTGTGCCATCGCATCATCATTGCAAATCAATTTAACTTTAGTAAAGCAGAGCTTTTACTCTCTGAGGTCGGGCAACTGCAACATGAGCATTGTGTAGTCGTCGACATTCGCTGGGAGCTCCCAAAAATATTACCTAGACTCATTCAGATTGAAACTATTCAACAGCGTCGCGCATTATTAGCTGCTGGTAAGGCCTTTGCTGGATCTGTTCTTGAGATAGAAGGCAATTTACGTCAAAGACGCTATCGCTTTGATCAAGTGGCCGACTGGTTAAGCACTACTTTTTCGAAAAGCAATATGAATCAAGCAAGTACCGAGCTAGCTTAGCTAGTTGCTTTGGCTTCATCTTCTTCAGGTGGCTTTGGCACATAGAGGCGTGCCACCAACAAGCCCAACTCATATAGCAGGGTCATAGGCACTGCCAGTAGCAACTGGGATAGCACATCTGGTGGCGTAACAATCGCCGAGATAACAAATGCGCCAACAATTACATAGGGACGTATCTCTCTTAGCTTTGCTAAAGGGACGATACCCATCCGAACTAAAACTACGACCACAACCGGAACTTCAAAAGTAAGACCAAAAGCTAGAAAGGTATTCATAGCAAAGCTGAGGTATTTATCAATATCAGTGGACATCTCCGCACCTAATGGCGCGTTATAACTAGCCATGAAATTAAATACCGTCGGAAATACCAAGAAATAGGCAAATGCCATGCCGAAGATAAATAGGCTGTAGCTACTAACCACTAATGGAACAACCAATTTGCGCTCATGTTGATATAAACCAGGCGCAATAAAAGCCCATAACTGATACATCACTACCGGCAAGGCAATGACGAAAGCTACCAGCATCGTGACTTTCATGGGCACAAAGAAAGAGCCCGTAACATCGGTCACGATCATCTTGCCACCAGCAGGCAATGAGTCTAGTAGCGGCTGAGAAAACAGATGAAAAATATCAGGCGCCCAATACACTAAGCATACAAACACCACAATAATTGCCAACGCAGATTTGATTACGCGATCGCGTAGTTCATATAAATGCGATAGAAAAGATTCTTGCAATCCTGAATCTTCAGTAGAGTTATTTTCTGTCATGCCAATCTAAATTATTTACCAGAGCTATGGTGAAAGCGCTTCATTCTAGCGGCGCCTGATTGCACGCGAGTCCGCACACCTGCTGAACGCTTAAACCAAATGGGTCTTGCTGCGCGCCTTACGCCCCAGCTATTACGGCCCTGGCGCTTCGTCTTGCGTAGAACCTCTTTTTCATCAAGCGGTGGTTTTTCAAAGTGAGTTTCAAAAATATCTGCTTGATCTGTGAGATTTGCATTTGCTTCACTAGCAACTGAACTAATACTGTTTTCAACTTCTTTTAAGACCGAGGTGCTTTCTTCGCGGAATTTTTTAAATTCCTCAACTTCCATCTGTCGATTTACTTCCGACTTAACGTCGGCCATGTAACGCTGCGCACGACCAAATAAATTTCCGGCCATACGGGCTACTTTTGGCAGGCGCTCTGGTCCAACTACCACCAAAGCAACCACTGCAATGAGCGCAAGTTTTGAAACCCCTAAATCAATCATCTCAGGGAGCTAAATGAGGACCGCACGAATTTCAATTGCGCTTTGTAAAAATTATTTATTGAGGTCTTTAGCTTGCACATCCACAGTTTTATCTGTAGCTGCGGAAGCTTGCTGAATTTGATCTTTAGGTTGAGCCGCAGGATCTTCAGATGTTTTCATACCATCTTTGAAGCCTTTAACAGCGCCACCCAAGTCTTGGCCAATATTGCGCAATTTCTTGGTACCAAATACCAACATCACGATGACCAAAACAATTAACCAATGCCAAATGCTAAATGAACCCATCTCTAATCTCCTTGGATTATTTTTTCCAGGGACGCGGACCGCCCATCACATGCAAGTGCAAGTGATAAACCTCCTGCCCACCATCTACTCCGTTATTTACCATCAACCTAAAGCCGCCATCCCTTCCAGGTCGGCAGCCCTGCTCTTTGGCAAGACGGGGCGCTAACTCCATCATTCTACCTAGCAAAGGGGCATCCACGCTTTCCGCTAACTCCAGCATGGGAATATGTTTCTTGGGAATCATTAAAAAATGGACCGGGGCAGCAGGGTTAATGTCCTTAAAGGCATAGATCTCTTCATCCTCATAGACTTTTTGAGAGGGGATTAAGCCCTGAGAAATCTTGCAAAAGAGGCAATTAGGATCGTGACTCATCTTGCTTGTTTGCCCTTATTCCTTGTTGGCAGCTTTGCGAGCAGCCTTTTCTTCAATCCCAGACGTACCTAAGCGACGATCAAGCTCGGCAATCACGTCTTCTGGACGTAAATTGAACTGTGAGAGCGCAATTAAACAGTGGAACCAAAGATCCGCCATCTCTCCAACCAAAAGCTTTTGCTGCTCTGAAGCCAGGTTAGAACTGCGTGCATCCTTAGCAGCCATTACAGTCTCGGTTGCTTCCTCGCCAATCTTTTTGAGAATGCCATCATCACCTTTTGAAAAAAGCAAAGCGGTGTATGACGTTTTTGGGTCAGCATTGCCTGCCTTAAACGCATCACGTCGTTGATCCACAACATCAGCCAAATGGGCTAATGCAGAATCTAAATTAGAGGGTTTATTCGCTGAGCTACTCATAGGTTTATTTTATGTCTTTTACTCAAAGACCTTAATGATCTGTTATTTCTTGGGCTTTGACTCATCGACCCAAGTGGTTTTATTCGAATCCCACTGCTGGAAAAAACAGCTATGTTCACCAGTGTGACATGCGATACCGTCTTTTTGCTCAACCACGAGCAAAATCGTATCGCCATCACAATCTAAGCGAATTTCTTTCACCTTCTGGGTGTGGCCTGACTCTTCACCTTTATGCCACAGTTTCTGACGTGAGCGAGTCCAGTAAACAGCTTCACCCAAACGCAAGGTTGCTAATAGTGCATCGCGATTCATCCATGCCATCATCAAGATGTCGTTGCTGCCAAACTCTTGTGCGATGACGGGAACCAAGCCTTGCTCATTCCAGGCGACGGCATCAAGCCAAGGTCCTGCCTGAATAGATTCAATTGGGGTAAATGTGCTCTTAGGCTTGTTCATACCTAAACTTTACCGTGAAAGTGGTGAATTCTGAAATTCGACTAAATACGAACCGGAATTCCTTGGGCGGCCATATATTCTTTTGCCTGACCGACGGTGTACTCGCCATAGTGAAAAATGCTGGCAGCCAGCACGGCATCAGCGTGACCCTTGGTAATGCCATCAACCAAGTGCTGCAAGTTACCTACGCCGCCCGAAGCGATAACTGGAACAGAGACCGCATCACTCACTGCGGCAGTCAGCGCTAAATCAAAGCCGTCTTTGCTGCCATCGCGATTCATGCTTGTAAGAAGAATTTCACCAGCACCCCGTTTGGTAACCTCCCTAGCCCAGGCGACTACATCCATACCGGTTGCCGTTCTACCTCCATGGGTAAACACCTCCCAATTACCGGCCTCGGTTTGTTTTGCATCGATTGCAACAACAATACATTGCGAGCCGTAATAAGCGGCGGCATCTGAAACCAAATCTGGATTAGCAACAGCAGAAGAATTCATACTCACTTTATCTGCGCCTGCATTAAGCAAACGACGCACATCAGCGACTACACGAACGCCACCGCCAACGGTCAGCGGAATAAATACTTGGGAAGCGACATCTTCAATGATGTGCAAAATGAGATCGCGCCCATCTGAAGTTGCAGTGATGTCTAAGAAGGTCAGTTCATCCGCACCTTGAGTGTCATAACGTTTGGCAATTTCTACAGGGTCGCCTGCGTCACGTAAACCAACAAAGTTCACACCCTTAACAACGCGCCCTGCTGTGACATCTAAACAAGGAATAATTCTTTTGGTTAACACTAGATAATTTTCTTTTTATATTTGAGTGTTAACTCGTCTGCATATTTTTGAGCCGCAGCAAGATCAAGGTCACCCGCATAAATGGAGCGGCCAGCGATCACGCCCATGACTCCCTCTTCCTCAGCCTTACAAAGCGCTTCAATGTCTTGATTATTAGAGAGTCCGCCGCTGGCAATTACTGGGATTCGAATAGCTTGAGCCAACTTCATCGTGGCATCGATATTGACACCTTTGAGCATGCCATCGCGACCAATATCGGTATAGATAATGGCTTCTACGCCCCAGTCCTCAAACTTCTTAGCCAGATCAATCACTTCATGGCCTGTAATCTTGCTCCAACCATCCGTAGCGACTTTGCCATCACGCGCATCAAGACCAACCATCACGTGACCAGGAAATGCAGTGCAAGCATCTTGTACAAAGCCAGGATTTTTGACTGCAGCAGTACCAATAATGACAGTACTGATACCGTCATCTAATAAACGTTCAATCGTTTCTAGATCGCGGATACCTCCGCCAAGCTGAACCGGAATTTCATCTCCGACAGCTTTCAAAATCGATTTGATAGCAGACTCATTTTTGAGCTTTCCGGCAAAAGCACCATTGAGATCTACCAAGTGCAAACGTCGGGCACCTTTGCTAATCCAATGCGCAGCCATCGCACCCGGGTCTTCAGAAAATACTGTGGCTTTGTCCATATCACCTTGTTCTAATCGAACGCAGTGGCCGTCTTTAAGATCAATTGCAGGAATGAGCAGCATAGTGAGGCGTTAGGAAGTAATTAAGGTTGCCAAGAAACAAAATTTTGATAAAGCTTTAATCCGTATTCTGCACTTTTTTCAGGATGAAATTGTGTTGCAAAAATATTATCTCTTGCAACGGCAGAAGTAAACCAATCGCCATATTCAGTCGATCCAGCACAATCTTCTTTACGTTGCGGCACAACATAGTAGCTATGGACAAAGTAAAAACTCGTTAAATCTGGAATTCCAGCCCAAATAGGATGCTGGCGGTCTTGGCGAACTTGATTCCAGCCCATATGCGGAACTTTATAGGCCGAGCCATCAGCTTGCTTTTTTCCCGCCAATTCAAAGCGGCGCACTTCACCAGGAATTAATCCTAAGCAAGGAGTCCATTGTTCATTAGTACGGACTTCTGCGCTTTTATCGAATAGCATTTGTTCGCCGACACAAACACCTAGCAAGGGTTTATTTTTTGAGGCCTCCAGCAAAGCCTCCAGCAACCCTGATTCCTCTAGATGCTTCATGCAGTCTGGCATACCACCTTGACCTGGCAAAACCACGCGATCGGCAGAACGAATTTCCTCTGGCTTATGAGCAATCAATACATTGTCATCGGGTGCAACGTGATGACATGCCTGATATACGGAACGAAGGTTACCCATTCCGTAATCAACGATCGCAATAGTTTGCGCCAAAATTTAGCCTATCTTTGCTGTTATTAAACGGGCAACTAGAAGATCTAGATTAGAGGCTGCCTTTGGTTGAGGGAACAGCACCAGATGCACGGGGATCAATTGCTAAAGCCATGCGCAGTGCACGACCGAAAGCCTTGAAGACCGTTTCAATTTGGTGGTGCGCATTAATGCCGCGCAGATTATCAATGTGCAAAGTTACTCCCGCATGGTTTACAAAACCACGGAAGAATTCAATACTCAGATCCACATCGAAATCACCAACCCGCGCACGAGTAAATGGGACATTGAACTCTAGGCCTGGGCGACCAGAAAAATCCACCACTACACGAGAAAGGGTCTCATCCAAAGGAACATAGGAGTGGCCATAACGGGTGATGCCTGCTTTATCGCCAACAGCCTTTGCAAAAGCTTGGCCCAATGTAATACCCACATCCTCAACGGTGTGATGATCATCAATATGGGTATCACCCTTGGCAACCACTTTGAGGTCAATCATGCCGTGACGGGCAATCTGATCGAGCATGTGGTCTAAGAAAGGTACGCCTGAGGCCAGCTCAGCCTTACCAGTACCATCTAAATTGATGGAAATTTGAATTTTGGTTTCCGAAGTGTTTCGGGTAACGTCGGCTTGCCGCATGCTTCATTGCGCCGCGAGGCGAAGTGTTGATTGAAGCCTCATAATATCATTCCTAGAAGGCGTATAAATGCTGAAATTGCTTCACTTTCTTTCTGATTTTTGACCCGAGTACCCTGATGAGCCGTTTTTGGAGCCCTGTTGTTCAAACTTTGACCCCCTACGTTCCTGGGGAGCAACCGCAAATGCAGCGGTTGGTAAAGCTCAACACCAACGAGAGCCCTTATGGGCCATCGCCCAAAGCACTTGCAGCTATCAAAAGCGAAACAAATGATGATCTACGTCTATATCCAGATCCCGAGGGTGCAGCCTTAAAACAAGCCGTTGCCAAATTACATGGCCTGAACCCAAACCAAGTGTTTTTAGGGAACGGGTCGGATGAGGTTCTAGCCCACGTTTTTGCCGGACTACTCAAACAAAGCAAGCCTGTTCATTTTCCAGATATCACCTATAGCTTCTATCCGGTCTACTGCAAACTCTTTGGCATCAATTACAAAACTGTAGCGCTTGGACGAGATTTTGAAATTAATGTCGATGATTACAGTGCGCCCAATGGTGGAATTATTTTCCCCAATCCCAATGCTCCAACCGGTAGATCGATTACGCGCTCAGCAATTGAAAAACTTCTAGCAAAAAATAAAGACTCCGTATTGGTCATTGATGAAGCTTATGTTGACTATGGAACAGAATCTTGCATTCCACTTTTACGTGGCACGACCTGCCCTGAAAACCTTTTGGTAGTGCACACACTTTCTAAATCCAGAGCGTTAGCGGGGCTTCGCGTTGGCTTTGCCATTGGCCATCCTGCCTTGATTGAAGGGTTGGAGCGCGTTAAGAATAGCTTTAACTCTTACCCTTTAGGGCGTCTGGCTCAGGTAGGCGCAATTGCTGCAATTGAAGATCAAGCACACTTAGAAGAAACCAGCGCCAAAGTCATTCAGACGCGCGCAAAATTAGTTGAACAATTAAATGCCTTAGGCTTTGATACCTTGCCATCAACAGCAAACTTTATTTTTACTCGTCACCCAAAGCATGCTGGGGTAAAGTTATATCAAGCCTTAAGAGATCGTGGCATCATCGTGCGTCATTTCAAATCGCCACGCATTGAAGAATTCTTGCGCATTACGATCGGCACAGATGAACAAAGCGACGAACTCATCGCCGCTTTAAAAGAAATACTTTCTTAATTTCGTTTTTTAATTCGAAAGTAATTCGAATTTACTTCTTCAGGCGCATCTCAGCTGCACGTGCATGTGCCTGCAAACCTTCGCCATGGGCAAGCGTGCTTGCTACTGCACCTAGGGCTTGAGCACCAACTTCACTGACTTCAATCATGCTAGAACGCTTGATGAAGTCATATACGCCAAGTGGTGATGAGAAGCGGGCTGTCCGTGCCGTTGGCAATACATGGTTTGGGCCAGCACAGTAGTCACCAAGCGACTCACTGGTGTAGTTGCCCATAAAAATAGCGCCAGCATGACGAATTTGCTCAGCCCATTTGCGTGGATCTGCAGCGCAAATCTCTAAGTGCTCAGCAGCAATTGCATTCGCAATCTCGCATGCCTCAGCCATATCTTTAACCTGAATAAGCAGTGCTCTATTAGTCAAAGAAGCTTCGATCACTTTTGCTCTTGGCATCTCAGAAAGCAAATGATTAATACTGGCCTGTACTTGTTCAATATAGACAGCATTGGGACATAACAAAATCGATTGAGCTTGCTCATCATGCTCTGCTTGAGAGAACAAATCCATTGCAACCCAATCGGGATTGGTGGAGCCGTCACATAAGACCAATATCTCTGATGGACCTGCAATCATGTCGATACCAACTGTGCCAAATACTCTGCGCTTTGCAGCAGCAACATAAGCATTGCCAGGGCCAACGATCTTATCAACCGAGGGAATCGTTTTTGTACCAAAGGCTAAAGCGCCAACTGCCTGAGCGCCACCAATGGTGAACACGCGATCGACACCAGCC
Organism: Polynucleobacter sp. AP-Titi-500A-B4; assembly: GCF_018688095.1. Taxonomy (NCBI): domain Bacteria; kingdom Pseudomonadati; phylum Pseudomonadota; class Betaproteobacteria; order Burkholderiales; family Burkholderiaceae; genus Polynucleobacter; species Polynucleobacter sp. AP-Titi-500A-B4. The sequence continues at coordinate 99,716 of NZ_CP061311.1, read as the reverse complement.
AAATAGGCTGCCGCCAACACCAATGGATTACGTGCACCATCAGGAGTTGGTACCACCATAATCACTTCAGCAACCCCAGCCACCTTTGCGGGAATCGCATTCATCAAAACAGAGGATGGATACGCGGCTTTGCCACCCGGCACATAAATACCAACGCGATCTAAGGGTGTCACCTTTTGGCCAAGGCGCGTGCCATCAGCCTCTTCATATTCCCAAGAGTGACAACCAGCTTCAATCTTTTGTTTCTCGTGATAGGCGCGCACTCTTTTGGCAGCGATATCTAAGGCATTTTTTTGCTCAGCAGATAAGGTGTTATAGGCTTGCTCTAAATCTTTAGTAGGAATTTCTAATTCAGAAACGTTAGCAACACTTAAGCGGTCAAATTGCTTCGTGAATGCAAGAACAGCTGCATCACCCTGCTCTTTTACAGCAGCCAATATTTTGACTACCGCTGCATCAATCGCCTCATCATCAGCCATGGGCAAAGAAAGGCTCGATAGCAGCGTTTCTTTGAAACCTGCATCCTTGCTATTGAGACGCTTAACCTTAACTTGTGAAGACATTGGATGGTTTACTTCAGCAACTCAAAAATCGGTTGTAGTTGTGTACGCTTACGCTTGTAGGACGCTTGATTTACTACCAAACGTGCACTGATATCTGCAATCGGCTCTACCTCTACCAAGCCATTTGCTTTAAGGGTATTTCCTGTGGAGACTAAATCTACAATCGCATCAGCTAAACCCACTAATGGCGCAAGCTCCATCGAGCCATAAAGCTGTATGGTGTCGATGTGTACGCCTTTATTGGCAAAGTGCTCACGTGCACAATTAACATACTTGGTTGCAACTTTTAAACGGGAGCCTTGTTTCACTGCTGCAGCGTAATCAAAACCTTCGCGAACTGCGACAGACATGCGGCATTTGGCGATGTTCAAATCAAAAGGAACATACAAGCCATCAGTGCCTTTTTCCATTAAGACATCCAAGCCTGCAACACCAAAATCGGCGCCACCAAATTGCACATAGGTAGGAACATCCGAAGCACGCACAATAATCAAGCGCACATCTGGATTGGATGTCTCAATAATGAGTTTGCGAGACTTCTCAGGATCTTCTTTCGGCACAATGCCGACCTTAGATAGGATCTCTGCAGTCTCTTCGAAGATGCGCCCTTTGGAGAGGGCTAAAGTCAATTTCATGACTTAATTATCACTCAGTTATGCCGCTGGGTTACTTCACTCGCTCAATGTTAGCGCCTAAGAGGGTTAACTTTTGCTCCATACGGTCATAACCGCGATCCAAATGGTAAATCCGGTCTACCTGTGTTTCACCTTGGGCTGCAAGCCCGGCAATGACTAGACTGGCAGAGGCACGTAGATCTGTAGCCATCACAATCGCACCAGAGAGCTTATCTACACCCTGTGCAATTGCAGTATTGCCTTCAATCGCAATATCGGCGCCCAAGCGATTGAGCTCTTGAACGTGCATAAAGCGATTCTCAAAAATCGTTTCGGTAATCGTCGAGCTACCGCTTGCCACCGCATTGACCGCCATGAGTTGAGCCTGCATATCTGTTGGAAATGCAGGGTATTCAGAGGTGCGGAAACTGACCGCTTTAGGCCTAGTCTGCATTGAAGCTTTAATCCAATCAGGGCCCACTTCCATTTGCAAGCCGGCTTCTTTTAGCTTCACGATTACCGCATCGAGCGTATCAGGGCGACAGTGCTTCACCAATACCTCACCACCAGCAGCAGCAACTGCACATAGGAAGGTTCCTGCCTCAATACGATCCGGAATAACTGAGTGCTCAGCACCGTGTAGCTTCTCAACACCTTCAATCACTAAACGATCGCTACCGATCCCAGAAATCTTCGCGCCCATCTTGACGAGAAGTTCAGCCAAATCACCGACCTCTGGTTCACGTGCTGCATTTTCTAGAATGGTCGTGCCTGAAGCTAATGTGGCAGCCATCAATAAATTTTCTGTGCCAGTGACCGTAATCATGTCTGTCAAAATCGATGCGCCCTTTAGGCGATCTGTTTGTGGCTTCGTTTCAGCTTGAATGTAGCCACTCTTAATCTTGATGCTCGCACCCATCGCTTTTAAGCCTTTGATGTGCTGATCCACAGGCCGTGCACCAATTGCACAACCGCCTGGCAAAGATACCTTAGCGGTATGCATTCTAGCGAGAAGCGGGCCAAGCACCAAAATAGAGGCACGCATGGTTTTCACCATCTCATAGGTTGCTTCTGAGCTCTTGATGACTGCAGCATTCAGTACAACATGATTGCGATTACCTGCATCCGGAAAGCTCACCATTACACCAATCTCTTGTAAGAGCTTGAGCATGGTGCGTACATCTTGCAGATCTGGCAGATTTCGCAAGACCACTGGTTCGTCGGTTAATAGACAAGCACATAGGATTGGCAAAGCAGCATTTTTAGCTCCAGCAATCTTGACCTCACCCTTCAGTGGAGTCCCGCCAACCATTCGTAATTTATCCATGAAACGATTCCAGTAAAAACTTTTTAATGTGATTTAAATCTGATCGCTGCTTTTATGCGGCCGAGTTTTGTGCAAACTCATCTGGTGTAAATGCCTTAATAGAGAGGGCGTGCACTTCAGCTTTCATGCGATCACCCATTGCACCATAGACTAGTTGATGGCGTTGCACTAAGCGCTTACCTTCGAACTCAGGACTCACGATCGTTGCAAAGAAATGCTGCCCATCACCCTCCACCTGAATATGGGTGCACTGAATACCTTGTTTGATATAGTCCTCAATCTGCTCGGGGGTTGGCAGCATACTTCTCTCCTAATAAAGCTTTCAGTATTAATAATTAATGTCGGAGCTTATAGCCCTTTTGCAATAAGCGCAAAGCAATGGCTGAAACCACCACAAAGAAACATAGGACAATAGCTAGGCTGCTCCATGGGGATACATCAGAGACCCCGAAGAATCCATATCTAAACCCATCAATCATGTAAAAGAATGGGTTGAAATGCGATACAACTTGCCAAGCTGGCGGTAAGGAATGAATCGAATAGAAGACCCCCGACAACATCGTGGCCGGCATGATGATGAAATTTTGGAAAGCGGCTAGCTGATCGTATTTATCTGCCCAAATCCCTGCAATTAATCCTAAGCTTCCCAAGATAGCAGCGCCCAAGAAAGCAAAAGTCAAAATCCAAAGCGGATATTCTAGGGAGGGCAATCCAAACCAAATCGTAATAAGGAAAACTCCCAAGCCCACCACAACGCCTCGGAAGACTGCAGCCAAAATATACGCTGCATAAAACTCGAAGTGACTTAACGGGGCGAGCAATACAAACACCAAGTTGCCGGTAACTTTTGATTGAATCAGAGATGAAGAAGTATTTGCAAACGCATTTTGCAATACGCTCATCATGACTAAGCCTGGAATTAAGAATGCGGTGTAGCTTAAGCGCCCATAAACTTCTCTACCTTCTAATACATGACCAAAAATCATGAGGTATAGAACTGCTGTTAAGACTGGGGCAGCAACCGTCTGGAACCCTACCTTGTAGAAGCGCTTGACCTCTTTCAATAAAAGGGTCGGAAAGCCGCTACCGTATTCAAGCGTTGGCCTGCTTAAGGCTTTATTAAGCTTGTCACTCATAGAGCACCTCCCGACATAATGTTGACAAACACATCTTCGAGATCGGTTTTACCTTCGCCATCTTTTTTAACTGAGCCATAACGAGCGAGCAAATTAGCGGTTGTATCTAAGGCAACAATCTTGCCTTGCTTGAGCATCGCAATACGCTGACACAAGGCCTCAGCCTCTTCTAGGTAATGTGTAGTCAGAACAATCGTGTGACCATCTTGATTTAGGCGACTAATAAATTGCCATAAAGACTGACGTAACTCCACGTCAACACCCGCTGTAGGCTCATCCAAAATAATCACAGGAGGACGATGCACTAGAGCCTGAGCAACTAATACACGACGCTTCATGCCTCCAGACAAAGCACGCATATTGCTATCGGCTTTACCAGTGAGATCCAAATTAGCCATGATTTCATCGATCCAAGCATCGTTGTTACGAATTCCAAAATAACCTGACTGAAAACGCAAGGTTTCACGAACGGTAAAGAATGGATCGAAGACGAGTTCTTGTGGCACAACACCAAGCATCCGACGCGCTTCACGAAACGCAGTTTGAACATCTGCGCCCAAGATAGCAGCCTGTCCTTTGTCGGCCCTGACTAAGCCAGCTAAGATCGAAATTAGAGTGGTCTTACCTGCACCATTGGGCCCAAGAAGCCCAAAAAATTCTCCAGGCTCAATGGCTAGAGAAACATCATTAAGGGCTTGAAGTGCTCCGTAATGCTTTGAAATGTTTTTAATGGAGATGGCTGAATGCATGCCGTTACAAGCCTAGCAATGCAGAGACGCCATAAACATTAGCCAATACTTTTAGCTTTTCAGGGGGCTGCACGACTGTTAAAGACTGTCCATCAGCCTGTAATTTTTTTTGCCATGCCAGCAACACTGTCAAAACAGTGGAATCAAAATCTTTGAGCGCAGAACAATCAACCATTTTTAAAGTGGCAATATTCAATAAACCCTCTTTCTGCAACTGCAGAGCGTTTTCTTGCGTAACTGTTTGCGGCAAAAGAAAGGGCATCTTTTCTAAACTTAAATTAATTGGCTGGCTTAGCTGTAGCCAACTGCTTGTTACGATCTTGCAAAAATTTCACAAGGCCTTCAACGCCATTCTGACTAATCTGATTTGTGAATTGATTGCGGTATGCCTCTACCAACCAAACACCCATAATATTCATGTCATAAACCTTCCAACCCTTATCCGTTTTTTCTAAACGGTAATCCAAAGGTACTGGATCGCCACGACCAAGCACTACGGTTTTCACAACCACTTCTTTATCATCTGGCGCGGCGCGTAAAGCCTTAAATTGCACAGTCTGATCACGTAACTGACTCAAAGCCCCAGAGTAAGTGCGAATGAGTAAATTCTTAAATTCGGAAGTAAGTTGCGCCTGTTGTTCAGGAGTCGCTTTTTTCCAATTGGGCCCCATTGCCATTTCAGTAGTGCGGCGCATGTCGGTATACGGAACAATTTTCTTTTCGACTAAATCTACAATCTTCGGAATATTGCCTTTTTGAATTTCTGGATCGGCCTTTACTGAAGCCATCACATCAGTCACAACCATCTTAATCAGGGCGTCGGGTGGAGTTGCCTGATCAGGCACTTGTGCAAATAGCATTCCAGAAAAAAATAAGCAGCTCAATGCCAGGCATTTAGAAGCAATCTTGAAGCTTTTCATATATCTATCTCGTTTGATTTATCTTGTTAAGGCTAATTTTAGCCCCTCACACACGGTGCTTACTGATAAGGGTTTTCGTAAACCGGCATCTGAGGCTCCTCATCATCACGACCCTCATTAATCTGGTACTCACGCCTCTGAATGTAGGCATCGCGCATAAAGCTGTATTTATCAATTGCAGCTCCATCTAAAAGATCGCCGGCCTCGTAATAAGTATTGCGGGCATTTACTACGCGTAGGCCGGTAATGCTGTTACGGAGGGCAACATCTGGAAGCAATCTAAATAAATAGTCAGACTCTAAGTCCGCAACCGTACCGAAGGTATCGCGTACATTACTTGGACCAAAGAAAGGCAATACAACATAAGGCCCCGCGGGTACCCCCCAAACGCCTAATGTCTGACCCCAATCTTCTTTATGTTTCTCAAGACCGCCTGGGGTTGCTAAATCGATGAAGCCACCCAAACCCATTGTTGTATTAACGACCACGCGCATTAAATCATTGAAGGCATAACCTGGCTTTCCTTGTAGCAAGTTATACGCAACGTTATAGATATCGCCGTAGTTGCTAAAGAAGTTATAGATGCCCTCACGCACAAACTCGGGCAACACAAAACGGTAGCCCGCTACTACTGGCTTTAATAAGTAAGCGTCTAAGCCTTCATTAAATTCAAATACAGAGCGATTGAAGGACTCCCAAGGATCATGGGGAGAAGGCTCAACACCCGCAGGAATAGAGGCACAACCTACCAACATAGCAGCCATGCAAAGCAAAACGTATTGCCTAATCTTGCTCATGAACTTGACTACCAAAAACATTACTTTGCCGCGCTCTTCTCTTGGCCGCTATCGGCAGCTTTGTTATAGAGGAACTGGCTGATTAAATTCTCGAGAACAATTGCTGATTGAGTTTGTGAAATCTTTTCACCATTGGTCAACATATCATCAGACCCACCAGCTTCTAGGCCAATGTACTGCTCACCCAGTAAACCTGAAGTCAAAATCTTTGCAGAGGAATCTTTAGGAAACTTATAGGGTTCTTCGATCGTCATCACCACGGTTGCTTGATAGGTTTTGTCATCAAAAGAAATATTAGCGATCCGGCCCACAACCACGCCTGCACTCTTGACTGGTGCGCGTGGCTTTAGGCCGCCAATATTGTCAAAACGTGCCGAAATTTTGTATGTTGGGGCAAATGACACAGCATTCATATTGCCAACTTTCAACGCTAGAAATAATGCTGCCAATAAACCAATGGCAACAAAAATTCCTACCCAGATATCAATTGCACTTTTTCTCATAAGAGCCTCAGTTTATTCTTTCTAATTTGAGAACATCATCGCGGTTAGCAAGAAATCCAATGCCAAAACCGACAAAGAAGAAATCACTACAGTACGTGTAGTTGCCTGTGAAACACCCTCAGGCGTTGGTTTGGCTTCATATCCTTGATACAAGGCTATAAAAGTCACCGCTACACCGAATACCAAGCTTTTAATCAAGCCATTACCAATGTCGGAAAAGAGGTCTACTCCACCCTGCATTTGCGACCAGAATGCTCCGGAATCCACCCCAATCAAAGGCACGCCCACAAAATAACCACCAATCACGCCGACAGCCGTAAAGATTGTGGCCAAAATAGGCATAGAAATAATGCCGGCCCATAGACGTGGGGCGATCACACGACCTAATGGATCTACAGCCATCATTTCCATGGCGCTTAACTGTTCGCCAGCCTTCATCAAGCCAATTTCTGCAGTCAATGAAGTACCTGCACGTCCAGCGAACAATAAGGCGGTAATGACAGGGCCTAGTTCACGAGTGAGAGATAAGGCAACCAATAAACCTAAAGCCTGTTCAGAGCCGTAACGATTTAAGGTGTAGTAACCCTGAAGACCCAAAACAAATCCAACAAACAAACCAGAAACAGCAATGATCACAAAGGAGTGATTGCCAACAAATAAGATTTGATCCACCACTAAGCGTGGTCTTTTCAATAAAAAACCTGAGCGCCAAATGACTGCAGAAAACATGCGTGCAGCCAGACCAAGACTCGCTAAATTGCGACGAATAAAAAATCCGAGATCGCCGAAAAGATTAAGGATTGAAATCATCAAATCTTTACTCCAAAATCTTCAGTCAAACTTTGTCCTGGATAATGAAATGGCACAGGACCATCCGGAGCGGCATCTAAAAACTGTCTTACAAAAGGATCTGTGGATCGACTTAATTCTTCAGGAGTGCCCTGTGCACCAATTTTTCCATTGGCAATGAAATAGACGTAATCCGCGATTTCAAAGGTTTCCTCAACATCGTGGGTGACCAATAAACTCGTGGCTCCCAGAGCATTATTCAAATCACGAATCAGCCTTGCAGTAATGCCCAAAGAAATCGGATCTAAGCCTGCAAAGGGTTCGTCATACATGATGAGCGGAGGATCTAATGCAATTGCTCTTGCTAAGGCAACACGTCTTGCCATGCCACCAGAAATTTGGGATGGCATTAAATCACGAGCACCACGCAGGCCCACTGCATTGAGTTTCATTAACACTAGCGAGCGTAAAAGCTCTTCACTCAGATTAGTATGTTCACGCAACGGAAATGCAACGTTCTCAAAAACACTCAGGTCAGTGAACAGTGCACCGAATTGGAAAAGCATACCCATGCGACGACGGGCAGCCATGAGTTCATCGCCACTCATCTTGCCGATGTCTTGGCCTTCAAATAACACTTGTCCAGATTGAGCGGTGAATTGACCGCCAATTAATCGAAGAATCGTAGTCTTGCCGCAACCAGAACCACCCATGACGGCAACCACTTGACCGCGGCGAAACTCCATATTGAGTCCCGACAGAATTTGTCTCTCGCCAGGAGCATAGGAAAAGTTGACGTCTTTAATAGAAACGACAACTTCACCTAGAGGCTTTTTGACATCCAATGCGCTTGGCTGAGAACTATTCATATCCCCGATATTATCGGGGCAAAACAGATGACCCCATCAAATACTGGTCTACTGCTTGCGCACATTGACGGCCTTCACGAATCGCCCAAACCACCAAGGATTGACCGCGACGCATATCTCCAGCAGCAAATACCTTAGGAACATTCGTTTGATAGGCGTTTTGGCCCTCTACCGTTGCTTTGGCATTGCCGCGAGCATCTTTTTCTACGCCAAAAGCATTGAGCACTTGCTGGACTGGAGATACAAAACCCATAGCTAAAAGTACCAAATCTGCCTTGATCTCAAATTCAGAATTAGGAACTTCAGCCATCTTGCCGTCTTTCCACTCCAAACGAACACCAATCAATTTTTCAACTTTGCCGTTTTTACCCTCAAAACGCTTGGTGCCAACTGACCAATCGCGATCACAACCTTCTTCATGGGAAGAGGAGGTGCGCAACTTGGTTGGCCAATAAGGCCATACCAAAGGCTTATTCTCTTCTTCAGGAGGTTGCGGAAGTAATTCGAACTGAGTGATCTTGGTCGCGCCATGACGATTAGATGTGCCAACGCAATCAGATCCAGTATCGCCGCCACCAATCACCACAACGTGCTTGTCAGTTGCACGAATTTCGTTTTTGAAGTCGCCGGCGTTTTCTTTATTTTGAGGAATCAAAAATTCCAATGCGTAGTGCACGCCAGCTAACTCACGACCTGGTACAGGAAGATCACGCGGTTGCTCTGCACCACCAGTAATTACCACTGAATCAAAATCTTTCATTAACTGCTCAGGTGAGACAGTCTTCGTAGAGTAATTTTTGACTTCTACGCCAATCGCCTCTTTGCCAACAAAAACGCCGGTTTCAAATTTCACGCCTTCGGCTTGCATTTGTTCTACGCGACGATCGATGAGCCACTTTTCCATCTTGAAGTCTGGAATGCCGTAGCGAAGTAAACCACCAACACGATCATTCTTTTCATATACGGTTACATCATGGCCAACGCGAGCCAATTGCTGAGCAGCTGCCATACCAGCAGGACCACCACCAACAATCGCTACCTTCTTACCAGTCTTGGTTTTTGATGGCTGGGGCTTAACCCAACCGCTTTCCCAACCCTTATCAATAATCGCGTGCTCAATAGACTTAATGCCAACTGGTGCACGGTTGATTCCCAATGTACAAGCAGCTTCGCAGGGTGCCGGGCAGATACGGCCAGTGAACTCCGGGAAATTATTGGTGGATTGCAAAACATCTAAGGCGTTTTTCCAATCGTTATGGAAAACCAAGTCGTTGAAGTCCGGAATGATGTTGTTGACTGGGCAGCCGTTGTTACAGAATGGAATACCGCAGTCCATACAACGCGCGCCCTGAACTTTGGCTTCTTCATCCGTTAAAGCTGCAACGAACTCTTTGTAATGGTGAAGACGTTTAACAGGCGCTTCATATGTCTCATCGACGCGCTCAAACTCCATAAATCCAGTGACCTTGCCCATATCTAATCCTTAATATCTTTTCTTAATATCCGTCTGTCTGTTTGATTCAGTTGCTTAAGCAGCAACCGTCTTCTTCTCAGCCTTTTCCCATAACTCGCCTAAGGCACGCTTGTATTCGGTTGGGAGAACCTTCACAAAACGACCGCGGGCATTTTCCCAATCCGCTAAGAGTGCTTTAGCGCGCTCAGAACCGGTGTAACGGAAATGACGCTCAATCAAGCTCTTCAAGATTTGCTCATCGGTTAAGCGCTCGCCACCGTCTTTAACATCAATGGGAGCATGCCACTCCGACTTCGGCATTTTGGCGTTTTGTTCTGCAGAAGGCAGTACTTTTTCCAAGGTCGCCATGCTGGTATTGCAACGCTTATCAAACAAGCCATCTTCGTCATAGACATAAGCAATGCCACCACTCATACCGGCAGCAAAGTTACGGCCGGTTGTACCAAGAACGACTACAGTTCCACCCGTCATATATTCACAACCATGGTCACCGGTGCCTTCTACAACAGTAGTCGCACCAGAGTTACGTACCGCAAAACGCTCACCAGCAACCCCGTTAAAGAATGCTTCACCAGCGATTGCGCCGTATAACACCGTGTTGCCAACAATGATGTTCTTCGCAGTATCACCACGGAATTCATGGGGAGCGCGAACGATCACACGGCCACCTGACAAACCTTTGCCAACGTAGTCGTTACCATCGCCCACCAAATCCAAAGTAATGCCGCGAGCTAAGAAGGCCGCAAAGCTTTGACCGGCTGTACCATTTAACTGAATATGAATCGTGTCATCAGGTAAGCCAGCATGGCCATAACGCTGAGCCACTTCACCAGAAAGCATTGCGCCGACAGTGCGGTTTACGTTCTTAACTGGAACAATAAAAGAAACTTTCTCGCCACGCTCTAATGCGGGCTCGCTCTTCTCAATCAAGATGTTATCTAGCGCACTAGTCAGACCATGATCTTGAGTGAGTACTTGATAACGCGGAACGTCAGCAGCTACCTGGGGTTCAGCAAAAATCTTACTGAAATCTAAACCATGAACTTTCCAATTCTCAATGCCTTTGCGAGTGTCTAATAAGTCAGCACGACCGATCAAATCATCAAACTTACGAATGCCGAGTTGAGCCATGATTTCGCGTGCTTCTTCTGCAATAAAGAAGAAGAAATTCACAACATGCTCTGGTTTGCCAGAAAACTTCTTACGGAGTTCTGGATCTTGAGTTGCTACACCTACTGGGCAAGTATTCAAATGACACTTACGCATCATGATGCAACCCTCAACAACTAATGGAGCAGTCGCAAAACCAAACTCATCCGCACCTAATAAAGCACCTATCACCACGTCACGACCGGTCTTCATTTGGCCATCAGCCTGAACACGAATACGGCTACGCAAGCCATTGAGCACCAAGGTCTGCTGTGTTTCAGCCAAACCTAATTCCCATGGTGAACCTGCATGCTTAATAGAAGATAGTGGTGAAGCACCAGTACCGCCATCATGACCAGCAATCACAACGTGATCCGCTTTGGCCTTAGCAACGCCAGCAGCAACCGTGCCAACGCCTACTTCAGAAACCAACTTGACCGAAACGTCAGCTTTTGGATTAACGTTCTTCAGATCGTGAATCAACTGAGCGATATCTTCAATTGAGTAAATATCATGGTGCGGAGGGGGAGAAATCAAACCAACGCCCGGTACAGAGAAGCGCAACTTACCAATGTAGTCAGATACTTTTCCGCCTGGTAATTGACCGCCTTCGCCTGGCTTTGCACCTTGCGCCATCTTGATCTGAATCTGATCAGCAGAGCGCAGATACTCAGTAGTCACACCGAAACGACCAGAAGCTACTTGTTTAATCTTAGAGCGTAATGAGTCACCATCCTGCAATGGAATATTGGCTTCAACCACATCACTACCCAAAATGCTGGAAAGGGTTTCACCTTTCTTAATAGGGATACCTTTGAGCTCGTTCACGTAACGGTTTGGATCTTCGCCACCCTCACCAGTATTGGACTTACCACCAATACGGTTCATCGCAATCGCTAAGGTAGCGTGCGCTTCTGTAGAGATAGAACCCAAAGACATCGCGCCCGTTGCAAAACGTTTTACGATTTCTTTTGCCGGCTCAACTTCATCTAGTGGAATCGCTTTGCTTGGATCAATCTTGAACTCAAACAAGCCACGCAAAGTCATCTGACGCTTAGTTTGGTCATTAATGATGTTCGCGTACTCTTTATAAGTCTGGTAACCCTTCTCTGCACCGATACGCGTAGAGTGCTGCAATTTCGCAATCGTGTCAGGAGTCCACATGTGGTTCTCGCCACGAATACGGAATGCGTATTCACCACCTGCATCGAGCATATTGGTTAACACTGGATCATTACTAAATGCAGCGCTGTGCATACGCAAGGCTTCTTCAGCCACCTCAAATACCCCAATCCCACCAACATTCGATGGAGTGCCCTTGAAGTACTGATCAATGATGTCGCGGTTTAAACCAATCGCTTCAAAAATCTGTGAGCCGGTATAAGACATATAGGTAGAGATGCCCATTTTGGACATGACTTTTTGCAAACCTTTACCAACTGCTTTTACAAAGTTCTTCACTGCTTTTTCAGGAGATAAATCACCTGACAAGCCTTTGGCCATCTCAGACAAGGTTTCCATCGCGAGGTATGGATGAATGGCTTCCGCACCATAACCAGCTAAGAGTGCAAAGTGATGGGTTTCACGCGCGCTGCCTGTCTCGACCACCAGACCTACGCTAGTACGCAAGCCTTTTTCAACTAGATGTTGGTGAATTGCTGATGTAGCCAACAATGCAGGAATCGCTACGTGCTTTTCGTCTACTTGACGATCGCTCACGATCAAGATGTTGTAACCAGAACGCACGGCATCAGCAGCCTCAGCACACAAAGATGCCAAGCGCGCTTCAATGCCAGCCTTACCCCATACCGCTGGATAACAAATATCTAACTCGTAAGAGCGGAACTTGCCATTGGTGTAGTGGCCAATGTGACGAATCTTAGTGATATCGTCAAAATCCAAAATCGGCTGACTCACTTCCAAGCGCATTGGAGGATTGATATTGTTGGTATCCAACAAATTAGGTTTAGGCCCAATGAAAGAAACCAGAGACATCACCATGTTTTCACGGATTGGATCAATCGGAGGATTGGTCACCTGCGCAAACAATTGCTTGAAGTAGTTGTAGAGAGGCTTATTCTTATTTGAAAGCACTGCCAACGGGCTGTCATTGCCCATTGAACCAATCGCCTCTTCACCATTCATGGCCATTGGAGCCATGAGGTACTTGATATCTTCTTGGGTGTAGCCGAATGCTTGTTGACGATCGAGTAATTTTGCTGCTGGGCGGATGGTCATTTTTTCATCAACCAAATCAGCCTTGCTAGCATCAACTTCATCCAGCTTCACCCGAACTGCATCAATCCAGCTCTTATATGGCTTAGCTTTTGATACGGCATTCTTGAGCTCAACATCATCAATGATGCGACCTTGCTCCATGTCAATCATGAACATTTTGCCTGGCTGTAAACGCCATTTTTGAACAATCTTATTCTCAGGAATTGGCAATACTCCGGCTTCAGAAGCCATGATGACCAAGTCATCATCAGTAACGTAATAGCGCGCAGGACGCAAACCATTGCGATCTAAAGTTGCACCAATTTGACGGCCATCTGTAAATGCCATTGCAGCAGGGCCATCCCATGGCTCCATCATTGCCGCGTGATATTCATAGAATGCGCGACGATTATCGTCCATCAATGTGTGCTGTTCCCATGCTTCAGGAATCATCATCATCATGGCTTGTGCCAACGGGTAGCCCGACATGACCAACAACTCTAAACAGTTGTCAAAGCAAGCTGTGTCTGATTGGCCTGGATAAATTAATGGCCAAAGTTTTTGCAAATCATCACCAAGTACTGGGGAGCTAATAGCACCTTCGCGCGCATTCACCCAATTGACGTTACCTTTAACTGTGTTGATCTCACCGTTATGCGCAATCATGCGATACGGGTGAGCCAACTCCCACGCAGGGAAGGTATTAGTGGAGAAGCGCTGATGCACCAAGGCTAGAGCCGATACAGTGCGTGGATCTTGCAAATCTTGGTAGTAGGCGCCGACTTGATTTGCTAAGAGCAAGCCTTTGTAAACAATCGTACGCGCAGACATCGAGGCTACGAAATATTCTTTGCCATGCTTCAAATGAAGATCTTGAATTGCATGGCTTGCTGTTTTGCGAATCACATACAACTTACGCTCTAGGGCATCAGTTGTCATGATGTCGCGTCCGCGACCAATAAAAATCTGGCGAATGAATGGCTCTGTCATTTGTACAGTTGGGGACATTGGCAATTTCACATCGACTGGAACATCTCTCCAACCTAAAACAACTTGTCCTTCTAAGCGCACTGTGCGCTCTAATTCTTGCTCGCAAGCTAAACGTGACGCATGTTCTTTTGGCAAGAAGATCATGCCAACGCCATATTCGCCTAGAGGCGGCAATGTGACTCCTTGCTTTGCCATCTCTTCGCGATACAAAGTGTCTGGAATTTGAATCAAAATGCCGGCACCGTCACCCATTAATGGGTCGGCACCAACGGCTCCCCGGTGATCTAAATTTTCAAGAATCTTCAAACCTTGAGAAACAATCTCGTGAGATTTCTTTCCCTTGATGTGGGCAACGAATCCTACGCCGCAGGCATCATGCTCATTTCGAGGGTCGTATAGACCTTGAGCGATTGGACGAAGATCTGATTTGAATTGTGTAGTCATAGTATTTCCGAGGGGCGACAAAGGCCTAATTACTTTTGGAGGATCAAATATAGGTGAATACCCATACCGATGCAATAGAAATAAAATGAGTCTGTCCCATTTATTATGAGCCCGCACCAAAATGAATTTTAAAATTGGGGACAGAGTCAAAGTTGCCCTAACTACACCGAAGTCTGATTAAATCCTATCCTACTGAATTTAAAGGATTTATTTTCTTTGGGCGGCCTCGATGGCGAATCTGAGTCAACTCAGGGGCATTTTTAAATAACTTCTTGGCATAAATATCGCTTACCCAAGGCTTGGATCGAATCAAAGATTCGGTAATTTGTCGGTCTTCCCAGTGTGGGGCGCCCTCTTTTACAAAGTCCGCCCATTTCATCTGTCGCTCGAATGGGGTGTTACCTAACTTCCAAAAATGTTGGTGGTCAACTAGCCAAGGTTCTGCATTTTCACCAATATGAGTCGCAAAGCTAGTCCAAGCAGAATCCTGGGGGCTGGATTCAAAACCAGCCCTGACCGGATTTAACTCAATGTAACGCTGACAACGTAAAAAATAATCAGGGTCAATCAAGGATGAACGATATCTACCCTCCCAAATGGTCCCAGAACGGTGATGTTGGTGATTGAAGTATTGGGCATAACGACGGCCCAAAGATTGCATGGTCTTTGCCAATGAGTCTTCATTTTGCGGTGTCAACAATAGGTGCACATGATTGGGCATTAATGCAAACGCATGAACTGCGCAAGCAAACTGTCTTGCAGCATCACGCAACCACTCTAAATAAATCCGACGATCATCATCGCTAAAGAAAAGCGTTTCGCGATTGTTACCACGTACCATGACGTGCATTGCTTGGCCAGGAATGACAGTACGCGCTTGCCGAGCCATGATGATGGCGAACTACTGTAGTTCGCGAACCCCAGCGCCGCGAGAAAACTCAGGAATAAACCAATCACCATCTGCTTGCGTCACACCTTCAGGAACGGCGCGCGCTTCTTGTGGAACATCTTTAAGTGCTGTGGACATATACGAAATCCACATTGGCAAAGCTAAGCCACCACCGGTTTCACGATCGCCCAAGCTGGCTGGCTTATCAAAACCAATCCAGGCGATAGCAACGACTTTGGGGTTGTAACCGGCAAACCAAGCATCGTGAGATTCATTAGTTGTACCGGTCTTACCGGCGATATCGGTACGTCCGAGCTTGGCACGGGCTGAAGCAGCAGTACCGGTTTTAGTAACCTCTTGCAACATACTATCCATGACAAAAGCAGTACGCGCATCTAATACACGAGGAGCTCCATCACCAACTCGTGTTGGTTTGGCTTCAAATAAAACTGCGCCCTTAGAGTCAATCATCTTATCAATCAGGAATGGATCAACCCGATAACCGCCATTTGCAAACACGCTATATGCAGATGCCATTTGTAGCGGGGTTACTGATCCCGCACCCAAAGCCATGGTCAGATAAGGCGGATGCTTCTCTGGCTCAAAACCAAATCGCTGAATATATTCTTGAGCATACGAGGGGCCAATTGCACGAATAATACGAACAGAAACTAAGTTCTTAGATTTAGCTAAAGCATTACGCAAACGCATCATCCCATCATATTTACCGTCGTAGTTTTTTGGCTCCCACGCTTGGCTACCGGTCTCAAGACTGCCAATTGACAAAGGCGCATCATTGACCATCGTGCTCGGCGTAAAGCCCTTTTCAATCGCCGCGGCATAGATGAAGGGCTTAAATGAAGATCCTGGCTGACGTAATGCTTGCGTCACGTGATTGAATTGATTCCGACGGAAATCAAATCCGCCCACCAAAGAAAGAATTGCGCCCGTATCAGCATTCATAGAAACGAAGGCGGCCTCAACCTGCGGTAATTGAGCCAACTTCCAAGCGCCCCCATCAGAAAGCAATCTCACCACCGCGCCAGGACGAAGGCGCTTTTTAGGCTGCGCACTGTCGGTCAAAGATGCTGTGGCCAACTTCATGCCCTCGCCTTTTATGGTGATCGTATCGCCTGTAGAAATCATCACCTGCATTTCTTTTGGTTTTACATCCAGCACGACACCAGACTGCAAGTCATCCAGTTGAGGATAGGCCAACAACGCTTCATCGATTGCGCGCTGGCGTTTCACTGGATCTTCGGGTAACTCAATAAAGCCTTCTGGTCCACGGTAAGCATGGCGCAAGTCATATTCAAAGATGCCGCGACGCACTGCTTTATAAGCGGCGTCCTGGTCAGCTTTTAAGATGGTGGTGTACACATCAATTCCTTGAGAGTAGATCGCTTCGCCATATTGACTAAAGAGCAATTGACGAACCATCTCGGCAGGGAAATCAGCGCGCACTGCAAACTCATTACCAAGTCCACGAATATGCAACTCTTCGGCCATCGCCTTTTGATACTCATCGGTACTGATGTAGCCAAGATCGCGCATGCGCTGCAGAATATATTCTTGACGAATCTTGGCGCGCCTAAAGTTCGTCACTGGGTTATAGGCCGAAGGGGCTTTAGGTAAGCCAGCTAACATTGCTGATTCTGCAATCGTGATGTCTTTTAATTCTTTACCAAAATAAATTTGCGCCGCACTAGAAAATCCATATGCACGTTGACCCAAGAAAATTTGGTTCATATAGATTTCAAGGATCTTGTCCTTGGTTAGCTGGGATTCAATTTCCCAGGCCAACAGAACTTCATAGATTTTTCGGCTAAAGGTCTTCTCATTACTCAAGAAAAAGTTGCGGGCAACTTGCATCGTAATCGTCGAGGCGCCCTGAGAGAGGTGACCACGTAAGTTTGTAGCGGCTGCCCTCACAATGCCTACATAATCCACACCACCATGAGAGTAGAAGCGATCATCCTCAATAGCCAGTACCGCATTTTTCATACTGGCCGGGATTTCATTTAAGGGAATGACCTTGCGACGCTCTTCACCAAACTCACCAATTAAGACCTTATCAGCCGTATAAATACGCAAAGGTGTTTTAGGGTTGTAGTCCGTTAAAGCAGAAATTTTTGGCAAATTGGGCTTTGCCACCAAAAAGGCATAACCCAACAACAGCGTTACTACTAAGGCAGCGGCTACACCAATAATGAGCAAGGCCTTGACAAGGGGGCTACCAGAAGGTTTGCGAGGTGTGCTCGAATCTCCTCCAGGTTGACGCGGACGTCTGTCGGGCTGACGAATAGGACGACGATTAAACGTCGGCTTGTCTTTTGGGGGGAGCGCCATAAGATTAAATTATAGGGTGCTTAGGCAATTTCACCGAAAGCTTCAAAACCCTTGTTTTCTGACTAATAGCTCAATAAAGTCTGATAGTTTTTTGCCTCACATATTCCCAGAATATGGGCATGCCAGCACGCCAAATCTCCCCGCAGTCTTTTGATGAAATTTTGAGCGAACTTGGGGATGATCCTGCCATCCCTGATCCCCATGGAATACGCAAACCCAGTAGTCCCAAGCCTCATCCAAAGCCGGAGATTCCCCGCCACATTCCGAGCCCAGAAGATCTAAAAAAAATTGCTTTATTTACAGGGATTGGAATTGGGGTCATTGGCCTAATCCTTGCCCTATTCACCTCTTACGGGCCCATGAATTTACCCCAAGATACTCATCTCCAGGAAACCCAAAAAGACCTTTTTGAACTTAAAAAGGAGTTTACATCTTTGCGCGAAGAAATTCTGGAAATTGAAGATAGTCTATATGAATCAATTCAATTATTAGAAGTAAGTGTTCACTCATTAAATAAAAGTAAGACTTTAATCACCTCAAAACCTAAGCCCCAAGCGATCCCCTTCGAAACTGAACTGCGCCGTTGGCGTTACTTAGGGCTTAGTCAAATCGGCTCCTCTCAACGAGCCTTTTTTCACAATGGCAAAGGCACGATCATGCTTGAAAAAGGGTCCCCCGCACTGGGCGAATGGAAGCTTACAAACCTCGATAAGGAGCTTGCCAGCTTCTCTCACGCCCAGGGTAAATCCTTCACCCTCAAACCCTCAAAAGCCGAATGATCTTACAACTCAAAAATCTCGCCCTTGGGATGCTCATATTGGGGTTTTTATTGAATCCACCTGCTCAAGGCAGCCTTGCAGAAAATAGCCCATTGGAGTCTCCCATTAGCTTGCAATTTACCGACATAGAGGTCGCTGAGCTTTTACAAATTCTTGCCAAACTGGGCGGTACCAACTTTTTGCTCAGCGAGTCCATTAAGGGCAAGATCACCGTCGACCTCAACAACACGCCTTGGCAAACTGCGTTGCATTCTATTTTGGCAAGCCGTGCTTTGCGCTTAGTCAGAAATGGTGACATCTACTGGATTGGTCCGCATGCAGAGATTGCAGCATTTCAAAAATATCGTCGTGAAGATGCTGCCCTGCCTTTTGGTGGTGATCACATCAATAGCCCACAACAAATTTTGATTGAAGCACGCATTGTTGAGGCGGACGAACGCTTTGCCCGAGAGCTGGGTGCCAAGTTGGGTTATCAAGCAAACTCCATGGGCGGATCTCCAAATAACAAGTTGAGCGGCGACTTTAATTTGGCGGGTGCCGGACTCAATGGCTTTAACCCTGCCGCCGTGGCTGCGACTTTAGTTTCTAAGAATGCTAGCCGTCTTTTGCAAATAGAACTCTCTGCACTTGAGTCGGAAGGTCAGGGCAAGATCCTCTCTAACCCACGCATCATGACTGGTGATCAGGTGAAGGCGACCATTGAGCAAGGCACTGAACTGCCCTATCAAACCACCTCGCAAAATGGCAGCAAGTTGCAGTTCCGAAAGGCCAACTTGCGTTTAGAGGTCTTACCCAAAATTCATCCAGATGGAAAGATCTCCATGCTGGTGGGTATCAATAAAGACACGATTGGCATGAAAACCGAACAAGGCTATGCCATCGACACCAAGAGTCTCAGCTCCGAGGTAACCGTTGAGAACGGTGGCACTGCAATTATTGGTGGAATCTTCCAAACCACTGAAAGAGAAGATGAGGTCAAGGTACCCCTGCTAGGAGATATACCCCTTATTGGCCATTTATTTCGCCATAAATCCAAATTAAAAGATAAAACTGAACTCTTAGTCTTCCTAACCCCTACCGTTCTAGATAAACCCTAATAAAATCAAAGGGTGAACTCTGCGACAAACAATATCTTTTTGATCGGCCTCATGGGCGCGGGAAAGTCGACCGTTGGTAAAGTACTAGCCAAAAAATTAGGGCGTCGATTTTTAGATGCGGATCATGTTATCGAAGAGCGTTGTGGCGTAAAAATTCCGGTCATCTTTGAGATGGAGGGTGAAGAAGGCTTTCGTAAGCGTGAAGCGCAGGCCATTCGCGAAGTGACGACTGAAAAAAATATTGTCCTAGCTACAGGTGGTGGCGCAGTGCTAATGCCAGAAAATCGCAAGGCCTTAAGTGAACAAGGTACAGTGATTTACTTACACGCTAATCCAATTGAGCTATGGCATCGTACGAAGGGTGGCGAAGGGCGCCCCCTCCTCCGTAATGGGGATGCAAAAAAAATTCTCGAAAACTTATATGCAATTCGTGATCCTCTCTATCGCGAGATTGCAGACCATGTGATTGAAACTGGCAAGCCCAGCGTTAATCAACTGGTAAACACCTTAATCATGCAGCTTGAACTTTCCACTTGAAACTTATGATGAAAACCCTTGAAGTTGATCTTGGCAATCGCAGCTACCCTATATATATCGGCACAGACTTAATCGATCAGCCCCAGCTGTTTAACGCTTGTGAAAAATCAACCTCAATTTACATCGTTACCAATACAACGGTTGCCCCACTGTATGCAGATCGCTTAACTAAAACCTTAGAAACATTTGGCAAGCCAGTAAGAACGATTATTCTTCCAGATGGTGAGTCATACAAGGATTGGAAAAATCTTCAACTCATTTTTGACGACCTTCTCAAATTTGGCGCTGACCGTCAAACCATGTTAGTTGCCTTAGGAGGCGGTGTCATTGGGGACATGACCGGCTTTGCAGCTGCAAGCTTCATGCGTGGCATTCGCTTTATTCAAGTACCGACCACACTCTTAGCTCAAGTAGATTCTTCTGTTGGCGGCAAAACTGGTATCAATCATCCCTTAGGTAAAAATATGATTGGGGCCTTTCATCAGCCTGTTGCTGTGGTTGCCGACCTCAATACTTTGAAGACTTTGCCTCCACGTGAACTATCTGCAGGACTTGCGGAGGTAGTAAAACATGGTGCAATTGCGGATGCTCAATTTTTAGATTGGATTGAAGCCAACGCAAAATCATTGCTCGCCTGCGATACCGATGCGATGAGTCATGCCGTACTGCGCTCATGTGAAATTAAATCAGCAGTGGTTTCTGCCGATGAAAGAGAAGGCGGAATCCGAGCAACTCTGAACTTTGGACATACCTTTGGGCACGCAATTGAAGCTGGCATGGGTTATGGCGAGTGGTTACATGGTGAGGCCGTGGGATGTGGCATGGTCCTCGGAGCAGATTTATCGTGCCGCCTCAATTTCATCAGCAAGGCGGATGTTGAGCGCCTCACCAAAATTATTCAGTCAATGAATCTTCCAATTGTTCCGCCAAAATTTGGTGCCGAGCGTTATATGGAACTCATGCAGGTGGATAAAAAAACGGAAGGCGGCCAAATCCGTTACGTAGTACTAGAAAAAATTGGTAAGGCTCAGATTAAAAGCGTGCCAGATGCACAGGTGATTGAAACTTTAAAAGCAACTGGCGCCGCTTAATCTAGCTTTAGGTTTTCATGAGTTGAATTTTGACTGGCTGCCCAGCTTGGGCGCTAGCAAATTCTGACAAATCACTTAATAGTTCTTTGCCAGTCTTGGTGTCGAGCCATAGAGGCTGTGTCATACTTCCTGCCCAGCGATAGTGATACCCGCCTGATTTAGCAGCCACCCAAATTTCATGAAGAGGGGGCTGGGTATTGACCACAATCACGCTTTTATCCCGAAAACGAATATTGATAACATTGCCACCTTGGCGCTCTACATCCAAATCAAGATCTAACGCATCATCAGCCGCCTCTAATGCCACTTCAATTGATTGCAGCAAATTGCTGCCCAATTGGTAAAACTGCTTATCGTCAATGGTTTCGACGCCTGAATTATTTGGATTCATAACCGAGCCCTGCATGCTATATTCAATCATTCGTTTTAGAGACATTCATGATAGCGATTCTTAATAGAGCCCTCGGTATTAGCCTCCTAATATCCCTTGTTGGATGCGGGGTTAGGGGTCCTCTATATATGCCAAATGTACCCCCAGCCCCTACGGCGCCGACAGAGCCTGAGCCTAAAGGCAAACTCTATCCCCCACCTACAAGCGCTGCCCCTTCTTCATCGGTTAAGCAATGACAAGCAAAGCATTTCCTATTCCTACATTATCTGGATTTACTGAACGTGATGGCAATTGGTATGCCGAAGAAATTCCGCTCGCAGATTTAGCAAAAGAATTTGGTACACCACTCTACGTCTATAGTAAAAAAGCATTGGCTGAGGCATACCAAGCTTATGACAAAGCTTGCGTAGATGCAAAAGGCAAGCGGCGTGCACGCGTCCATTACGCCATGAAAGCAAACAGTAATTTAGCAGTGATTGATTATTTCAAACAACTCGGCGCAGGCTTTGATTTGGTCAGTGGTGGTGAGCTAGCTCGTGCATTAGCTATTGGCGCAGATCCTAAGAGCTTGGTATTTGCAGGAGTTGGTAAATCTGCTGCTGAAATCGCGATGGCTCTCAAGGCCGGCGTCAAATGTATCAATGTAGAATCCATTGCAGAGCTTCACAAAATTAATCGCGTTGCAACTGAGCTCAGTCTGCGTGCGCCTATTTCTTTGCGAGTCAATCCTGATGTGGATGCGCAAACACATCCCTATATTTCTACGGGTTTAAAAGGAAATAAATTTGGCATTGCTTATCACGAAGTATTAAAAACCTATCGCGAAGCATCGCAACTTTCTCAAATTGATGTTGTTGGCATTGATTGCCATATTGGCTCTCAAATTACAACGACTGCACCTTACTTAGATGCGCTCGATAAAGTTTTAGATTTAGTAGAGCACCTCAAAAAAGAAGGTATTGTGATTCATCACCTCGACTTAGGTGGAGGCTTGGGGATTGCGTATAGCGATGAAACCCCACCCGATATCACTGAGTTCACCAATACTCTTTTGAACCATGTGGCAGAACGTGGATTTGCTCATCTAGATGTGGTTCTTGAGCCCGGCAGATCTTTAGTGGGTAATGCTGGTGTCTTGCTGACTACCGTTGAATACCTCAAGCCTGGCGCCGAAAAGAACTTTTGCATCGTAGATGCAGCAATGACTGAATTAATGCGCCCCGCACTGTATGAAGCGCATCACGGCATCGTGCCCGTGAAAGCCAAAGAAGCAAAGGGCCTCACCTATGATGTTGTGGGTCCAGTTTGTGAATCAGGCGATTGGCTAGGCAGAGATCGTCACCTCGCTGTTGAAGAAGGCGATCTTTTAGCCATCCTTTCAGCTGGCGCCTATGGATTTGTGATGGCCTCAAACTACAATACGCGCCCTAAACCAGCAGAAATTATGGTTGACGGAAAGAAGGTTTACGTCATTCGCGCTCGCGAAAAAACAGATGACTTGTTTGCAAGTGAAAATGTTTTACCAAAACAATAGTTAAGAAAAAATTTAGACAAATAAAAACCCCGCTCATGTAGCGGGGTTTTTATTTAAAGCTTAAAAATCTCTTAATGCAAACCAGCGATGTAATCGGAAACGGCTTTCATTTCTTGATCAGAAAGCTTGGTGGCAATCGCTGTCATTTGGCTGCTGTTCTTGCGAACACCTTCACGGAAGGCGAGCAATTGAGCATTGGTGTAATCAGCCCACTGACCACCTAAGCGTGGGTATTGCGCAGGAATGCCAGCACCAGTCGGGCTATGGCATGCCGCACAAGCAGGAACGCCTTTTGCCGCAATGCCGCCACGATAAATACTTTGGCCTAATTCAATGGTGTCTTTGTTTTGTGCAACACCTTCGGAAACTGGTTGCTTTACCAAGAATGCAGAGATATTTTGCATATCTTGCTCAGTCAAGGTTGCAGCCATGCCCATCATGATTGGATTAGCGCGAGTACCTTCTTTGAAATTTTTCAATTGCTTGGTTGTGTAGGCCGCATGTTGTGCAGACAACTTAGGCCAGGTGGCAACAGCACTTTGACCTTTAGGACCATGGCAAGTCAAACAGGCAGTTACGCCACGGCTTGCATCGCCATTGGAATACAAAGCTTCACCAGCAGCAGGATCAACCTTTGGCTTACCTGGCACTGCAGCTTTGGCTTCTGCAGCAGGGGCCATTGGAGCAGCATCAGCTGCAATTGCTAAACCAGAAACGCCAATCAAGGCGAAAATAGAGAAAACAGCAAAACCAGCACGCAAGCTAGCGAATTTGGAGATTTGGGAGGTTTGACGCATTATGTTTACCTTGGCAAAAATTCCTAAAAGTGTTTGGGCCCTACATTTACAACCTTTTTACCCAACACCATGAGATATTTCATGATTTGGCGTGATTTTACAATAGCTTCAGGACATGTCTAAACTCTTTCAAGCCCGCTTTGCCACCACAGTCAATGACACCCATTGCCTGCCTGCCACTCCCCTGCGTGAGGTAGCCTTCGCTGGTCGCTCAAATGCGGGTAAATCGAGCGCCATTAATGTCCTTTGCAACCAAAAAAGGCTCGCTTTTGCCAGTAAGACCCCTGGTCGTACCCAACATATCAACTATTTTGGCCTGTTCTCAAAAGACGATCTTTTAGCCTATTTGGTGGACTTGCCAGGCTATGGCTATGCCGCCGTAAACCATGAAACCAAATACCACTGGAATGCTCTTCTCAGCGACTATTTACAGGAGCGCGAGCAATTGGTTGGCATGGTCCTGATTGTGGATGCAAGACGTGGCATTACCGATCTAGATGAACAAATGATTCAATGGTTTGTTCCAACCGGCAAGCCAATCCACATTTTGCTCAGCAAGTGTGACAAGCTCAATAAGAGCGAGTGCAAACACGCTCTAGAGGCGGTGCGCAAGCAACTTCAACAATATGATCCTGCCCTATCAGATGGGGCTGGTGACTCAAAGCAACTTACGGCACAATTGTTCTCAAGCACGAAGCGTATTGGCCTTGAAGAGGCAGATAATTTAATTATTAAATGGCTATTTGAAGCAGAAACTCATGAAGATGAAATCACCAGCTAACTCTTTGCTTAATTTTCCAGGGCATCGCCCACGTCGTATGCGTCGCGATGATTGGTCACGCCGACTCATGCAAGAGAACTCTGTTTCTGCAAATGATTTAATCTACCCAGTGTTCTTGCTTGAAGGCCAAGGTAAATCTGAAGCCGTTGCTTCAATGCCTGGTGTCAGTCGTGTTTCATTAGACCTACTCATGCCAGTTGCGCAAGAGTGTGTTGATCTAGGCATCCCCGTTTTAGCTTTGTTCCCGGTGATTGACTCAGCGTTAAAAACACCTAATGGTAAAGAAGCATTTAATTCGACTGGCCTTGTTCCTAATGCAGTTCGCGAACTCAAAAAACGTTTCCCGAGTTTAGGCATCATGACCGATGTGGCGCTTGATCCATATACAAGTCATGGTCAAGATGGTGTACTCGATGAGCAAGGTCGCATTCTGAATGATGAGACTACAGCGATCTTGGTAAAACAAGCCATTGCACAGGCAGAAGCAGGTGTCGATATCGTTGCACCATCAGACATGATGGATGGTCGCATCGGAAAAATTCGTGAAGCGCTTGAGCAAAAGAATTTAATTCACACGCGCATCATGGCGTACTCAGCCAAATACGCATCTGCTTTTTATGGCCCATTTAGAGACGCTGTGGGCTCAGCTAAAAACCTTGGTAAGGCCGATAAAAAAACTTACCAAATGGATTGCGCCAATGGGGACGAGGCTTTGCGGGAGGTCGCTCTCGATATTAGCGAAGGTGCTGATATGGTCATGGTTAAGCCAGGCATGCCCTATTTAGATATCGTGCGTCGCGTCAAAGAAGAATTCAGTTACCCTACTTATGCCTATCAAGTGAGCGGTGAATATGCCATGCTCAAAGCAGCCGCCCAAAATGGTTGGCTAGATCACGATGCCGTAATGATGGAATCTTTGCTGGCATTTAAACGTGCTGGCGCAGATGGTGTTCTGACTTACTTTGCACTAGAAGCAGCGCGGCTACTCAAGAAAAATAATTAACGAGTGATTATTTGCTGGTAGCTTTTTTTAAACGCTCAGCAAATCGCTGGGGTGGCATATAGCCAATTACGCGTTGCTCTTTTTGCTCTTCTGATTGTTGATTGAAGATCAAAATGCCCGGAGGGCCATACAAACCAAAGCGCTTTAGCAATGCCTGATTGTCAAGGCTATTGGCTGTGACATCGGCTTGTAATAAAACAAACTGCTTGAGCACTTTGCTCACCTCTGGGTTTGTGAAAGTGTTTACTTCCATCTCCTTACAACTGATACACCAGTCGGCATAGAAATCTAGCATGACTATTTTTTGTTCTTGCTTGGCCTTCATCAGTTGCGCATCTAACTCAGCTGGAGAATGAATAACAAGGAATGACAAATCTCCTACTTGATGAATCTTCTGTCCATTAATAGTGTTTACCGATCCACTAGGGTCATTTTTTTGGATTAATGGGGAAGCTATCCAAGCAGCAGTCGCCACTAACAAGACACCCAGGGTGCGCTGTAGCCAAACCATCCAAATACCCGTTGAAGGAATCAAAATACGCGCTTCAATCGCAATAAAGAGCAGTGGTAAACCCATTCCCAAGGCCATGACAAAGAGCAGTCCTGCGCCTAGACTCATAGAGCCTGTTTGAGCAATAAAGGCTAAAACACCCGCCAATGGGGCCGTAATACACGGGCTAGCAACAAGAGTAGAAATGCCCCCCAAGGCAAAGGCGCCAAAGACGCTACCGCCCTCTTGACGACCTGCCAGCCGATCCACATGTTGATGCCATGACTGAGGTAATCGCAGGTCATAAAGACCAAACAAGCTGCCCGACAAAAGCAGGAGCAGGAGTGCAAAAGCAGATAGAGCAAGTGGGCTCTGTAGCGCTCTTTGCACACTACCTCCTAGAGCCGCCATCAGCACGCCAGCCAAGGCGTAGATGAGGGCCATACCCAAGATATAGGCAAGCGCCAATATGCTCGCACGGCCCTTTGAAATCGCTTTGCCACCCTGCGTACCAAAGATCACACTCGACAAAATTGGGAGCATTGGCAAAACGCAGGGCGTGAAAGCCAGCGCGAGACCTAAAACAAAAAAGGCTAAAAATAAATAAGCTGTGGAAGTATTTTGTAAGAAACGGCCGATTGCATTCACATCATCACGCTCACGCCACAAATCACTCAAACTCAATTCCGTTTGAGTGGTTGACAAAGCTTGCGATCCTTCAAGCGCCTCTGGTATTGGCGCCGCCTTCACACCAGGCCCAGCTAATAGAAATTTTAAGGTCATTGGTGGATAGCAAATTCCAGCTTCTGCGCAACCCTGAAGATTGACATCAATATGAATTGGCTTGCCGGGGGTCGGATTAACATCGAGCAACACCATGAATGCTTGCTTATAAACTTGCAATTTTTTCTGAAAAGTTTCATCAAACTTTTCCACACCCAATGGCAATGTAGGCCTTATTTTATATAGCTTCCCAGCTTCTGAGCCCGCCTCAAATTGCAAGGATTCTTGATAGAGGTAATAGCCTTTGGCAGGTATGAACTCAATCTCAATTTGATTGGATTTATCTAACCAGGTTGCCTCTACCCGAAATGCTTTTTCTGGTGACAAGAATTCTTGTGCAGCAAAAACTTGTGTTGATAACAGCACAAGCAATGCGATGAACATTTTCAGAAGGGATTGCATTCTCATTACTGTGAATTTACCTCAGCCTGTACCCATTCACCGTATTGCTGCGAATATTGCTCTGGTGAAAAAGCTAAAATCTCAGGCAAATCGTAAGGATGGCTTTCTTTTATAAAAGCAGAAATCGCTTCCCATTGGTGCGCAACCGTTTTAGCAGACAAGAGAATCTCATGCTCTTCGCAAACTCTTCCTTCCCAACGGTAAATTGAATAAACCCCTTCACTCATTTGCACACAAGCCGCAAGATGATTCTCTACTAGGGCCTTAGCCAAGGTTCTAGCAGCCTCAATATTGGGAAGACTGGTTACAACCACCAATAGGTCATGGGATTTAGCTGGGATGTTCTGGGGCATGCCGTATTTATAACCCGTAAATGAAAAAAGCCAGACCGGAGCCTGGCTTTTCAATCGCTGGGAGACTTAAGCCTCTTCAGCTACAACTGCTGTTTCTTCAACTTCTGGGCGATCTACCAACTCAACCAAAGCCATTGGTGCATTGTCGCCATGACGGAAGCCGAACTTCAAAATACGAAGGTAGCCACCTGGACGTGTTGCATAGCGTGGGCCGAGTTCTGTGAAGAGCTTAGCCACGATATCGCGATCACGAGTGCGATCAAATGCTAAGCGACGGTTTGCTAAGTTGTCTTTTTTACCCAAGGTAATCAAAGGCTCAACAACCATGCGCAATTCTTTTGCTTTTGGCAAAGTCGTTTTAATGACTTCGTGCTCCAAAAGAGAATTGGACATATTGCGCAGCATCGCCAAGCGATGTGAAGATGTTCTATTTAGTTTGCGTAAGCCGTTTCCGTGACGCATGATGCTTCCTTTCTAATTATTTCTCGAGGTTAGCTGGAGGCCAGCTTTCGAGTTTCATGCCAAGACTTAAGCCACGAGCAGCCAATACGTCTTTGATTTCATTCAAAGACTTACGACCCAAATTAGGCGTCTTCAACAATTCATTCTCTGTACGTTGAATCAAGTCACCGATGTAGTAAATGTTCTCAGCTTTCAAGCAGTTTGCAGAGCGAACTGTGAGCTCAAGATCATCAACTGGACGCATCAACATTGGATCAACCATTGAAGAGCGGCTTGGTGCGAGATCACCAGAAACTTCGCTGCTCTCAAGAGCTGCAAATACAACTAACTGATCAACCAAGATGCTAGCAGCTTGACGAATTGCTTCTTCAGGAGATAACACACCGTTAGTTTCAATAGTCATTACCAAACGATCGAGATCGGTACGTTGCTCAACACGAGCGGACTCAACAGCATAGCTAACACGGCTTACTGGGCTGAATGAAGCATCCAACACAATGCGGCCAATAATCTTAGTTGCTTCGTCGTTGTATTGACGAACATTACCTGGAACATAGCCACGACCTTTTTCAACCTTGATCTGCATATCCAACTTACCACCAGCAGACAAGTGAGCGATCACATGATCAGGATTGATAATTTCAACATCGTGCGGCAAGTCAATATCTTTTGCGGTAACGACGCCTGGGCCTTCTTTACGCAAATTGATGGTGACTTCATCACGAGACTGTAATTTGAATACGATACCTTTGAGGTTCAACAAGAGGTTTACTACGTCCTCTTGAACACCATCCAAAGTGGAATATTCATGAACTACACCTGCAATAGCTACTTCAGTTGGTGCATAACCAACCATCGAGGACAAGAGTACACGACGTAATGCGTTTCCGAGTGTGTGGCCATAGCCACGCTCGAACGGCTCCATAACAACCTTAGCTTGGTTGGCGGTAAGCGCTTCAACAGAAATAATCTTTGGCTTGAGCAAATTTGTTTGCATATTTTTTCCTTGAGAGTGCCTAAATTAGCGTGAATACAATTCGACGATCAAACTTTCATTAATTTCACCGCTAATATCTTCGCGGTCAGGCACTTGCTTAAATGTTCCTTCCAGCTTAGTTGCGTCAACTGAAACCCAGGTAACTGCAGACATTTGCTGAACCAAATTGAGTGATTCCGTAATACGTGCTTGCTTCTTCGCTTTTTCACGAATCGCAACAATGTCACCAGGCTTAACCTGGATAGATGGAATATTCACAGCGCTGCCATTTAGCATGATGGCGCCGTGAGAAACCAACTGACGTGCTTCTGCACGTGTAGAACCAAAGCCCATGCGATAGACCACGTTGTCGAGACGTGACTCTAGCAACTGGAGCAATGTTTCACCAGTGTTGCCCTTACGACGCTCAGCTTCTGCGAAGTAACGACGGAACTGACGCTCTAATACGCCATAGATACGCTTAACCTTTTGCTTTTCACGCAATTGATTACCGTAATCCGATGTTCTTGAGCCAGATGTGCGACCATGTTGACCAGGCTTAGTATCTAACTTGCACTTGTCTGACAGGGCGCGACGTGCGCTCTTTAAAAATAAGTCGGTACCTTCCCGACGTGCTAATTTGGCCTTAGGCCCTAAGTAACGTGCCACGATGCTTTCCTTTCTTTACCGCAGTCTTACGACCGGCGGTGAGTTCACCCTTTAAATCAGGTGAACAGTGGGCTTTAATAAAAAACTACTAAAACTTGTACTACCAACTTCCTAGCTTAGATACGACGACGCTTAGGAGGACGGCAACCATTGTGTGGAACTGGAGTTACGTCTTGAATCTCAGTGATCTTGATGCCCAATGAGTTCAATGCACGAACTGCTGATTCACGACCTGGGCCTGGGCCTTTGATCTGAACTTCCAAGTTCTTAATACCGCATTCAATGGCTGTCTTACCAGCAACTTCTGCAGCTACCTGAGCAGCAAAAGGTGTTGATTTACGTGAGCCTTTGAAGCCTTGGCCGCCAGAAGTTGCCCATGAAAGCGCATTTCCTTGACGATCAGTGATCGTAATGATGGTGTTGTTAAAAGAAGCGTGAACGTGTGCGATACCGTCAGCAACGTTCTTTTTAACCTTCTTACGAGCGCGCTGTGAAGCGGCGGAAGCGGATTGTTGTTTTGCCATGTCAATAAACTTTCTTGATTATTTCTTCAGTGCGATGCCGGACTTACGTGGGCCCTTACGGGTACGCGCATTGGTCTTGGTACGTTGACCACGTACAGGCAAGCCCTTACGATGACGCACACCACGGTAGCAACCTAAGTCCATCAAACGCTTGATGCTCATAGTTACTTCACGACGAAGGTCACCTTCGGTGATGAACTTACCTACTTCATCACGCAACTTTTCCAAGTCAGCGTCGGTAAGATCTTTAACTTTTTTGTCGATTGCAACACCTGTGGTCTGGCAAATTTTGTGAGCACGAGTTGTGCCAATGCCAAAAATTGCTGTTAAACCGATAACAGTATGTTGATGATTTGGGATGTTTACCCCAGCGATACGTGCCATGAGATTTCCTCTTAATTAACCAGATCAGCCTTGACGCTGCTTATGACGTGCGTCTGAAGAACAGATCACGCGCACAACGCGTTTGCGCTTAATGATCTTGCAATTTCTGCAAATACACTTAACGGATGCTAAAACTTTCATAACTCACCTCTTAAAAATAGGTACTACTTAATCTTTACTTCGCGCGGAAAATGATTCTGGCGCGCGTCAGGTCGTAAGGAGTCATCTCCACCGTCACCTTATCTCCCGGCAAAATACGGATGTAATGCATCCGCATCTTTCCGGAAATGTGCCCTAGAACCACATGTCCGTTTTCCAGCTTCACGCGAAACATCGCGTTCGGCAAATTCTCTACAACTTCTCCCGCCATCTGAATTACATCGTCTTTAGACATTCAGTTAAGCGCCCATCTTAAAGTTGGCTTTTTTCATCAAAGAGCCGTATTGCTGTTGCATCACAAATGACTGAACTTGAGCCATGAAATCCATTGCAACGACAACAATAATCAACAATGAAGTACCACCAAAATAGAAAGGCACGTTGTACTTCAACACTAAAAATTCTGGTAATAAACAAACCAAAACCATATAAATCGCACCAGCCAAAGTTAAGCGCACCAAGATCTTGTCGATATAACGCGCTGTTTGGTCGCCCGGACGAATGCCAGGAACAAAGGCACCGCTTTTCTTCAAATTCTCAGCAGTGTCGCGGCTATTAAATACCAAGGCGGTATAAAAGAAGCAGAAGAAAATAATTGCAGCTGCGTACAGGATGGTGTACACGGGTTGACCTGGAGCCAAAGTCGCTGCCAAGTCCTTAATGATTCTGCTGAACATATTGGTTGGCTCGCCGGATGTGAACCAGCCAGCAATGGTTGCAGGGAACAAAATAATCGAAGAAGCAAAGATTGGAGGAATAACACCTGCCATATTTAACTTCAATGGGAAGTAAGAAGATTGGCCGCCGTAGATCTTGTTGCCAACTTGACGCTTAGCGTAGTTCACCAAAATACGACGCTGGCCGCGCTCTACAAATACCACAAAATAAGTTACTGCCACGCAAATCACAACGATCAGCAATGCAGAAATAATATTCATTGAGCCAGTACGCACCAACTCTAATAAGCTAGCTAAAGCATTTGGCAAGCCAGAAACAATACCGCCAAAAATAATGATCGAAATACCGTTGCCTAGGCCACGCTCAGTAATTTGCTCGCCAAGCCACATCAAGAACATCGTTCCGGTTACTAAAGTCACAACCGTATTGAGTTCAAACATCAGACCTGGGTTAATAACCAAGCCAGGTTGAGCTTGCAAAGCAACGGAAATACCCATTGCCTGGAAGGTCGCCAAAAGTACAGTGCCGTAACGGGTGTACTGAGTAATCTTGCGCTGACCAGCTTGGCCTTCTTTTTTCAAAGATTCCAATGAAGGGACAACAATAGTCATTAGCTGCATGATGATCGATGCAGAAATGTAAGGCATGATTCCCAAAGCAAAGACTGTAAAGCGAGATAAAGCGCCACCAGAGAACAAGTTAAACATTCCCAAGATGCCGTCTTTTTGACCAGCAAATAACTGTGCCAATTGGTCTGGATCAATGCCTGGAACAGGTATATGAGCACCCAAACGGAACACGAGCAAAGCCAACACCAGGAAGACCAAGCGCTGACGTAATTCGCCGAACTTGCCTCCTGCTGATGCAGTATTTGCGTTATTGGTAGGTGCTAATGCCATATCTACTGAAAAGACCTATTAAGCCAAATCAACTAGTTTGCCGCCAGCTGCTTCAATAGCTGCTTTAGCGCCGGCAGTTGCTGTAATACCCTTGAGGGTTACAGCAATCTTGAGTTCACCAGTCTTGATAACCTTAACTGCATTGATTTGCTCACCAGCAAAACCGTGAGCCTTCAATACCAACAAGTCCACTTCTGGCAAGTTGATTTTTGCTAAGTCGTTCAAAGTAATTTGACCAACGTGACGACGTGTCAAAGACACGAAACCGCGTTTTGGCAAACGACGATACATAGGCATCTGACCGCCTTCGAATCCAACTTTGTGGAATCCACCGGAACGAGATTTTTGACCTTTGTGACCGCGGCCTGCAGTTTTACCAAGACCAGAACCAATGCCACGACCTACGCGACGACGGTTTTTCTTGGAGCCCTCTGCGGGTTTGATTGTATTGAGTTGCATATTATTCGCCTATTTACTTGCTAGTTATTAGCCAATGACTTTAACTAGATAAGAAACTTTATTAATCATGCCGCGAACAGCTGGAGTGTCTTCCAATTCAGAAACTGAATTGATACGACCAAGGCCTAAGCCGCGTACAGTTGCACGGTGGCTTTCGCGTGTACCGATCAAGCTGCGCACTAATTGCAGTTTGACTTTGGAGTTTGATTTTGTCATTTGTAGATTCCTAATCTTTTGGTCTTAGCCGAGAATCTCTTCAACTGACTTACCGCGCTTAGCAGCAATCTCAGCAGGAGTACTCATCTTGTTCAAACCATCAATCGTTGCGCGAACCAAGTTGTACGGGTTTGTAGAACCGAGTGACTTAGCAACCACATTGGTTACACCCATTACGTCAAAAATTGCGCGCATTGGACCACCAGCAATAATTCCAGTACCGTCTTTAGCTGGAGAAATCAAAACGCGTGACGCGCCATGTTGACCAGTAACGGTGTGCTGCAAAGTACCTTTACGTAAAGTCACTTTGATCATCTTGCGACGAGCTTCGTCCATTGCCTTTTGAACAGCAACTGGAACTTCTTTTGATTTGCCTTTACCCATGCCGATGCGGCCATCGCCATCGCCAACTACAGTGAGTGCAGCGAAGCCGAGAATACGACCACCCTTAACCACTTTAGTTACACGATTAACAGCAATCATCTTCTCGCGAAGACCATCATCACGCTCTTCGTTTTGCATCTTAGTTTGCATTTTTGCCATGTTTTTTCCTAAACCCTATTAGAACTTCAGGCCGGCTTCACGCGCAGCTTCAGCTAAGGCCTTAATACGGCCGTGGTAACGATGACCGGAACGATCAAAAGCAACATCAACAACGCCTGCCTTAACAGCACGCTCAGCAACTAACTTGCCGATTTGTTTTGCCGCATCAGCGTTGCCGCCGTTTTTGATCGCTTGGCGCAAATCTTTTTCCATTGTTGAAGCAGCTGCTACAACTTTGGTTCCGCATGGGCTATATACCTGTGCAGAAATATGTGAATTGCTACGGATAACTGTTAAGCGATTTGCCATTGCTTCGGCAATGCGAATACGAGTCTGCCGAGCACGTCTTTGTCTGGATTCGTCTTTATTCATTTTCTAATCTCGCTTACTTCTTCTTGGTTTCTTTCAGATGCACAACCTCATCCACGTAGCGAACACCCTTGCCTTTGTATGGCTCTGGTGAACGGTATGCGCGAACTTCAGCTGCGACCTGGCCAACTTGCTGCTTGTTGGAGCCTTTAATAATGATTTCTGTTTGCGATGGAGTCTCAGCTTTTACGCCCTTAGGAAGGTTGTAAATAATGTCGTGTGAGAAACCGAGTTGCAACTTCAATGTTTCGCCTTGGGCTTGAGCACGGTAACCAACGCCTACCAAGCTGAGCTTGCGCTCAAAGCCTGAAGTTACGCCAACAACCATGTTGTTAACCAAAGCACGCGCTGTACCTGACTGTGCACCAGCTTCTGGTGAGTCGCTGTTTACAACCACTGTCAACACGCCATCTTCTTGTTTCAAACCAACTGTCGGGTGCAAGTTATGTGTCAATGTGCC
Organism: Polynucleobacter sp. AP-Titi-500A-B4; assembly: GCF_018688095.1. Taxonomy (NCBI): domain Bacteria; kingdom Pseudomonadati; phylum Pseudomonadota; class Betaproteobacteria; order Burkholderiales; family Burkholderiaceae; genus Polynucleobacter; species Polynucleobacter sp. AP-Titi-500A-B4. The sequence continues at coordinate 65,101 of NZ_CP061311.1, read as the reverse complement.
CAGTGGACCTTTGACAGTAATGTTTGCACCGTTGATGCTGATTTCAGCGCCCTTAGGAACTGTAATTGGTGATTTACCTACGCGGGACATATTTCGCTCCTTAAGCTACGTAGCAAATAACTTCGCCGCCCACGCCTGTTGCACGTGCTTTACGGTCTGTCATTACGCCTTGAGGGGTTGAAATAATTGCAATGCCCAAGCCATTCATTACCTCTGGAATGTCATGACGGCCTTTATAGATACGTAAACTTGGTGTAGAAACACGGTCGATACGCTCGATAACAGGACGGCCTGCATAGTATTTAAGATCAATGTGGAGCACTGGCTTAGCTGCTTCACCTTTGATTTCAAAACTTTCGATATAGCCTTCATCTTGCAAAACTTTTGCAATAGCTACTTTAACTTTTGACGACGGCATTGTGACTAGCGGCTTCTGCACTGCTTGCGCATTGCGGATCCGGGTCAACATGTCGGCGATTGGATCGCTGATACTCATGAGTTCTCCTAATTCTTTCGCCGCTTACCAGCTGGCCTTGGTTAAACCGGGGATTTCGCCACGGAAGGCGATTTCACGAATCTTGCTACGAGCCAAACCGAATTTACGGAATGTGCCACGTGGGCGACCGGTTAATGAACAACGATTTCTTTGACGAATCGGGCTTGCGTTACGTGGAAGTGCCTGTAGTTTCAAGCGAGCTTCATAGCGCTCTTCATCGCTGCGTGATTGATCAGCAATGATCGCTTTGAGTTCGGCACGCTTTACAGCGTACTTCTCTACAGTTTTTGCGCGCTTATTCTCGCGCTCAATCAGGGATAGTTTTGCCACGTTAGCCTCTTAATTGCGGAAAGGGAATTTGAATGCTGCCAACAAAGCTTTTGCTTCTTCGTCGGTTTTAGCAGTCGTCGTAATACTGATATTGAGACCACGGAGGGCATCAATCTTGTCGTATTCGATTTCAGGGAAAATGATCTGCTCTTTAACGCCGATGTTGTAGTTACCACGGCCGTCAAATGCTTTACCGGAGATACCACGGAAGTCACGTACGCGTGGCAATGCAACAGTAACGAAACGATCCAAGAATTCGTACATGCGTTGACCACGCAATGTCACCATGGCACCGATTGGGTAGCCTTGACGAATTTTGAAACCTGCAATCGCTTTTTTCGCTTTAGTTACAACTGGCTTTTGGCCTGCAACCTTAGTTAAATCTCCAACTGCATTTTCGATAATTTTCTTGTCGTTCACTGCATCGCCCAGGCCCATATTCAGAGTTACCTTGGTAATGCGTGGAACTTCCATTACAGACTTGTAGCCAAACTTGGCAATCAAATCAGCAACAACTTTAGCTTGATAGTGTTCTTGAAAACGTGTGCTCATAATTTCTCCGTGCCCCTTATGCGCTTAATGTCGCGCCAGTGGTTTTGAGGAAACGTTGCTTTTTACCGTCAACGAGTTTGATACCAACACGTGATGGTTTGCCGTTACCGTCAACCACAGCCACATTAGAAATGTGAACAGGCATCGTCTTGTCAATCATGCCGCCAGTAACACCGGCAGCTGGATTTGGCTTAACGCTCTTTTTATAAATGTTTACGCCTTCGATCACTAATTTGTTCTCGAGAACGGCTGTAACAGTTCCTTGCTTGCCTTTATCGCGGCCAGTCAAGAGAACTACGGAATCACCTTTACGAATCTTTTTCATATCAGCCTCTTAAATAACTTCGGGGGCGAGAGAAACGATCTTCATGAACTTCTCAGTACGCAATTCGCGTGTAACTGGTCCGAAGATACGTGTGCCAATTGGCTCTAACTTAGCGTTGAGCAATACCGCAGCGTTTGCATCGAACTTAATCAATGAACCATCTGGACGGCGAACACCCTTAGCTGTTCTAACAACAACAGCGTTATAAATATCACCTTTTTTTACACGGCCACGTGGAGCAGCGGACTTTACAGTCACTTTGATGACATCACCGATACTGGCGTAACGACGCTTAGAGCCGCCCAATACCTTGATGCACAAAACTTCACTGGCGCCTGTGTTATCGGCGACCTGCAATCTACTTTCGGTTTGTATCATTTCTAATCCCCAACTTATTGGCCAGAGGCAAACAGTCTTGGTTCCGTCTATGGGCTTTAACGAAAGCTAAAACCCGGAATTAATGAAAAACACTGCTTCTCCAATAAAACCAGAGAAGCCTTCTATTCTACTACGTAAAACAGGGATTTGGGAAGAAACTTCGCCAAAATCCCTTAAAAATACCTTAAATACCCTTTGAAGCCTCAACCAAACGGGTCACAACCCAAGATTTGGTGCGTGAAATTGGCTTAGATTCAGCAATTTCAACAGTATCACCCATCTTGTATGTGCCAGCTTCGTCATGAGCGTGGTACTTTTTGGATTGGCCAACGTACTTACCAATCACCGGATGCTTCACTTGACGCTCAACTAAGACCGTCACAGTTTTTTGCATTTTGTCGCTAACAACGCGGCCCACAAGGGTGCGGCGCAAGGGTTTAGATAACTCTGTCATATCCCTTTTTCCTTATTTCTGTGCAGTCTTTTGGGTAATAAAAGTCTTTACACGAGCGATGTCGCGCTTAGTCTTACCCAATTGGCTGGTATTAGTGAGTTGCTGAGTACCCTTTTGCATACGGAGCTTAAAGTTGGTCTTTAAGAGCTCTGTCAATTCTGCATTCAAGGCAGTCAGATCTTTGGCTGCTAATTCTTTATTTTTCATAATCTCTATCCCGATCAACCTAAGTGGCGAATCACGAAAGTGGTCTGTAAAGGCAACTTAGCTGCAGCAAGCTTGAAAGCTTCGCGCGCCAATTGCTCATCAACACCGTCCATCTCGTAAAGCACTTTGCCTGGTTGGATTTCAGCTACGTAGTACTCTGGATTACCTTTACCATTACCCATACGTACTTCAGCAGGTTTTTGTGAAATTGGCTTATCTGGGAAAATACGAATCCAGATACGACCACCACGTTTAATGTGACGGGTCATTGCGCGACGTGCTGACTCGATTTGACGAGCAGTCAAACGACCACGGCCAACGGCCTTCAATCCAAAGTCACCAAAGGCTACAGAACTACCGCGTGTTGCCACGCCAGTGTTACGGCCTTTTTGTTCCTTACGATACTTGCGACGCTTTGGTTGTAGCATGCTTACTCTCCTGACTTCTGCGTATCTGCGGCAGGTGTTTCAACCTTGCGCACACGCTTTACTGCTGGCTTAGCAGCAACTAATGGCTTGTCAGCGCCAGCAGCTGGTTTACGAGCAGCTGTTTTGCTTGGAGCACGACGAGTTTTCTTTTCTTCGGCAGCTGGCTCAGCAGATGGAGCAGCTACTTGAGCTTCTGCACCACGACCCAATGTATCGCCTTTATAAACCCAAACTTTTACACCGATGATGCCGTATGTTGTTTCGGCTTCTGATGTTGCGTAATCAATATCAGCCTTCAATGTATGAAGTGGGACACGACCTTCACGGTACCATTCGCGACGGGCAATTTCTGCACCGTTCAAACGACCGGAAGACATGATCTTGATGCCTTGTGCGCCAAGACGCATTGCGCTTTGCATTGCACGCTTCATAGCGCGACGGAACATAATGCGCTTCTCTAACTGTTGAGTAATAGAGTCAGCGATCAATTGTGCGTCAACTTCTGGCTTACGAATTTCTTCAATGTTCACATGAACTGGAACACCCATGCGCTTTTGTAATTCACGACGGAGAACTTCAATGTCTTCGCCTTTTTTGCCGATGACAACGCCTGGACGTGAGCTATAAATAGTGATGCGCGCGTTCTTAGCAGGACGCTCAATCACAACTTTGCTTACTGATGCATTCTTTAACTTCTTCTTCAAATAGCTACGGACATCTACGTCCTCTTTCAGCATCTTTGCGAAGTCAGTATTGTTTGCATACCAACGTGATGTCCAATTCTTCGTTACCGCGAGTCGGAATCCGGTGGGGTTAATCTTTTGGCCCATATCTTTCCTTAGTTACTCAAGGTCACGCTAATGTGACAAGTTTGTTTTTCGATTTGATTGCCACGACCCTTAGCGCGTGCAGTGAAGCGCTTTAAGGAAGTGCCTTTATCAACGATGACCGCCGATACCTTGAGCTCATCAATGTCAGCACCTTTATTGTGTTCAGCATTTGCAATCGCTGATTCAACTACTTTTTTCACAATGAAGGCAGCTTTCTTGGGGCTGAAGTTCAAAATGTTTAATGCGCGAGCAATCGGCAAACCACGAATTTGGTCGGCGACCAAACGTGTCTTTTGCGCAGAAATGCGGGCACCCTTGTGAATAGCTTTAACTTCCATCATCATCCCCTTACTTCTTCGTTACTTTCTTGTCAGCAGCGTGACCTTTGAAAGTACGGGTCAAGGCAAATTCGCCTAACTTATGACCCACCATGTTTTCTGATACATAAACCGGAACGTGTTGACGACCGTTATGTACAGCAATCGTCAGACCAATAAAGTCTGGGAGGATTGTTGAACGGCGTGACCAAGTTTTGATCGGCTTTTTGTCTTTGTTGGCTTGTGCAACTTCAACTTTTTTTACTAAGCTGGCGTCGCAGAATGGGCCTTTTTTAGCTGAACGTGTCATATCTATTTATCCTTATCGCTTAACGTTTTTGACGACGTTGAACGATCATCGAAGTTGTACGCTTATTGCGACGTGTGCGATAACCTTTGGTTGGAGTGCCCCATGGAGATACAGGTACACGGCCTTCGCCAGTTCTACCTTCACCACCACCGTGTGGGTGATCTACTGGGTTCATTGCCACACCGCGAACGGTTGGGCGAATACCACGCCAGCGATTTGCGCCTGCTTTACCAATTTGACGCAAGCTGTGCTCTTCGTTACCAACTTCACCAATAGTGGCGCGGCACTCAATCAAAACACGGCGAACTTCACCGGAGCGCAAACGCACTTGAGCGTATACGCCTTCACGAGCTAGCAATACTGCTGAACCACCAGCTGAACGTGCAACTTGCGCACCTTTGCCTGGGAGAATTTCAACGCAGTGAATGGTGCTACCAACTGGAATATTGCGAATTGGCAAGTTATTACCAGATTTGATTGGTGCTTCAGAACCATTCATGATTGCTTGACCAACAGTCATGCCTTTAGCAGCGGGAATGTAGCGACGCTCACCATCCGCAAACACGATCAATGCAATATTTGCACTGCGGTTTGGGTCATATTCCAAGCGCTCAACTTTTGCAGGAATACCATCTTTGTCATTGCGTTTGAAGTCAACAACACGATAGTGATGCTTATGACCACCACCTTTATGACGGGTAGTGATGTGACCGTTGTTATTACGGCCCGCTTTTTGAAACTGTGGCTCTAGCAATGGTGCAAAAGGCTTGCCTTTATGGAGGTCAGGGTTGACCACCTTGACCATTGAGCGACGACCTGGTGAGGTCGGTTTTGTTTTCATCAAAGGCATGATTAATTCGCCTCCGCTTCAAAGTTAATTTCTTGACCTGGTTTCAAATTCACATAGGCCTTCTTAGTGTGGTCACGACGACCTTCAAAACGGCCATAGCGCTTAGGCTTACCCTTTTGATTCACGATTTGAACTGAGTCAACTTGCACTTTAAAGAGCAACTCAACTGCTTGTTTTACATCGCTCTTGTTTGCATCGCGAGCTACTTGGAAAACTACTTGTTCATTTTTCTCTGCAACCATAGTGGCTTTTTCAGAGATAACAGGACCAAGCAGAACCTTCATCAGGTTGTGATCGTTTTTACGGACTTGGCTCATTTCAGCAACTCCTCAATTTTTGCGATCGCTGCTTTGCTTACCAATACTTTTTTGTATTGCACCAAAGCTAATGGATCAGCGTGCTGTGGCTCACATACAGCAACCTTATGCAGGTTGCGTGATGCCAAGAACAAATTCTCGCTAACCTGATCAACGATGATCAAGACTGAATCCAAGCCCATTGCTTTAACTTTGTCAGCTAAAACTTTAGTCTTTGGAGCATCAAGATTGAATTGATCAACTACATTCAAACGGCCTTCGCGTGCTAACTGAGACAAAATAGATCTCATACCAGCGCGGTACATTTTCTTGTTTACTTTTTGGCTGAAATTCTCTTCTGGAGAATTCGGGAATATACGACCACCTCCACGCCACAGCGGGGAAGAGCTCATACCAGCACGTGCACGACCAGTACCTTTTTGACGCCAAGGCTTCTTGGTTGTGTGCTTAACTTGCTCACGGTCTTTCTGTGCACGGTTACCGCTACGTGCATTTGCTTGGTAAGCCACTACAACTTGGTGTACCAATGCTTCGTTATATTCGCGCTCGAATACTTCTGGTGAAGCTTGTACGCCTGCACCTAAAGTACCGTTATCTTGGAGAAGCTTAAGTTCCATATTCGCTCCCCTTATTTCTTCTTCAACGGTGTTTTCACCGCTGGAGTAACAATAACTTTACCGCCTGGGGCGCCTGGAATAGCGCCTTTAACCATGATGAGATTACGTTCTGCATCAATGCGTGCGATGACTAAATTTTGTACGGTACGGGTAACGTCACCAAGGTGGCCAGTCATGCGCTTACCTGGGAAAACACGACCTGGATCTTGCGCCATACCGATAGAGCCTGGTACGTTGTGTGATCTAGAGTTACCGTGGGATGCACGACCAGAAGCGAAGTGATAACGCTTGATGGTACCGGCATAACCTTTACCGATTGAAACGCCTTGTACGTCCACTTTTTGACCAGCTGTAAAAGCAGCGTCAGCAGGAATTACTTGTCCTGGTGTCATTTCTGCGATTTTTGCTGCGTCTAATTGGAATTCGTTGAGACCGTTACCAGCCATCACTCCTGCTTTGGCGAAGTGACCAGCCATTGCTTTGGTAACGCGAGTAGCTCTACGTGTGCCATGTGCCAACTGGATAGCATCATAGCCATCAGTTGCCTGGGTCTTGATTTGAGCGATTCTGTTGTCGCTCACGTCAATTACGGTTACAGGGATTGAATCCCCTTCGTCCGTAAATAGACGGGTCATGCCGACCTTGCGGCCGATTAAGCCTAAGCTCATATTCATGCTCCACGCCGACTTCGATTGGTCGGCAAAATTAATTTAAGTGATTTACAAGTAAAAGTACTTCTAAATCAATAACTTACAACGTTTTTAATGCTGATAAAGCCTAAAATTTCGCCCAAATAATTGAGCGAAGCCTTAGATTCTATCCCGAAATGCCGATCTTGACAAGCAAAAAGACCGGAAACAACAAATTACTGCAACTTAATTTCGACGTCCACACCTGCTGGAAGGTCTAATTTCATCAAGGCATCCACAGTTTTCTCTGTAGGATCAACGATATCCATCAAACGAAGATGGGTACGGATCTCTAATTGATCACGGGAGGTCTTGTTCACGTGTGGTGAACGCAAGATATCAAAACGCTCAATACGGGTTGGCAAAGGTACTGGCCCCTTAACAACCGCACCAGTACGCTTAGCTGTATCAACGATTTCAGCTGCAGACTGGTCGATCAAACGGTAATCAAATGCTTTAAGACGAATACGAATTTTTTGGTTTTGCATATTAATTCCAAAGAGCGGTGTGGTGCTGCCACGTTATACATCTAAAGAGCACGGTGACATCAGCAGCACTGATGTCACCGGTTAGCAAACCGCTAAATATTAATTACTTCTACTACTTAAGCCAAAATCTTTGCAACCACGCCGGCGCCAACAGTACGGCCACCTTCACGGATCGCAAAACGTAAACCTTCTTCCATCGCGATTGGCGCGATGAGTTTTACGGTAATCGTGACGTTATCACCAGGCATCACCATTTCTTTATCTTTTGGCAACTCGATTGAACCTGTTACGTCCGTTGTACGGAAGTAAAACTGTGGACGATAGTTGTTAAAGAATGGAGTATGACGACCACCTTCATCTTTACCCAAGATGTAAACCTCGGCTGTAAAGTGAGTATGTGGGGTGATTGAACCTGGCTTAGCCAATACTTGGCCGCGCTCAACTTCTTCACGCTTTGTACCGCGTAACAAGATACCAACGTTATCGCCTGCTTGACCTTGGTCGAGCAATTTGCGGAACATTTCAACACCAGTACAAGTAGTCTTGAGGGTTGGTTTGATACCAACGATTTCAATCTCTTCGCCTACTTTAACGATACCGCGCTCGATACGGCCGGTAACTACAGTACCGCGACCGGAGATCGAGAACACGTCTTCTACTGGCATCAAGAACGCACCATCAATGGCACGCTCTGGAGTTGGGATGTAGGTGTCTAATGCTTCAGCCAATTTCATGATGGCTTCTTTGCCCAATGGGCCTTCGTCGCCTTCAAGAGCTAACTTAGCAGAACCTTGAACGATTGGTGTGTCATCGCCTGGGAAGTCGTATTTAGACAGAAGTTCACGAACTTCCATTTCCACTAACTCGAGCAATTCAGCGTCATCCACCATGTCGCACTTGTTCAAGAACACCACGATGTAAGGAACACCCACTTGGCGCGCCAAGAGGATATGCTCACGAGTTTGTGGCATTGGACCGTCAGCAGCAGAGCAAACTAAAATTGCGCCGTCCATCTGAGCAGCACCAGTAATCATGTTCTTCACGTAGTCAGCATGTCCTGGGCAGTCAACGTGAGCGTAGTGACGATTTGCAGTCTCGTACTCAACGTGCGCTGTATTAATCGTAATACCACGTGCTTTTTCTTCTGGAGCAGCATCAATCTGATCGTATGCTTTTGCTTCGCCACCAAATGCTTTTGAGAGCACGGTTGCAATTGCTGCTGTCAATGTGGTTTTACCGTGGTCAACGTGACCGATGGTGCCTACGTTTACGTGCGGTTTTGTCCGCTCGAACTTTTCTTTTGCCATTTTTGTCTGCCTTCTTAGCTAGTCAATATTCAAAATTAATGTGGATAAATTACTTCGCTTTAGCAGCCATAACTGCTTCAGCAACGTTCTTAGGTGCTTCGGAATAATGCTTAAATTCCATGGTGTAGGTAGCACGACCTTGGGTCAACGAGCGCAAGCCAGTTGAGTAACCAAACATCTCTGCCAATGGCACTTCAGCACGTACGATCTTCCCGCCGCCTGGAATGTCATCCATACCTTGCAAAATACCGCGACGGGATGAGAGGTCACCCATTACGTTACCCATGAAATCTTCCGGTGTTTCTACTTCAACAGCCATCATTGGTTCAAGCAATACTGGAGATGCTTTGCGCATACCGTCCTTGAACGCCATTGAGCCTGCCATCTTAAATGCGTTTTCGTTGGAGTCAACGTCATGGTATGAACCGAAGAACAGGGTTGCTTTGATATCAACCACTGGATAGCCAGCCAATACACCAGAATTCAATGTTTCAACAATACCTTTTTCTACTGCAGGGATGTATTCACGTGGAACCACACCGCCTTTAATAGCGTCAACGAATTCAAAACCTTTACCAGGAGCTTGTGGCTCAAGCTTAAGCACTACGTGGCCATACTGACCGCGACCACCAGACTGCTTAACGAATTTACCTTCAATCTCTTCGCAAACCTTGCGGATTGTTTCGCGGTATGCAACTTGTGGCTTACCAACCGTTGCTTCAACGCTGAACTCACGCTTCATACGATCAACCAAAATTTCCAAGTGAAGCTCGCCCATTCCGGAAATAATTGTCTGGCCTGATTCTTCGTCAGTCTTCACACGGAAAGAAGGATCTTCTTGTGCCAAGCGATTCAAAGCAAGACCCATTTTTTCTTGGTCAGCTTTTGTCTTTGGCTCAACAGCTTGTGAGATTACTGGCTCTGGGAATACCATGCGCTCCAAAATAACGATGCTATCTGGATCACACAATGTTTCGCCAGTAGTTGCATCTTTCAGACCAACTGCTGCAGCGATATCGCCCGCGTAAACTTCTTTAATTTCTTCACGTTGGTTTGCATGCATCTGCAACAAACGACCAACACGCTCTTTCTTGCCCTTAATTGGGTTGTAGATAGTGTCGCCAGACTTCATTACGCCTGAGTAAACGCGGAAGAAGATGAGCTGGCCAACAAATGGGTCAGTCATGATCTTAAATGCCAATGCAGAAAACTTCGCGCTGTCAGATGCTTCACGAGTAGCAGGTGAACCATCTTCCAATTCACATGGAACCGGCGGAACATCTAATGGGGATGGCAACAACTCAACTACTGCATCCAACATCGCCTGAACGCCTTTGTTTTTGAAAGCAGTTCCGCACAACATTGGAACGATTTCATTGGCGATAGTACGTTGACGCAATGCGCCTTTAATTTCTTCTTCGGTCAAGCCTTCGCCGCCGAGATATTTTTCCATCAACTCTTCTGAGCTCTCTGCAGCAGCTTCGAGCATTTTCTCGCGCCACTCTTCAGCAGATGCTTGCAATTCAGCAGGAATATCTTCGTAAGTAAATTTAGTGCCTTGTGAAGCCTCATCCCAGTAGATGGCCTTCATTTTTACCAAATCCACAACGCCTTTGAAATTTTCTTCAGCACCGATAGGAATCTGGATCAAGATTGGGTTTGCCTTGAGGCGAGTCTTCATTTGGTCGTAGACCTTGAAGAAGTTCGCGCCAGTGCGGTCCATCTTATTAACGAACGCCAAACGGGGAACTTGATACTTATTTGCCTGACGCCAAACAGTTTCAGATTGTGGCTGTACTCCACCCACCGCACAGTAAACCATACAAGCACCATCCAACACGCGCATTGAGCGCTCAACTTCAATAGTGAAGTCTACGTGTCCTGGTGTATCAATAATGTTGATACGGTGCTCAGGCATATTGCCTGCCATACCCTTCCAGAAAGTGGTGGTAGCAGCAGAAGTAATGGTGATACCACGCTCTTGCTCTTGCTCCATCCAGTCCATGGTAGCTGCGCCGTCATGCACTTCACCGATCTTGTGATTAACGCCGGTGTAGAACAAAACGCGTTCTGTAGTTGTTGTCTTACCTGCGTCAATATGCGCAGAAATACCAATATTGCGGTATTTGTCGATGGGGGTTTTACGTGCCACTGTTAGTGCCTTTTCTTAACTATTGGATTAGAAGCGGAAATGTGAGAAAGCTTTATTAGCTTCTGCCATACGGTGAACTTCTTCACGCTTCTTCATTGCGCCGCCACGACCTTCAGCAGCTTCTAATAATTCGTTGGCCAAACGTTGAGCCATGGATTTTTCGCCGCGCTTCTTAGCGGCTTCGCGCAACCAGCGCATTGCCAAGGCGGAACGACGTGATGGACGAACTTCAACAGGAACTTGATAGTTAGCGCCACCAACACGACGGCTCTTTACCTCAACCATTGGCTTAACGTTGCCCATGGCTGTTGAAAAAATTTCGAGTGGTTCTTTGTTTGCTTTTTTCTCGATGTGATCAAAGGCACCATAAACGATACGCTCTGCAACCGATTTCTTGCCGTCCAACATCAGGACGTTCATAAATTTAGCTACTTCTACATTGCCGAATTTTGGATCCGGCAAAATTTCCCTTTTGGGAACTTCACGACGACGTGGCATAACTACTCCTTCAGTTCAGTTAGGGGCGATTCACACGAACCACCCGCTCCGGTTGTCCTACTATCCAAGAAAATTCCTAGACGGAACAACCACTTACTTGTCTTTTAAGTCTGACAAAAAATGACTCACTGCAAATTACTGACTACAAAACTACAACTACTTAACTATTAAAAATTAAGCAGCTTTCTTAGCACGCTTCGCACCGTATTTAGAACGGGCTTGCTTACGATCTTTAACGCCTTGTAAATCCAAAGAACCGCGAACGATGTGATAACGCACACCTGGCAAGTCTTTTACACGACCACCACGGATCAACACTACTGAGTGTTCCTGGAGGTTATGGCCTTCACCGCCAATGTATGAAATCACTTCAAAACCATTGGTTAAGCGAACTTTGGCTACTTTACGGAGCGCAGAGTTAGGCTTTTTAGGAGTAGTGGTGTACACACGTGTACACACACCACGGCGCTGCGGGCTGTTTTGCAGCGCAGGGCTCTTGCTTTTAACGGTAAGCCTTGTTCTTGGCTTGCGTAATAATTGATTAATTGTTGGCATAAAATAGCTCGGTTAGTACTTCTTTGTTGCTTTCTTCAAGAAAATCAATGACTTAGAGAATTTCTAGGTCAAAAAGACCCTCTTCTGAATCAGTAGAACTCAGCATTCTAGCTTGGCCAGCTCCTCCCGTCAACCTCAACGGGAAAAACTGGCCATTTCTGGCCAGAATTACCAAATTAGCTCGGATCAGCCTCCCCAGTAGGAGCAACGACTTCAGCCTCTATTTCCACAGGGGCGTTAGCCAATGCTTCCTCTTCGGCGGCAATCATTTGAGCGCGATCACGCTCGAATTGCTCTCTGACCTTGCGTGCACGGCGGTAAGACAAGCCGGTACCTGCAGGGATCAGACGACCAATAATGACGTTTTCCTTGAGGCCACGGAGTGTATCGGTCTTGCCCATAATTGCGGCTTCGGTCAATACACGGGTGGTTTCCTGGAAAGAAGCCGCGGAAATGAAGCTGTCGGTCGACAAAGATGCCTTAGTAATGCCAAGCAAAATGTTGTCGAACTGAGCTGGGTGCTTGCCTTGGGCAATCACAGCATCGTTTGCGTCATACAGCTTAGAACGCTCAACTTGCTCACCAGTGATGAAAGATGTATCGCCTGGATCAGTTACCTGAACACGACGTAACATCTGACGCACGATCACCTCAATGTGCTTGTCATTGATCTTCACACCCTGGAGACGATAAACGTCTTGGACTTCGTCAACGATGTAGATAGCCAACTCTTCGATACCTTTAAGAGTCAAGATGTCATGTGGATCAGCAGGGCCTTCCACAATCATCTCGCCCTTGTTCACAACTTGACCGTCATGAACAAGCACTTGCTTCTCTTTAGGAATCAAGAATTCATTGGCTTCACCATCCATATCGGTAATGACCAAACGCTGTTTACCTTTGGTTTCTTTACCGAAGGAAACAGTTCCAGTCACTTTCGCCAATACCGCTGCATCTTTTGGTGAACGTGCTTCGAACAATTCTGCAACACGTGGCAAACCACCGGTAATGTCGCGAGTCTTCTGGGATTCGATTGGAATACGCGCCAATACTTCACCAACTTCGACTTTTTGACCGTCCTTAACAGTAATCAAAGCGCCAACTTGTAGGCCAATGTTTACTGGATGATCAGTGCCGGCGATCATGACTTCGTTACCCTTCTCATCAACTAAGTTGATCATTGGGCGAACGCCTTTGCTTGCAGCAGAACGACGTTTACCGTCAATCACCACTAAAGTGGAAAGGCCGGTAACTTCGTCAACCTGCTTGGCAACAGTTACACCCTCTTCGACATTGTCGAAGCGAGCGATACCAGCATATTCAGAAATAATCGGACGTGTTAAAGGATCCCAAGTCGCCAAGCTTGCGCCAGCCTTAACAGCTGCATCTTCTTTCAACAAGAGAGTTGCGCCGTAAGGCACTTTATGACGCTCGCGCTCACGACCGTTTTCATCAACGATCAAGGCTTCACCGGAACGTGAAATCACGATCTGTTCACCCTTCGCGTTCTTCACAACACGCATCGTGCCAGAGAACTTCAATGCACCGTTCGATTTAGCTTCGATATTACTTGCAACCAAAGCACGTGACGCTGCACCACCGATGTGGAAGGTACGCATAGTCAACTGTGTGCCTGGCTCACCGATGGACTGAGCAGCGATAACGCCCACTGCTTCACCAACGTTTACCAAACCACCGCGACCTAGATCACGTCCGTAGCACTTAGCGCACAAGCCAAAGCGAGTTAAGCAAGACAATACTGTGCGAACTTTAACTTCATCGATACCCAATGCAACGATTTGATCAACATGATCTTCATCGAGCAAGGTGTCATTCGGAACGATAACTTCTTGTGTGTCAGGGTGAACGATGTCACCGATACATACACGACCCAAAATACGATCGCGCAATGCTTCGATAATTTCGCCGCCCTCAACAAGCGCCTTCATCGTTACGCCAGAAGTTGCGCCGCAATCTTCTTCAATAACCACGAGGTCTTGAGTTACGTCGCATAAACGACGTGTCAAGTAACCAGAGTTCGCCGTCTTCAACGCTGTATCAGCTAGACCTTTACGAGCACCGTGGGTTGAAATGAAGTACTGCAACACGTTCAAACCTTCACGGAAGTTCGCAGTAATTGGGGTTTCAATGATTGAGCCATCAGGCTTAGCCATCAAACCACGCATACCAGCCAACTGACGAATCTGCGCTGCAGATCCACGTGCACCAGAATCCGCCATCATGTAGATAGAATTAAAGGATTCTTGGCGAACAGTCTTGCCGTTACGGTCGAGTACGTCAACGTGTGACAACTCATCCATCATCGCCTTACCAACTTGGTCGCCTGCGGCGCCCCAAATATCAACCACGTTGTTGTAACGTTCTTGATTGGTTACGAGACCCGACATGAATTGCTTGTCATACTCTTTAACCTTGGCGGAAGCTTCGGTGATGATGCGCTCTTTAGAAGTTGGGATCAACATATCGTCAATTGCGACAGAAATACCAGCGTTGGTCGCCAAACGGAAACCAGACTGCAAGAGACGATCAGCAAAAATCACTGTTTCACGCAAACCGCACTTACGGAATGATGTGTTGATCAAACGTGAGATTTCTTTTTTCTTCAAAGGCTTGTTAATTTCCTCGAAAGACATGCCTTTAGGCAAAATCTCAGACAAGATTGCACGGCCAACTGATGTTTGATAAATCTTGGTCTTTTCAGCAAAACGCGCATCGCCTTCTGCCTTCTTATCCACGATCTCATACTCAGTAATACGCACAGCAACACGAGAAGCCAATTCAACTTGACCTGCTTCGTAAGCGCGAACTACTTCAGTAATGTTGGCGAAAACCATGCCCTCGCCTTTACCGTTGATCTTGTCACGTGTAGCGTAGTACAGACCCAACACCACGTCCTGCGAAGGAACGATCGATGGTTCGCCGTTGGCTGGGAACAATACGTTGTTCGAAGCCAACATCAATGTACGTGCTTCCATTTGCGCTTCGAGCGACAAAGGAACGTGAACCGCCATTTGGTCGCCGTCAAAGTCCGCGTTAAATGCCGCGCAGACTAATGGGTGCAATTGGATTGCCTTACCTTCAATCAGCATTGGCTCGAAAGCTTGAATACCGAGACGGTGCAATGTAGGCGCACGGTTCAACATGATTGGATGTTCACGAATCACTTCTTCGAGAATGTCCCAAACGATTGGAGTCTGGCTTTCAACTTCTTTCTTCGCAGCCTTAATCGTGGTTGCGATACCCAAAGTCTCAAGCTTGTTGAAAATGAATGGCTTGAATAATTCCAAGGCCATCAATTTTGGTAATCCGCACTGATGCAATTTCAATGTAGGACCAACCACGATGACTGAACGACCAGAGTAGTCAACGCGTTTACCCAACAAGTTCTGACGGAAACGACCGCTCTTACCTTTAATCATCTCAGCCAAGGACTTGAGAGGACGCTTGTTAGCGCCAGTCATAGCCTTACCGCGACGACCGTTGTCGAGTAATGAGTCAACCGCTTCTTGCAACATGCGTTTTTCGTTACGAACGATGATCTCTGGTGCGCGCAACTCTAACAAACGCTTCAAACGGTTGTTACGGTTGATTACACGACGATAGAGGTCGTTCAAATCAGAAGTAGCAAAGCGGCCGCCATCCAATGGCACCAATGGGCGCAATTCAGGCGGCAATACTGGCAACACTTCCATGATCATCCAGTCAGGCTTGATGCCTGAAGTCTGGAACGCTTCGAGCACTTTTAAGCGCTTAGCGTATTTCTTGATCTTGGCATCGCTACCAGTGGCTTTCAATTCAGCACGAATAGTCTCTACTTCACGATCGATATCAATCGAACGCAAGAGATCACGAATGCCTTCCGCGCCCATGATGGCAGTAAATGCACCGTCACCATACTCTTCAGTCTTAGCGATGTATTCATCTTCAGACATGATCTGACCGCGCTTCATTGCACCCTCAGGAGTCATGCCAGGATCAACGACTACATATGCTTCAAAGTAAAGAACACGCTCGATATCACGCAATGTCATATCGAGAACCATACCCAAACGGGATGGCAGGGACTTCAAGAACCAGATGTGCGCTACAGGGGCTGCCAACTCAATGTGACCCATGCGCTCACGACGCACCTTAGCGAGAGTAACTTCAACACCACACTTCTCGCAGATTACGCCACGGAACTTTAAGCGCTTGTACTTGCCGCATAAGCACTCGTAGTCTTTAGTTGGTCCAAAAATCTTGGCGCAGAACAAGCCATCACGCTCGGGCTTAAAAGTCCGATAGTTGATAGTTTCTGGCTTGCGTACTTCACCAAAAGACCATGAGCGAATTTTCTCAGGAGATGCAAGGCCAATCTTGATGACATCAAACTGCTCATCACCCTGCGTTTGCTTAAATAAATCGAGCAATGCTTTCATATCAGTTGCGCTCCATGTCAATGTCAATACCCAACGAACGGATTTCTTTTACCAGCACGTTGAAGGATTCGGGCATGCCAGCATCAATCGTGTGCTCGCCCTTGACGATGTTTTCGTAAACCTTGGTACGGCCTGCGACGTCATCGGACTTCACTGTCAGCATTTCCTGCAAGACATATGAAGCACCGTATGCTTCGAGGGCCCAGACTTCCATCTCACCAAAGCGCTGACCACCGAACTGAGCTTTACCGCCCAATGGCTGTTGCGTTACCAAAGAGTAAGGTCCAGTTGAACGAGCATGCATCTTGTCATCGACCAAGTGGTGGAGTTTCAAGACGTGCATTACGCCAACAGTGACTGGACGCTCAAACTGATCGCCAGTTCGACCGTCGCACAAAATCATTTGCTGACGTGATGGGGTCATCTTCAAAGATTTAGCAACATCTTCTGGATAAGCCAATTCGAGCATGCGACCGATTTCCGCCTCTGTAGCACCGTCAAACACTGGTGTTGCAAATGGCAAGCCTTGGCGGAGATTCTCAGCCAAAACAGTAATTTGCTCATCAGAGAAGTTGTCGATGTCTTCAATGCGACCGGTCTCGTTGTAAAGCTGTTTGAAGAACTTACGCAGTTCAGCAACCTTAGCCTGCTCACGAACCATCTCATCGATACGCTTACCAATACCTTGAGCAGCCCAACCTAAGTGGGTTTCCAAGATCTGACCAACGTTCATACGAGAAGGAACGCCCAATGGGTTCAAGACGATGTCAACAGGGCGGCCGTCAGCCATAAATGGCATGTCTTCCGCTGGAGCGATTTTAGAAACCACGCCTTTGTTACCGTGACGACCAGCCATCTTGTCACCGGGCTGTAAGCGACGCTTCACCGCCAAGTAAACCTTAACCATCTTCGTTACGCCAGGCTGCAAATCATCACCCTGAGTAAGTTTGGTGCGCTTCTCTTCAAAAGCTTCATCAAACTGTTTGCGTTTCGCTTCGATAGAAGATTTGATCGCCTCGACTTGTGAAGCAACCTCATCATCTGCTGGACGAATATCGAACCAATGGTATTTATCTAAATCAGCAAGGTAATCCTTGTCGATCTTGGTGCCTTTAGCTAATTTCTTAGGACCGCCGTTAGCAACCTTGCCAACCAACAGTTTTTCTAAACGCATGAAGGCATCGCCTTCAACAATACGCAACTGGTCGTTTAAGTCCAAACGATAGCGTTGTAATTCTTCTTGAATAATGGACTGTGCACGAGCATCGCGCTCAATACCTTCACGAGTGAAGACTTGAACATCAATAACGGTACCAACCATCCCTGAAGGAACACGTAAAGAAGTATCTTTAACGTCAGATGCTTTTTCACCGAAGATCGCACGGAGGAGCTTCTCTTCTGGAGTGAGAGTAGTCTCACCCTTTGGAGTTACCTTACCAACCAACACGTCACCAGCCTCTACTTCAGCACCGATGTAAACAATACCGCTCTCATCCAAGCGGGAGAGTTGTGACTCTGCCAAATTGGAGATATCGCGTGTAATTTCTTCTGAACCAAGTTTGGTATCACGTGCAACAACCGACAACTCTTCAATATGGATAGAGGTGTAGCGGTCGTCAGCAACAACTTTCTCAGAAATCAAGATTGAATCTTCGAAGTTGTAACCGTTCCATGGCATAAATGCCACAGTCATGTTTTGACCCAAAGCCAATTCGCCCAAATCGGTAGATGCGCCGTCAGCAACAACGTCACCGCGTGCTACACGATCGCCAACCTTCACGATTGGACGCTGGTTGATGTTGGTATTTTGGTTTGAACGGGTGTACTTGATGAGGTTATAAATATCCACACCAACTTCACCGGCTGCAGTTTCGTCATCGTTCACACGAATCACGACACGGTTTGCATCAACGTAATCCACGATACCGCCGCGGTTAGCCAATACAACAGTGCCGGAGTCAACCGCAACAATGCGCTCTAAACCGGTTCCAACCAATGGCTTGTCTGGACGCAAGCAAGGAACTGCTTGACGCTGCATGTTCGCACCCATCAACGCACGGTTCGCATCATCATGCTCTAAGAATGGAACGAGTGAAGCAGCAGCAGAAACGATCTGGCTAGGAGCAACGTCGATAAAATCGATGCGCTCTGGGCTCACCATCATGGTTTCGCCAGCTTGACGAGCAGAAACTAATTCGTCGGCTAACTTACCACTCTTGTCGATCGTTGCATTTGCCTGAGCAATCACATACTTAGCTTCTTCAATCGCAGAGAGATAAACCACTTCATCGCTTACCTTGCTATTGGAAACTTTACGGTATGGAGTCTCAAGGAAGCCATGCTCATTCAAACGCGCAAATAACGCGAGTGAGTTGATCAAACCAATGTTTGGTCCTTCTGGAGTTTCGATTGGGCAAACACGTCCGTAGTGGGTTGGATGCACGTCGCGCACCTCAAAGCCTGCGCGCTCACGTGTCAAACCACCAGGTCCCAATGCAGAAATACGACGCTTGTGCGTGATCTCTGAGAGCGGGTTGGTTTGGTCCATAAACTGGGACAACTGTGATGAACCGAAGAACTCACGAATAGCAGAAGAGATTGGCTTGCTATTAATCAAGTCATGCGGCATGAGGTTTTCTGTTTCGGCTTGACCGAGACGCTCTTTAACCGCACGCTCAACACGTGACAAACCAGCACGGAATTGGTTTTCAGCCAATTCGCCAACGCAACGTACACGACGATTACCTAAGTGGTCAATATCGTCTACTTCGCCTTTGCCGTTACGCAAATCTACGAGAGACTTAATAGTGTCGAGAATATCTTCGTTCGACAGAACCATTGGACCTTCCATTTCTGGACGGTTCAGGCGGCTATTGACCTTCATACGGCCAACACGAGATAAATCGTAAGTATCTTCGCTATAGAACAAGCGCTGGAACAAGGCTTCAACAGCATCTTCTGTTGGAGGCTCGCCAGGACGCATCATGCGATAGATAGCGATACGTGCCGCTGTTTGATCAGCAGTTTCATCAGTACGCAATGTCTGAGAAATGTACGCGCCAGAATCCAAATCATTGGTGTAGATAGTTTCCAATTGCTTGATACCAGCATCGCGCAATGTTGCTAACAACTCTTCAGTGATTTCATCATTAGCGTAAGCCAAGATTTCACCAGAATCTGGATCAACAATGTTGCGTGCAACAACACGACCAACTAAATAGTCATCTGGTACAGCAATGGTTTTTGTCTTAGCAGCTTCGAGTTCGCGAATATGCTTTGCATTAATACGCTTATCTTTTTGAATGACTACAACGCCATTCTTATCGAGCACATCAAAGCTAGCCAACTGACCACGCAAACGCTCTGGCACAAATTCCATTGAGCCGCCGTTAGCAGTCAATGAGAAATGGTCAAAGTTAAAGAAGTTAGCAAGAATCTGTTCGTTGTTTAAGCCAATTGCTTTGAGCAAAATGGTGACAGGCATCTTACGACGACGGTCAACACGGAAATACAGAATATCTTTTGGATCAAACTCGAAATCGAGCCATGAACCACGGTAAGGAATGATGCGAGCTGAGAACAGCAACTTACCGGAACTGTGGGTTTTGCCCTTATCGTGCTCAAAGAACACGCCTGGGGAACGGTGCAACTGAGAAACGATGACGCGCTCAGTGCCGTTAATCACAAAAGAGCCGTTTTCTGTCATGAGTGGAATTTCACCCATGTAGACTTCGCTCTCTTTTACCTCTTTAACCTTAGTAGGCGCTTCGCGATCATAAATAATCAAGCGAACTTTGGCGCGCAAGGCAGAGTGGTAGGTGTAACCACGTTGTTGACATTCTTTAACGTCAAACGGTGGCTGTGATAACTGGTAAGACACGTATTCCATACGTGCATAGCCGTTGTTAGACACAATTGGGAATGCTGATGTAAAGGCAGCCTGAAGTCCCTCTGTAAGACGAGACATTGCCGGCTTATCAGCCTGTAAAAATTTAGCGTAGGATTCCAGCTGCGTTGCGATCAGGTACGGAACCTGGTGGTTGTTTACTCGCTTAGCAAAGCTTTTACGGACTCGCTTGCGTTCGGTGAAGCTATAGTTCATTTCATCTCCGAATTCAGCGACTGTACAAAGATTTGGCGATTGGCCACTACCAATCACTGGCGGACAACACTAAATCGTTTAGATCTAGTGTCCGACCAAACTTGCATTCTGCAGTCGTATCAGAAGGCAAACCCGATTTCAATCAGAAATGAAATCGGGTTTGACCTCTAGAGGTCAAACCCAACATGGCTAACGCCCCTTTGTGGGAGGCGCTAGCTGCGTTTGTATTACTTGAGTTCTGCTTTAGCGCCAGCTTCTTCAAGCTTCTTCTTAGCTTCTTCAGCCGTTTTCTTATCAACAGCTTCTTTGATTGGCTTTGGTGCACCGTCAACCAAGTCCTTAGCTTCTTTCAAGCCAAGACCAGTAATTTCGCGAACTGCCTTAATTACTGAAACCTTGTTTGCGCCAGCTTCGAGCAAGTTCACAGTGAATTCTGTTTGCTCTGCACCACCAGCATCACCACCGGCAGCGCCAGCAGGACCAGCAACAGCCATCGCTGCAGCTGAAACACCAAACTTCTCTTCGAACGCTTTAACCAAGTCGTTCAAATCCATAACGGACATGCTACCTACTGCATCAATGATTTCTTCTTTAGTAATCGCCATTTTTAGCTCCTAATACTTAAATAGTTAATCTGTCGCTTATTCAGCGGCAGGGGTTTCTTTTGCTTCTGTTCCAGCTTCTGGGGCTGCAGGCTCAGCGGCTGCCTCAGGAGCGGCGGCTTCAGCAACGACTGCTGCTGGGGCTGCTGCTTCTACTGCAGGTGCTGGGGCTTCGGCTACAGGAGCAGGTGCTCCAGCTGCCTTTTGTGCTGCTACTGCGCCCAATACGCGAGCCATCGCAGAAACTGGTGCCAACATCACACCTAACAACTGAGATAACAACTCGTCGCGGCTTGGAATTGTTGCGAGGGCTTTTACGCCTGCAACATCTAACAACTTGCCGTTATATAAGCCAGCTTTAATGACTAGCAAATCTTGAGTCTTAGCAAAGCCCTGCAATACTTTTGCCGAAGCAATCGGATCAGCAGAGATGCCGTAAATCAAGGGGCCAACCATCGAATCAGCAAGAGGCTCAAATTGTGTGCCTTGTGCAGCACGGCGTGCCAATGTGTTCTTCAAAACGCGAAGATATACACCTTGGTCACGTGCGCTAGCACGTAGCTTTGTCAACTGCTCTACTGGAATACCACGGTATTCAGCGAGCACGACAGTTTGGGCTCCAGCCAATTGAGCGCCGACATCAGCAACAATCGCTTTTTTGTCTTGTACATTCAAAGGCACGGTTTAACTCCATAAAAACCAACTGTTTCCAGTTGGGGTTACACACCAGCGTCTGATCATTTGTTCACAAAGACTCTTGTGAAAATCTTTTCAGGGTCGCCATCTGCGCTGGCTATTACTTTCGTAACGATTAAGAATTAATTTCTGAGCAAGCAAACTAATCCACCAACGGTCTTTGATGTTCGACTCTCGCTCAAAAAGCGGGAGTCGACCCAAAGTTCTTTTTTGTTACAAGCTACTTATTGAGCTGCCTGTAACGATGCTTGGTCAACGCGTACGCCTGCACCCATGGTGCTGCTTACGGCAACCTTCTTTAAATAAATACCCTTAGATGCAGGAGGCTTTGCTTTATTCAAAGCCTCAAGCAATGCGAGCAAGTTGGATTTCAATGCAGCTGGCTCGAACGAACGACGGCCAATGCTTGCGTGCACGATACCGGCTTTGTCCACACGGAATTGCACTTGACCTGCTTTTGCATTTTTAACTGCAGTAGCAACGTCAGGAGTAACTGTTCCTACTTTTGGATTTGGCATCAAGCCGCGTGGGCCCAATACTTGACCTAAAGTACCAACGATTTTCATTGTGTCTGGAGACGCAATCAACACGTCAAAATCAATTTTGCCGCCTTTAATTTGATCAGCAAGCTCTTCCATGCCAACGATTTCTGCACCAGCAGCTTTAGCCTGTTCAGCCTTCTCGCCTTGGGCAAAAACTGCAACACGAACATGCTTACCTGTGCCAGCTGGGAGCACTACTGCGCCACGCACAACTTGGTCAGATTTCTTAGCATCAATGCCCAACTGAACAGCAACGTCGATAGACTCATCAAACTTTGCAGTTGCACACTCTTTAACGAGGTTCAATGCATCTTCTAATGGGTAGAACTTATTGCGATCAACTTTAGATTGAATGGCTTTAACGCGTTTAGATAACTTAGTCATGATTAGAGACCTTCCACAGTGATGCCCATGGAACGGGCGCTACCAGCGATTGTTCTAACAGCTGCGTCCATATCGGCTGCTGTCAAATCTGGCATTTTTGCTTTAGCGATTTCTTCCGCTTGAGCACGAGTAATTTTTCCTACCTTATCGGTATGGGGACGTGGTGATCCTTTTTCGATCTTCGCAGCCTTCTTAATCATGATGGTTGCTGGAGGAGTCTTCATGATGAAAGTGAAGCTCTTATCAGCGAACGCTGTAATCACGACTGGAATTGGCAGGCCAGGTTCCATGCTCTGAGTTTGAGCATTAAACGCCTTACAGAATTCCATAATGTTAAGACCACGTTGACCCAAAGCTGGACCTACGGGTGGTGATGGATTTGCTTTACCTGCAGGGATCTGCAGCTTGATAAAGCCAATAATCTTCTTTGCCATGTGTGCTCCTTAAAGCGCGCCTAACCTCATTAGGAAAGACCGCCGTTGAGTAAACGCTTCGCTAGTTTTTGGCTTTCTAGCTCCGCTCCTCGGTTAATTACAAAAACTAAATAACCACTTAAAACAAACTACTGCACTGCAAAACCTGGACTAAGTCCTTGTTTTTACATCTTTTCTACCTGGCCGAACTCCAGCTCAACTGGGGTACCGCGGCCAAAAATTGTAACAGAAACGCGCAATCTTGACTTCTCATAGTTCACTTCTTCAACATTTCCGTTGAAATCAGTAAATGGGCCTTCCTTAACGCGAACCATCTCACCCACCTCAAACAGGGTCTTAGGCTTCGGTTTATCCACTCCAGCCTGCATTTGATCCATGATTTTAGTGACTTCTGCGGTAGAAATCGGGCTTGGGCGGTTACGGACACCACCCACGAAGCCGGTCACTTTTGGCGTATTTTTCACCAAATGCCAGCTTTCGTCAGTCATTTCCATCTCAATTAGGACGTATCCAGGGAAAAAACGACGCTCAGTCACTGATTTTGTGCCAGATTTGATCTCCACAACCTCTTCGGAGGGGACCAAAATACGGCCAAATTTCTCAGGCATTCCAGAGCGAGCAATCCGCTCTTCTAGGCCTTTTTTAACGCTTTTTTCCATGCCAGAATAAGCATGAATGACATACCAGCGCATATTGCCGGTAGCTTGTGGATTTGAGGCTACTTCAGAATCAATCATTTTTTACTCACTTCCAGCCTAAAAAGACTGAAAAAACTAGCCATTCAATCAATTTGTCTGCAATCCATAAAAACAAGGACATGATCAGAACAAAGCCAAATACGACTAGAGTCATTTGGGTGGTCTCTTTACGAGTTGGCCAAACAACCTTTTTTACTTCATACCAAGAATCTTTTGCGTAGGCAATAAAGCGACGCCCATCAGGAGAAATTGCCACAATCAAAACTGCAGCTGCAATGCCGCCAAACAAAATGCCCAAGCGCACCAATAAAGATTGATCGATGAGCGTGTAGTAAAGGACTAACGCAGCAACGACGATTAAAGCAGCGAGCACTGAAACCCAGCTGCTTTTTTCTTCAGAGTGACTTACTGTTTGTTGAGACATATAACTTTCAGTTCAAATCGTGGCAGGGGCGGAGGGCATCGAACCCCCAACCTTTGGTTTTGGAGACCAACGCTCTGCCAATTGAGCTACACCCCTTTATAAAAAACTACTTAAGCCAAAATCTTTGCAACCACGCCGGCGCCAACAGTACGGCCACCTTCACGGATCGCAAAACGTAAACCTTCTTCCATCGCGATAGGAGCGATGAGTTTTACGGTAATCGTGACGTTATCACCAGGCATCACCATTTCTTTATCTTTTGGCAACTCGATTGAACCTGTTACGTCCGTTGTACGGAAGTAAAACTGTGGACGATAGTTGTTAAAGAATGGAGTATGACGACCACCTTCATCTTTACCCAAGATGTAAACCTCGGCTGTAAA
This sequence comes from Polynucleobacter sp. AP-Titi-500A-B4, assembly GCF_018688095.1. Lineage (NCBI taxonomy): Bacteria > Pseudomonadati > Pseudomonadota > Betaproteobacteria > Burkholderiales > Burkholderiaceae > Polynucleobacter > Polynucleobacter sp. AP-Titi-500A-B4. Next base: position 40,297 of record NZ_CP061311.1, on the reverse strand, counting down.
GTGAGTATGTGGGGTGATTGAACCTGGCTTAGCCAATACTTGGCCGCGCTCAACTTCTTCACGCTTTGTACCGCGTAACAAGATACCAACGTTATCGCCTGCTTGACCTTGGTCGAGCAATTTGCGGAACATTTCAACACCAGTACAAGTAGTCTTGAGGGTTGGTTTGATACCAACGATTTCAATCTCTTCGCCTACTTTAACGATACCGCGCTCGATACGGCCGGTAACTACAGTACCGCGACCGGAGATCGAGAACACGTCTTCTACTGGCATCAAGAACGCACCATCAATGGCACGCTCTGGAGTTGGGATGTAGGTGTCTAATGCTTCAGCCAATTTCATGATGGCTTCTTTGCCCAATGGGCCTTCGTCGCCTTCAAGAGCTAACTTAGCAGAACCTTGAACGATTGGTGTGTCATCGCCTGGGAAGTCGTATTTAGACAGAAGTTCACGAACTTCCATTTCCACTAACTCGAGCAATTCAGCGTCATCCACCATGTCGCACTTGTTCAAGAACACCACGATGTAAGGAACACCCACTTGGCGCGCCAAGAGGATATGCTCACGAGTTTGTGGCATTGGACCGTCAGCAGCAGAGCAAACTAAAATTGCGCCGTCCATCTGAGCAGCACCAGTAATCATGTTCTTCACGTAGTCAGCATGTCCTGGGCAGTCAACGTGAGCGTAGTGACGATTTGCAGTCTCGTACTCAACGTGCGCTGTATTAATCGTAATACCACGTGCTTTTTCTTCTGGAGCAGCATCAATCTGATCGTATGCTTTTGCTTCGCCACCAAATGCTTTTGAGAGCACGGTTGCAATTGCTGCTGTCAATGTGGTTTTACCGTGGTCAACGTGACCGATGGTGCCTACGTTTACGTGCGGTTTTGTCCGCTCGAACTTTTCTTTTGCCATTTTTGTCTGCCTTTAGTTAACTCTTAAAAACCAAAACACGAAATACACAATTAATAAAACTAAACCTTGGTGCCCATGGGCAGGATCGAACTGCCGACCTCTCCCTTACCAAGGGAGTGCTCTACCACTGAGCCACATGGGCCTATCTTTTTCCTGCTAATACTGGAGCGGGATAAGAGAATCGAACTCTTGACCGAAGATTGGAAATCTGCTGTTTTACCATTAAACTAATCCCGCACATCTGGTGGAGGGGGTAGGATTCGAACCTACGTAGGCGTAGCCAACAGATTTACAGTCTGCCTCCTTTAGCCGCTCGGACACCCCTCCGCGAACCCAATATTCTGACTCCAAATGGAGTTTCTGTCAATCTCTCAAACGCTTCGCACAAGTAAAAACGCCCAGACCTAAAAGGGTCTGGGCGTCGCATTGGTGCCCGGCAGTTACCTACTTTCACACGGGTAATCCGCACTATCATCGGCGTAGAATCGTTTCACTGTCCTGTTCGGGATGGGAAGGAGTGGTTCCAATTCGCTATGGTCACCGGGCGTAGAGGGTTGAGTTGCTGAATAAATCAACAACTCTATTTGAGTAAGCATGTAATAAGGATGCAGATTAAATCTGGCAAACATCCAACACAATAGTGCTGGTTATAGGATCAAGCCTAACGGGCAATTAGTATCGGTTAGCTTAACGCATTACTGCGCTTCCACACCCGACCTATCAACGTTGTGGTCTTCAACGACCCTTTATGTAGGTTAAACCTACGGGAGATCTCATCTTCAGGCAAGTTTCCCGCTTAGATGCTTTCAGCGGTTATCTCTTCCATTCATAGCTACCCTGCGATGCTTCTGGCGAAACAACAGGTACACCAGCGGAATGTCCACTCCGGTCCTCTCGTACTAGGAGCAGCCCCCGTCAAATCTCCAACGCCCATGGCAGATAGGGACCAAACTGTCTCACGACGTTTTAAACCCAGCTCACGTACCTCTTTAAATGGCGAACAGCCATACCCTTGGGACCGGCTACAGCCCCAGGATGAGATGAGCCGACATCGAGGTGCCAAACACCGCCGTCGATATGAACTCTTGGGCGGTATCAGCCTGTTATCCCCAGAGTACCTTTTATCCGTTGAGCGATGGCCCTTCCATACAGAACCACCGGATCACTATGACCTGCTTTCGCACCTGCTCGACTTGTCGGTCTCGCAGTTAAGCACGCTTTTGCCATTGCACTTTAGGTACGATGTCCGACCGTACCAAGCGTACCTTCGTACTCCTCCGTTACACTTTGGGAGGAGACCGCCCCAGTCAAACTGCCTACCATGCACTGTTCCCGACCCGGATAACGGGCCAAGGTTAGAACCTCAAATAAATCAGGGTGGTATTTCAAGGTTGGCTCCAACAGAACTAGCATCCTGTTATCAACGCCTCCCACCTATCCTACACAGACCGATTCAAAGTCCAATGCAAAGCTACAGTAAAGGTTCATGGGGTCTTTCCGTCTAGCCACGGGTAGATTGCATCATCACAAACATTTCAACTTCGCTGAGTCTCAGGAGGAGACAGTGTGGCCATCGTTACGCCATTCGTGCAGGTCGGAACTTACCCGACAAGGAATTTCGCTACCTTAGGACCGTTATAGTTACGGCCGCCGTTTACTGGGACTTCAATCAAGAGCTTGCACCCCATCATTTAATCTTCCAGCACCGGGCAGGCGTCACACCCTATACGTCCACTTTCGTGTTTGCAGAGTGCTGTGTTTTTATTAAACAGTCGCAGCCACCTTTTTATTGCAACCCTTTCGTCCTCCCCTTGTACAGGGTCAAACTACCAGGGCGTACCTTATCCCGAAGTTACGGTACAAATTTGCCGAGTTCCTTCTCCTGAGTTCTCTCAAGCGCCTTAGAATACTCATCTCGCCCACCTGTGTCGGTTTGCGGTACGGTCTTGTTAGACTGAAGCTTAGAGGCTTTTCTTGGAACCACTTCCAATTGCTTCGCGAATAAATTCGCTCGTCTCACGCCCTTGAATTACGCTACCGGATTTACCTAATAGCCATCTCCAACGCAAGAACCGGGACTTCCAACACCCGGACAACTTTCCGCGATCCGTCCCCCCATCGCATCTAACAATGGTCAAGGAATATTAACCTTGTTCCCATCAGCTACGCATCTCTGCCTCGCCTTAGGGGCCGACTCACCCTGTTCCGATGAACGTTGAACAGGAAACCTTGGGCTTACGGCGAGGGGGCTTTTCACCCCCTTTATCGCTACTCATGTCAGCATTCGCACTTCTGATACCTCCAGCATCCTTTACAAGACACCTTCACAGGCTTACAGAACGCTCTCCTACCATCACATTGCTGTGATCCGCAGCTTCGGTTATATGCTTAGCCCCGTTACATCTTCCGCGCAGGACGACTCGATCAGTGAGCTATTACGCTTTCTTTAAAGGATGGCTGCTTCTAAGCCAACCTCCTGACTGTTTTAGCCTTCCCACTTCGTTTCCCACTTAGCATATATTAGGGACCTTAGCTGGCGGTCTGGGTTGTTTCCCTCTTGACACCGGACGTTAGCACCCGATGTCTGTCTCCCGTGCTTGCACTTGTAGGTATTCGGAGTTTGCTATGGCGCAGTAATCCGCAATGGACCCCACTACCATGACAGTGCTCTACCCCCTACAGTGATACACGAGGCACTACCTAAATAGTTTTCGGAGAGAACCAGCTATTTCCAGTTTTGTTTAGCCTTTCACCCCTATCCACAGCTCATCCCCTAACTTTTCAACGTTAGTGGGTTCGGTCCTCCAGTACGTGTTACCGCACCTTCAACCTGGCCATGGATAGATCAACTGGTTTCGGGTCTACACCCAGCAACTAGCGCCCTATTCGGACTCGCTTTCGCTACGCCTTCCCTATTCGGTTAAGCTTGCTACTGAATGTAAGTCGCTGACCCATTATACAAAAGGTACGCAGTCACCCCTTACGAGGCTCCTACTGTTTGTATGCACACAATTTCAGGATCTATTTCACTCCCCTCCCGGGGTTCTTTTCGCCTTTCCCTCACGGTACTTGTTCACTATCGGTCGATTACGAGTATTTAGCCTTGGAGGATGGTCCCCCCATATTCAGACAGGATTTCTCGTGTCCCGCCCTACTTGTCTCTAGCCTAGTACCACTCAATAATTTTCACATACGGGACTATCACCCTTTATTGTTGGACTTTCCATTCCATTCTGTTAATTACTGAGCTATCACTAGAAGGCTCTTCCCATTTCGCTCGCCACTACTTTGGGAATCTCGGTTGATGTCTTTTCCTCTTGCTACTTAGATGTTTCAGTTCACAAGGTTCGCTTCTCATACCCTATGTATTCAGGTATGGATACCACAAAAGTGGTGGGTTTCCCCATTCAGAAATCCCCGGATCAAAGCTTATTTACCAGCTCCCCGGGGCTTATCGCAGGTTATAACGTCTTTCGTCGCCTGTAATCGCCAAGGCATCCATCATGTGCACTTATTCACTTGATCCTATAACGAGCACCATTGCTAGTACCTGTTACAGGTTTTACTTCTACTTCTGACATGTTTGCCGTAATCCAAACTGTAAGTACTTGTTAAGAACTTTGTAAAACTCGTTTGATATTACTGATTGATGATTCAATCTTTACCCTTATTACATTGTCAAATGTCCTCTCAAAGAAACATTTGACACTTTGCTTACTCAAATTTTTAAAGAACAGCCATAAATGGCAAAACTAAACAATCGTTAAATCGCTTAGTTTTGACATTTAGATGTTGGTGGAGGATGACGGGATCGAACCGACGACCCCCTGCTTGCAAAGCAGGTGCTCTCCCAGCTGAGCTAATCCCCCAACGTCCACTAAGTCCATATCAACGCTGATTGGTGGGTCTGGTAGGACTTGAACCTACGACCCCTGCGTTATCAACACAGTGCTCTAACCAGCTGAGCTACAGACCCGTGGCTTTTATTGTCAACCGATAAGTGTGGGCACTATAGCTCCAGCATCTTTTCTCTAGAAAGGAGGTGATCCAGCCGCACCTTCCGATACGGCTACCTTGTTACGACTTTACCCCAGTCATGAACCCTGCCGTGGCAGTCGCCCCCCTTGCGGTTAGGCTAACGGCTTCTGGCAAAACCCACTCCCATGGTATGACGGGCGGTGTGTACAAGACCCGGGAACGTATTCACCGCGACATTCTGATCCGCGATTACTAGCGATTCCAGCTTCACGTAGTCGAGTTGCAGACTACGATCCGGACTACGATGCATTTTCTGAGATTAGCTCCCCCTCGCGGGTTGGCAACCCTCTGTATGCACCATTGTATGACGTGTGAAGCCCTACCCATAAGGGCCATGAGGACTTGACGTCATCCCCACCTTCCTCCGGTTTGTCACCGGCAGTCTCTTTAGAGTGCTCTTGCGTAGCAACTAAAGACAAGGGTTGCGCTCGTTGCGGGACTTAACCCAACATCTCACGACACGAGCTGACGACAGCCATGCAGCACCTGTGTTCACTTTCTCTTACGAGCACCTAATGTATCTCTACTTCGTTAGTGACATGTCAAGGGTAGGTAAGGTTTTTCGCGTTGCATCGAATTAATCCACATCATCCACCGCTTGTGCGGGTCCCCGTCAATTCCTTTGAGTTTTAATCTTGCGACCGTACTCCCCAGGCGGCTGACTTCACGCGTTAGCTACGTTACTCAGGATGTAAATCCCGAACAACTAGTCAGCATCGTTTAGGGCGTGGACTACCAGGGTATCTAATCCTGTTTGCTCCCCACGCTTTCGTGCATGAGCGTCAGTGTTATCCCAGGGGGCTGCCTTCGCCATTGGTATTCCTCCACATATCTACGCATTTCACTGCTACACGTGGAATTCTACCCCCCTCTGACACACTCTAGCTATACAGTCACAGGCGCCATTCCCAGGTTAAGCCCGGGGATTTCACGCCTGTCTTGTATAACCGCCTGCGCACGCTTTACGCCCAGTAATTCCGATTAACGCTCGCACCCTACGTATTACCGCGGCTGCTGGCACGTAGTTAGCCGGTGCTTATTCTTCAGGTACCGTCATTCCCGGACTGTGTTAGAGCCGGTGTTTCTTCCCTGACAAAAGAGCTTTACAACCCGAAGGCCTTCTTCACTCACGCGGCATTGCTGGATCAGGGTTGCCCCCATTGTCCAAAATTCCCCACTGCTGCCTCCCGTAGGAGTCTGGGCCGTGTCTCAGTCCCAGTGTGGCTGATCGTCCTCTCAGACCAGCTACTGATCGTCGCCTTGGTGGGCTTTTACCCCACCAACAAGCTAATCAGGCATCGGCCGCTCTAATCGCGCGAGGTCTTTCGATCCCCCGCTTTCCCCCTCAGGGCGTATGCGGTATTAGCACAGCTTTCGCTGCGTTATCCCCCACGATAAGGTACGTTCCGATGTATTACTCACCCGTTCGCCACTCGCCACCAGGTGCAAGCACCCGTGCTGCCGTTCGACTTGCATGTGTAAGGCATGCCGCCAGCGTTCAATCTGAGCCAGGATCAAACTCTTCAGTTCAATTCCTGTGATCCTTGCGGATCGTCGCACTCATTCAAGAAATTGACTTGGTAATAAAACCAAATCTTTTTACTGTCTATGAGTACTATTTATTTACATCTGTCCCGAAGGACTGGATGCTTTCACTTAGTACCCACAATTATCGGTTGACTAATTTTTAAAGAGGGGCTGAATCGTTTTTCAAAAACATTCAGCGAAGAAGCGAGACTATGACATACCCGCATAGGGTTGTCAACACCTTTCGCACTCTTTTTCCTATAAAAAGCGAAGATTTTTCTGACCCCTCAAATAAACCCAATGAAATCAATGGGATGTATTTTGAAAAAATTTTTAACTTTTTTTGAAAATTTCCGCCTTTTGAAGAATTTTTCTGCAAGAGTGGGTCACTAAACCTGCATTTTTGATGCTTTATTTGCAGATACCCCGCGCCCTAGGGAAAACCCTGAAATTTTGCTTGTTTTCTGTTAAAATGTTGCTATGCACAATAAATTAGCGAACAATCACTTACCTCCAAAGCCTTATATGGCAGGGCAGGGTGTACCTGTTCGAGAGCTTCATGAGGGGCATAGGTCAGAAATTCTGAAGCACCTATTGCAGCTGGGAGAGGACGATCGTCGCCTACGTTTTGGCACACAAACCCCTGATGAAGTCATTCATCACTATGTTGAGCAACTTGATTTCAGTAGAGATGCTGTATTCGGCGTCTTCGATGGCAATTTAAAGCTGATTGGCATGGCTCATCTGGCGTATTTGCCGGAGATTAAAGGGGAGCCCCACGCCGCTGAATTTGGTGTGTCCGTATTGCCAGAGGGAAGGGCGCAAGGCCTTGGAACTGCCTTGCTACAACGTTCTGCGGTGCATTCACGTAATAGCAATATTCAAATACTCTATGTTCACTGCCTTGCTAATAACAAAGCAATGATGCATTTGGCTCAGAAAGCAGGAATGGCCGTTGAATATGCCTATGGCGATGCTGATGCATATCTCAAATTACCGCCAGCAAATCCTGGAAGTATTGTTGAAGAAGCTGCCAACGAACAATGGGCAGACTTTGATTACGCTCTTAAAGAAAATTTAAAGCTAGCCTATCAGGCTTGGTGGTGGTTCTTAGGAAGACCTGTGCCCGCACGTTGATGCACGCACGTTATTTTTAATTCGGCGCGCCGCGTAATATCCAGCTCGTTAGTAAAGATAAATCTGCGTCGCTTAATTTTGAATTCGCAGGCATAGGAACAACACCCCACGAGCCTGCGCCGCCTTTTGCAATTTTATTTTTCAAAAATGTTTGCGCGTTTAAATCGCTTTTATATTTCTGCGCAACAGATTGAAAACTTGGCCCAACAATTTTCTTATCAATTGCGTGACAACCCAAGCAAGCATTTTGTTTTGCGATTGCAAATGCTTTTTGATCTTCGCCACTTGCATGCGCAGTAGAAATGAAACAAGCGAGTGCTACAGATAAATAAACTATTTTTACAGTCACTCGCTTTAAATACATCACAAACCTAGAAATCCATTATTGAAATTTTGGAGGTGAGTTTGGTTGTGTTTGATCAGCCTTGCCTTGCTTTTCTAGACGATTTTTTTCTTCTTCAGAAATGATGTCAAAGTAAACGTAAACATCTTTCACGCCATTGGTATTGCTAGCAATTTTCTTTGCCAAGTCTGCTTCGTTTTGAGTCAGAATGCCCATCAAATAAACGCTCGTTCCCTCAGCAACAATGGACATCGAATTCGATGGTAACTTTTCTGTAAAGATCATCTGCGCTTTAATCTTTGACTCTAGATAAGAGTCGTTAGCACGAGCTGTGTATGTGCTGTTAGGGCCAACAATCAATTCATTAAATACGGAGCGCGCATTCTTCATGCCCTTTACATAGGCGCCTGCTTCGCCTTTGATATCAGCATCTTTTACTTCGCCAGTTAGCAATACTTTTTGATTGAAAGAGGTTACGTTGATGTGTGCGTTATCGCCGAATTTTTTAGCAAGCGCAGCATTCGCTTCTAGCTCAATGCCATTGTCAATTGCCTGTACACCAGGTGTACGCCTATCTGCCATAATGCTCGCGCCCGCAGCAACACCGCCGACTGCCAGAACTCCACATGCTGACAATTGTGTCGCAATCATTAAAGCGATAACGAATTTACCGAGAGATTGGATTTGCATTTAGATATCTTTAGTGTTTGTAAAAAATTAATCGAGCAAGATGTGATCAACGCCATCACATAAGCTATGAAGTAAAACTAAATGGGTTTCTTGAATTCTGGCAGTACGAGTTGATGGGGCGCATAAATGGATGTCATCTTTATCTAAGAGACTTGCGATTTTTCCGCCGCCGTTACCAGTGAGCGCAATGATGCTGATGCCCAACTTTTTAGCCGCTTCAATCGCTTTAATGACGTTCTTTGAGTTGCCTGAGGTAGAAATCCCCAAAAGAATGTCGCCTTTTTTACCCAGTCCACGCACTTGCTTGCTAAACACCTCATCGTAACTGTAGTCATTGCCGACAGCCGTCAAGATAGAGCTATCCGTTGTCAACGCAATAGCAGCCAGCTCTTGTCGCTCACGCTCAAATCTGCCAATCAACTCAGCTGCAAAATGTTGCGCGTCTGCTGCCGAGCCGCCGTTTCCGCAGGCCATCACTTTGCCGCCGGACTTTAAACAATCGACCATAGCAAGCACACCACGAGCCACAGACTCTGGAAGAATTTTTTCAGCCTCTTGCTTTACCGCAATACTGTCTAAAAAATGTTGGGACGCGCGTTTGCGCAAACGTTCAATAGTGTCTTTATCCATAGCAATATTATGCGCCAAAGAAGGCCTAAATTCTGATGCAATCAGCTTAACCCAAAAGCAACGTATTCTCTTGCTTATTGATTGACCTTCAGCAGACAATACCCCCATGGAACTAGGCTCATTGGATTTTTTAAAGCAACAAGATTTGCCTGCTGGGGCTTTGTATATGGTCGCCACCCCGATAGGTAATTTGGGCGACATCACCTTGCGCGCACTTCATGTGCTCAATGCTATGAATGGTATCGCTTGTGAAGACACCAGGCATAGCGCCTCGCTTCTACAGCAATTTGGCATCCACAAAAAATGTTTGGCCTTACATGCGCACAATGAGCTTGGTGGCGCCCAAACGGTTATTCAACATCTTGCCAACAATGAGCGCTGGGCCTATATCTCTGATGCTGGCACTCCAGGTGTTTCTGATCCGGGCGCGCGCCTTGTGGATGAAGTGCAGAAGGCCGGATTTCGGGTCATTCCTGTTCCTGGAGCAAGTTCCGTATCTTGTGCAATCTCAGCATCGGGGCGTGTCATGCTCAACTCCGATGGTCAATTTCAGTTCTTGGGTTTCTGGCCGCATAAAGCAAAAGAACGTGACCTTCTTTTGCAAGACATTTCCAGCAGCAAAAAAACCAGCATCTTTTTTGAGTCGCCACACAACATTCGCGAGACACTTCTTTTGCTCGCAAACTCATTAGAAAAAGAGCGGCCTATTTTTATTTGCCGCGAGTTAACTAAAAAATTTGAGCAACTTGTTTCTATTCAAGCACAAGAAATTTCTTCCTGGATTGAAAATGCTGAAAGCCTTAAGGGTGAATTCATCATCCTCGTCGCTGGGCGCCAAGCCAGTGGCGATGAGGCTCCTGAGCATAATTCCCTGATGCGTTGGGCAAGCGCCTTAAGCCCTTATTTGGGTAGCAAAGAAATTGCGGCGGTGCTTTCCCAAACAATGGGGCTAACAAAAAAAGATGCTTATCAAATTGCTTTAGACGCAAAAGTGGACGAGAGCAAAAAATAAAAAAGCTGGCAGGTAGCCAGCTTTTTTTATCAGAGCAGTAAAAATTTATTTTGCTGCGGGTGCTTTAGGCTCTGGCAATTTGCCACCTGCTGAATTCGCCAAGTAAACCACTGCGCGACCCAACTCATAATCACTGATATCAGCAGGATTAGATCCGCCGCGTGCTGGCATTGCGCCTTTGCCCTTCAATACAGAAGTGAGTAATCCGTCGTAGCCTTTTCCTAGGCGTGACGCCCAGGCCGCTGTATCACCAAACTTCGGTGCGCCCGCTGCGCCACTTGCATGACAAGAAGAGCAAACAGCTTTATAAACTTGTTCGCCAGTTTGCAGCTCCTTGGGAGCACTTGCATCTTTAAAATTCAATTGGGCTACTGGTTTAATCAGCTGCTCTGTAGTGGCTGAAGAATCACCGCGTTTGCCATTGTTCACAAAAACCATCAATAACAAAATAATGATCAAGGGCACAAAAAAACTTGCAAATACCATGATGATGAGTTGCTTTGGGGACTTAATCAGATTTCCGTGCTCGTTGCTCATAAGAATTTATCGTTTGACGGGTTATAGAGTTGTTTTGCGGTGATTATAACTAGAGAGTAGGGCTATAGGCACTTACAATAGCCTGGTATCCAGTTTTCCGTGGGCGCCCGTAGCTCAGTGGATAGAGTATTGGCCTCCGAAGCCAAGGGTCGCAGGTTCGATTCCTGCCGGGCGCGCCAAAACAGGAGGGGTTTTTGACCTACATCATGCGAGAAATCACGAAAACCGCTATCATTTGCATCTAACTTATTGATTCTTGTCGTGTCTACACATCTAAATTCAGCCCTTTCAGAGCCTTCTCTGACCAATCCTTTGCCCCCTGAGGCGCCTTTACCGCACCGCAAAATCATTCGGAGCTGGCTTATTCCAATGGCGCAGGGAGAAACAGGGCGTGCGATTCTGTTGCTCATGATTGACGCTTTTCTGTGGCTTGGCTGTATTGCTGGAACTGTATTTGTTGAAAACATTTTTCTCAAAATCATTTTTGGATTAGTTGCCGGCTTTGTAACTGGTCGTATTTTTATTTTGGGTCACGATGCCTGCCATCAGAGCTATACACCAAATCGTGAACTCAATAAAGTGCTCGGACGAGTTGCGTTTTTGCCTTCGCTTACTCCCTACAGCTTGTGGGATGTTGGTCATAACGTAGTGCACCACGGCCAAACCAATTTAAAAGGTTTTGACTTTGTTTGGGCGCCGCTTTCTAAAGAAGAATATGACGCGCTTCCCCCGTTCCGTAAGGCTCTAGAGCGCCTCTACCGCAGTGGCTGGGGTCCAGTTTTCTATTACCTCATTGAAATTTGGTGGAGGCGCGAGTACTTTCCAAATGCACAAAACAAACCAGGCGATCGTCCCATTTTCTTAAAGGACAATTTGCTCGTGACAGCATTTGCAATGATTTGGATTGGTTGCCTAATTGCTGGCGCTATTACAACCGGCCAATCGATTTGGGTTGGTTTAATCACTGGCTTTGCAGTGCCATTCCTATTTTGGAACGGCATGATTGGCTTTGTGGTCTACGTTCACCATACACATCCTTCTGTTTCTTGGTACGACAAAAAATCCGAGTGGCTGCGCGCTCAGCCTTTTGTGTCGACTACGGTTCACCTGACTTTTAACTGGATTTGGGGCTCCTTGATGCACCACATCATGGAACATACTGCCCATCACGTTGACATGAGCGTTCCACTCTATCGCCTACCAGAGGCCCAAAAAACCCTTGAAACCATCCTTCCAGAGCGTATTTTTATTCAAAAATTCTCCTGGGCTTGGTATTTCGACACTGCCCGCAAGTGCAAGCTCTATGACTTTGAGAATAAGGCTTGGCTGGACTTTGATGGCAATAAAACGGCCGATTCTGTCCGAGTTGTCTTAACCCCAATGCCAGCAGGACAAAACGGGTAAAATAGATCTCTGTACAAAGATTTGCCTTACCCGGATTGCCCATGACTACTTCGACTCCAGCCGCTACCCAAGATTCATCCCAGAGCCTCAAGTTTTGCTCTTCTTGCAGTCGCGAAAAACGACTTGAAGGCGGCACATGGATTCCTACGAGCAATCGCAAGCAGCGCTGGATTTGCGCGAGCTGTCTCTATAACCGTACACATCGTACTGGTTCAGCTAAAACCTAATTTTTTCGCTTTATCGTTTTAAGCGCCATCCCCTACATAGGGATTGGTTTTACGTTCGTTTCCGAACGTAGACATTGGACCATGTCCCGGAACAAACTGCACATCATCGCCAAGCGGCCAAAGTTTTGTTTTGATCGCGTTAATCAAGTCGGCATGATTGCCACGTGGAAAATCTGTTCTACCAATCGAACCAGCAAATAAAACATCACCCACAATTGCCAGGCGGTCTTCTTTATCAAAAAAGATAACGTGTCCCGGCGTATGTCCAGGACAATGAAATACTTCAAGATCCACATTACCGACTTGAACATGATCACCATCAGTAAGCCAACGGTTAGGTTCAAATACTTTTGCATGGCCAAAACCAAAACGCACCGTTTGCTCGGGCAATTGCTCAAGCCAAAAACGCTCGTCCTCTTGAGGGCCTTCAATCGGTACACCTAACTGATCAGCCAAATCTTTAGCGGCAGCACAATGATCTAGGTGGCCATGGGTTAACAAAATCTTTTTTACATTACCCCCCATTTGGCTTACACCATCTAGGATCTTGTCAATATCGCCCCCAGGATCAACTACCGCAGCATCCCCGGTCTCTTGGCAAACCAGAATAGAGCAGTTTTGCTCAAATGGCGTAACAGGAACGATTCCTAATTTGATTGGCATAAATAAATGATTGGATGAAAGCTAGTTTATGTGACTACGCATAAAATATTCTCAAAGGATAAAACATGAATACCCAAGATACATTTAAATTTGCTGAAACTCATGAATGGGCCGATATTGAAAGTGATGGTCTAGTGTGGGTTGGTATTAGTAACCATGCTCAAGAGGCTTTGGGTGATGTGATGTTCTTTCAGGCGCCTAAGATTGGCCAACAGGTCAAACAAGGTGAAGCCATTGCCGTCATTGAATCTGTAAAAGCAGCCAGTGACATTCATGCGCCAGTAAGCGGTGAAATTGTTGAGCTTAATCCAGCAGTCGAGGCATCACCAGAATTAGTTAATGAAAATCCGTATGCTGTTTGGCTTTTCAAAATCAAGCCTAGCTCTAATGACAGCCTTGCTAATGATTTAAATCAGCTCTTGAGTCTAGAAAAATATAGGTCTGGCCCAGGAGCCTAAGCGCTAGATTGAGATTGGATCGCGCTCAATCAACCAACGAATTCGATCAACCTTGCTAATGCGGCCCTGTGAGCTATCGCGTAACTCGCGATCGATAGCCTCTAAAGCATCCTGTAGTTGCCTGCGATCATCGGACTCCACTACGAGCTGAGCCCGCTCAATTCCGGCTACCCGCAACATACTCTTGGGAACAGGATCATAGACTCGTAAGCCTTGTGTAATCAAGCCCTGACCCCTCAAACGCCCCTTCAGAGAGCTTAAAAACCCAATCGCTTTGTCTAAGCTTTTAGCCTCTGCGTGCACCAAGCCTTGATAAGAGAAGGGCGGCAATTTTGCCTCGTCTCGTTCGCTAGCAATGTGGGATAAAAATCCATCCACATCATGTCGTAATAAATATTGAAATACTGCTGCCTCTGGGAATTGTGTTTCGATATAAATGTCGCCGCTCTCCTCACCATCCTTACTGGCGCGCCCAGCTCGGCCTGCAACCTGAACAAGTTGGGCAAACAATCTCTCTGCCGCCCGAAAATCTTGGGAGAACAAGCGACTATCGGCATCTAAAACCGCAACCAAACCAATATTTTGGTAGTCGTGTCCTTTGGCAATCATTTGGGTGCCAACCACAATATCTACATTCCCATCATGAATTTCTTGAAACAGCTCCTCAGCACCCTTGCTCTTGCGGCTAGAGTCAGTGTCAACCCGTAAAACGCGTGCTCCTGGCCAAACCTCTTCAATGGAATCTTCAAGCTTTTGTGTGCCCTGTCCAAGGGTTTTCAAATCAGCATTGCCACAATCTGGGCAATGACTTGGAATAGGTTTCACTAAACCACAATGGTGACAACTTAAGACTGGCTTACGGCCTAAAGCGCCTGCTTTATGCATCACCATGTACGAGCTACATTGCTGACACTTTGATAGCCATGAACATGCGCCGCAACTTAAGACTGGTGCATAGCCCCTTCGATTAATTAAAACTAGGCTTTGCTTTTTTTCTTGAAGACTTCTATTAATGGCGCCAACCAATGGCTTGCTCAATGAAATTTTTGTTGCGGGCTTATCTAGATCTCCTGGGCTAAATTGATTTTGAGGGTCTCGCGTATTGATCAAATGCACTCTTGGTAAGCCTGCCCCTTGTGCACGCTGATCTAAACGCAGATATTGATAGCGCCCTGATTTGGCTGCCATCCAAGTCTCTAGAGAGGGCGTTGCTGAAGATAGTAGTATCGGAATTTTTAAATCATGTGCACGCCACACTGCTAGATCTCTAGCGGAATAACGAATACCATCCTGTTGTTTATAAGAAGGGTCATGCTCTTCATCCACCACAATTGCGCGTAGGTTTGGCAGGGGCGTCAATGCAGCCAATCGCGTCCCTAAAATGATTTGCGCCTTTCCGGTGACAGCCTCATACCAAGCGATGCCGCGTTTCTTTTCGCTGATGCCACTGTGTAGCACCACCATTTTTTTATCTGGGAAATAAGCGCGCACCCTTCGCTCTAATTGCGGAGTGAGGTTAATCTCTGGCACCAAAATAAGCGCCTGAGAATTTTCATCACCAAGAACTGTTTTAAGCCAATTTAAAAATACTGCGGTTTTGCCACTACCCGTTTGTCCCTGCAAAAGACTTGCTTTAAATTCCTTTTGGGTGCTACTTGCGCGAAGCTGTTTTAAGGCCTCTTCTTGTGCTTCATTGAGTTGTGATTCGCCGATGTAGCCTTCAGAACGCACGGGCTCTTCAACTTTTTTCTTCTTGGTTTTTTTCGCCTCTGCTGGATTTATCTTTGCTAATATTTTTTCCCAGTCCGAGGACTTTTTCCACATCTGTGGAATCGTAGGGATGATGGTTTCTCCAAGTCCATGGATGTAGTATTGGCTTGCAAAATTCATTAGCCTCAAAGCGGCAGGGTCCATTGGCGGTAGTGGTGCCAACTGGGTAACGGGCTTTAACTTCTCAATATCAAAATCAGAGTGAGCGCTAACTTTTATGACCATGCCTACCAATGTTGCGGGCCCAAATGGAACCTCAACAATATGGCCCACCTCGGGATCTAACCCCAATGCGCTCTTGTCCCATAAATAATCAAAACCCTGGGCCAAAGGCTTATCAACAACAACTTGGACCACGATGGGTGAAGACATGATTTACTTCGTTTTTTCTTTTTTGCTTGTGGATAAGTCTGTGGATATCATCCAAGAACTGTGATTTATAAGCTAATTTACCAGCAAACTCTAGCGGCTCTGTTTTTGAGCATTATTATTAAATAACTATATAAATCAGTTATTTACATCATCTTCCGAAAGTAAAAATTCATCTTTAATCGGAATCCCCCTGAATTTTGATTTGTAACCAAAACTGTGCATAACTTTTGCCAAAAATCTTAGCTGCAAGTTAGCAATCACTCAGGATTATTGCTTTGATCTTAGAGCCCTGGAGTGCTTGATGACCGTTTCAGCCAAAACTGTAACGCTTTCTGGTGGCGTAAATTGAGAAATTCCATGCCCCAGATTAAAGACGTGCCCATCTAAAGGATGCAAGCCTGGTTTTAGAGCGGGAGCACTCGCGAGATCATCTAACAGTATGGTTGCTTGTTTTGCAATGTCTGCGGGTTCTGAGAACAGCACAAGCGGGTCTAAATTACCCTGTAATGCTAGCGGCTTGTTCAATGCAAGCAATTGTTTGCGTGCGCGACTGAGCGACATAGTCCAATCCATTGCAATCACATCCGCGCCAACTTGCGCCATATCGTTTAACCAAATGGCGCCGCCCTTGGTAAACATAATCACTGGAATTTTTCTACCTTCATGCTCTCTTGGCAACATCGCAATCACTTTTTGCATAGAGGCCAAAGACATCTCTTGATACCAACCGTCTGGCAACATTCCGCCCCAAGTATCAAAAATCATCAGCGCTTGTGCGCCGGCTTTTGCTTGCTCAGTAAGATACGCAGCAACCGATTGAGCGTTGATATCTAAGATGTGCTTCAACAAATCAGGACGGCTGAACATCATGGTTTTAGCATGGCGGAAATCATCAGAACCAGAACCATCAATCATGTAGCAAGCTAATGTCCATGGGCTTCCAGAGAAGCCAATCAATGGAACACGTTGCTTGCCATCCTGTATCAGCGCCTTACGAATCTCTGAAACGGCATCAAATACATATTTCAGTTCACCCATGTCTGCGACACGTAATTTTTTAACCGCTTCTTCAGTGCGAAGGGGGTGATCAAAGCTCGGGCCTTCGCCAGTCGTAAATTTCAAGCCCAATCCCATTGCATCAGGAATGGTCAAAATATCGGAGAACAAAATAGCCGCATCCAATGGATAGCGATCCAAAGGTTGAAGTGTTACCTCAGTGGCGTATGCAGGATTTTTTGCAAGCCCGAGAAAGCTTCCAGCTTTAGCACGGGTCGCATTGTATTCGGGAAGATAGCGGCCAGCTTGTCGCATGAGCCAAAGCGGTGTTTGGTCAACCGCTTCGCCCAGGCAGGCCTTCAAAAACCGATCATTTAATAACAAGGGAATGACCGACTTTTACTTTTTACGGCGGAAACGAGCGATAGCAGCAAGCTGAGCGGCTGCCATGGCAAACTCGGACTGGGCCAATGCCAAATCAAAATCAGTGCCGCGGTTTTGCATTGCTTCTTCTGCACGCTTCTTGGCTTCTAATGCTTTTGCTTCATCAAGATCGTGTCCGCGAATAGCGGTATCTGCTAATACGGTAACGCGATCAGGCTGAACTTCTAAATAACCGCCAGCAACAAACACGAATTCTTCATCGCCATCCGCCTTTTCAATGCGAACAGAGCCAGGACGAATACGGGTAATCAGTGGGGTGTGACCATGCAAGATGCCAAGCTCGCCACCCTCACCAGGAAGGGCTACAAACTTAGCCTCTCCACTGAAAATAGAGCGCTCGGCACTAACTACGTCGACATGTATGTTTGACATAATTTCCCTAGATGAAATCGATTAAAGCTTCTTGGCTTTCTCGATGGCTTCATCAATTGAACCCACCATGTAAAACGCTTGCTCAGGCAAGTGATCCAATTCGCCGCTGCAGATCATTTTGAAACCACGGATGGTTTCTTTCAATGGCACGTATTTGCCTGGTGAACCAGTAAACACTTCAGCAACGTGGAAAGGCTGGGACAAGAAACGCTGAATCTTACGAGCACGTGATACAGCCAATTTGTCTTCTGGTGACAACTCGTCCATACCCAAAATCGCAATAATGTCGCGCAATTCTTTGTAGCGCTGCAAAGTCATCTGTACGTCACGAGCAACTTCATAGTGCTCTTGACCAACCACTTGTGGGTCGAGCTGACGGCTGGTGGAGTCCAATGGATCAACCGCTGGGTAAATACCCAATGCTGCAATATCACGTGACAACACAACTGTGGAGTCTAAGTGCAAGAAGGTTGTCGCTGGTGACGGATCGGTTAAGTCATCCGCAGGAACGTAAACGGCCTGGATAGAAGTAACGGAACCAGTCTTAGTAGAGGTAATGCGCTCTTGCAATTTACCCATCTCTTCAGCCAATGTAGGTTGGTAACCCACAGCAGAAGGCATACGACCTAGCAACGCAGAAACTTCAGTACCAGCCAGTGTGTAACGGTAGATGTTATCAACGAAGAACAAAATGTCACGGCCTTCGTCACGGAACGCTTCAGCCATAGTCAAACCAGTCAACGCAACGCGCAAACGGTTGCCAGGAGGCTCGTTCATCTGACCAAACACCATCGCCACTTTGTCGATAACGTTAGATTCTTTCATCTCGTGGTAGAAGTCATTACCTTCACGAGTACGCTCACCAACACCGGCGAACACTGACAAACCTGAGTGTTGCTTAGCGATGTTGTTAATCAATTCCATCATGTTCACGGTCTTACCAACACCGGCACCACCGAACAAGCCAACCTTACCGCCTTTAGCGAACGGGCAAACTAAGTCAATAACCTTAATACCGGTTTCGAGCAAGTCAACAGAAGGCGAGAGCTCATCAAACTTAGGCGCTGGCTGGTGAATAGCGCGACGCTCTTCAGTAGCAATCGGACCTGCGTCATCAATTGGGCGCCCTAAAACGTCCATGATGCGGCCTAATGTTGCTGGGCCAACTGGCACAGAAATTGGCTTACCTGTAGATTTCACTTCCATGCCACGACGCAAGCCATCGCTCGCACCCATGGCAATCGCGCGAACTACGCCGTCACCGATTTGTTGCTGAACTTCAAAGGTCAAGCCTTTTTCAGCAAATGATTTTTCGCCGCTATCAACTAATGTCAACGCATCATAAATGTTTGGCATTTTGTCACGTGGGAACTGAATGTCCACCACTGGACCGATACATTGCACGATATTTCCGTTACTCATCGCATTTCTCCGCTTTTAATTCCTGAATTCTGTCGTATTCCTAAACGCTGACCGCTTAAACCGCAGCCGCTCCGCCAACAATTTCTGACAACTCTTTGGTAATAGCAGCTTGTCGAGTCTTGTTGTAATCCAATTGCAATTCACCAATGACGTTCTTCGCATTATCTGAAGCGGCCTTCATTGAGACCATGCGTGCAGACTGCTCAGAAGCCATGTTTTCGGCAACCGCTTGATAAATCATTGCTTCAACATAACGCTTTAATAAGCCATTCAGAATGGACTCAGCATCAGGTTCGTAAATGTAATCCCAAGATGGGCCTGCCTTATCTTCTGGAGTCAGGTCGGCTGCCTCCAAAGGCAAAAGCTTCTCTAAAACAGGCTCTTGTTTCATTGCATTTACAAAGCGGGTATATGCCAAATAAACAGCATCAATCTCGCCGCGCTCAAACGCTTCTAATTGGGCAGTAATTGCGCCAATCAAAACATCCAAATGGGGGGTATCGCCGATTTGAATTGTTTGAGAAATCAGTTTTGCTTTTGAGCGGTTCAAAAATTGTAGGCCTTTTGAACCGATTGCGGTGTACGCAATCTCAATATTGTTTCCTTGCAAATCGCGCACTTGGTTCGCAATCAAACGCAAGACGTTGGTGTTTAAACCGCCGCACAAGCCTTTGTCTGTAGTAACCAAAATCGTGCCGACCTTCTTCACTTCACGAGTTGCCATATAAGCAGGGCGGAACTCAGGATTAGCTTTTGAAAGGTTAGCAACGATCTCACGAATTTTTTCAGCATATGGGCGCGCATTACGCATGCGCTCCTGGGCGCGACGCATCTTGGATGCGGCAACCATTTCCATTGCCTTCGTGATCTTGCGCGTGTTTTGCACGCTCTTGATCTTAGATCGTATCTCTTTTGTGCTTGCCATGATTTATGCGAGCCCTCTTAGAAAGAGGCAGAACGCTTGTAATCCTCAATAGCGGCACGCAAAGCAGCTTCGTCGTCTTTGCTCAGATCTTTGGTTTCTTCGATACGACCAACTAAGTCAGCGTATTTAGATTTCAAATGATCTTGTAAGCCTTTTTCGAATGCCAATACGTTCTTCACTTCGAGGTCATCGAAGAAGCCGTTGTTAACTGCATAAAGTGAGGCTGCCATTTCCCAAACCTGGAGTGGCTTGTATTGAGCTTGCTTACACAATTCAGTAACGCGACGACCACGCTCGAGCTGCTTACGGGTTGCTTCGTCAAGATCAGATGCGAACTGAGCAAACGCTGCCAATTCACGATATTGCGCTAAGTCGGTACGGATACCGCCAGATAATTTCTTAATCACCTTAGTTTGTGCAGCACCACCAACGCGGGAAACAGAAATACCAGCGTTAATCGCAGGACGAATACCAGCGTTGAACAAGTCGGTTTCCAAGAAGATCTGACCATCGGTAATCGAAATAACGTTGGTTGGAACGAATGCAGAAACGTCACCAGCTTGAGTTTCAATGATTGGCAATGCAGTCAATGAACCGGTTTTACCTTTTACTGCGCCGTTGGTGAACTTCTCAACATACTCAGCATTTACACGAGCAGCGCGCTCGAGCAAGCGTGAGTGGAGGTAGAACACGTCGCCAGGATAAGCTTCGCGGCCTGGTGGGCGGCGGAGCAACAAGGAAATTTGACGATAAGCAACCGCTTGCTTGGTCAAGTCATCGTAAACAATCAAAGCATCTTCGCCGCGATCGCGGAAGTATTCACCCATAGTGCAACCTGCGTATGCAGAGAGGTACTGCATCGCTGCAGACTCAGAGGCACTGGCTGCAACAACAACGGTGTACTCCATCGCGCCCAATTCGGTGAGCTTGCGAACAACGTTAGCAATAGTGGAAGCTTTTTGACCGATCGCAACGTAAACGCAATAAACGCCTTTACCTTTTTGGTTAATGATCGCGTCAACCGCAACAGCTGTCTTACCAGTCTGGCGGTCGCCAATGATCAACTCACGCTGACCACGACCAATTGGAACCATCGCATCAATCGCCTTCAAACCAGTTTGAACTGGCTGGCTAACAGATTGACGTGCGATAACGCCAGGAGCAACTTTTTCAATAAAGTCAGTTAACTTGGTGTTGATTGGGCCTTTGCCATCAATTGGCTGACCAAGCGCGTTAACAACGCGACCAAGAAGTTCTGGGCCAACTGGAACTTCCAAAATGCGGCCTGTACATTTCACCGGGTCGCCTTCTTTGATGTGGGTGTACTCACCCAACACCACAGCACCAACAGAATCACGCTCAAGATTCAAAGCGAGGCCGATAGTGTTGTTAGGGAACTCCAACATCTCGCCCTGCATCACACCAGATAAGCCATGTACACGGCAAATACCGTCGGTCACTGAAATTACAGTGCCCTCATTGCGGGATTGAGCGTCAACGCCCAATTCGCTAATTCGGCTTTTGATCAGCTCGCTGATCTCGGAAGGATTGAGTTGCATTACTTACTCCTGGGTCTTATTTCGTATGTTCTTAATAGGGATAACTTATGCGCCAAGACTTGCTTGCATTTGAGCTAACTGTGCCTTCACAGAACTATCCATGACTTCATCACCAACTTGAATGCGAACACCGCCAATCAACGCTGGATCAACTTGAATAGTTGGGCGCAATTCTTTACCCCCAAAGCGCTTCTTCAAACTTGACAACAAATCATTTAGTGCAGAACCCTCTAAAGGAAATGCACTGGTAATCATTACTTCTGCTGCACCTTCACTCTTATTCTTCATTGCTTCAAACTGATGGGCAATTTCAGGAATAGCTGCCAAACGATGATTTTGATTCACGAGGCTTAAAAAGCTCGCAATCTTGCCATCTAGCTTTGTCTTAACCATTCCAGATAAAAGTTTGGTTAGGTCATCCGCAGATACCTTTGGATTATTTGACAAGCCAGCAATTTCTGGCAGCACAGCCAGTTGTGCCAATTCATTTAATTGCTCTAAAGTTTTAGCAAACTCATTAGGCTGGGCGCTTTGAAAAAGCGCTTCAGCGTAAGGGCGTGCAATCGTGGCTAACTCAGCCATATCAAAGCTCTGCCTTTAATTGATCAAGTAACGCGCTGTGTGCTTTTGCATCAACTTCGCGACGCAAAATTTGCTCCGCGCCTTTAACTGCTAAAACTGCGACTTCAGCACGCAATACTTCACGGGCGCGAGTCACTTGTTGGTCAGCGTCTTCTTTGGCTTGAGAAATAATTCGTGCGGCTTCAGCTTGTGCATTTGCACGAATTTCATCGGCAGACATTTGGGCGCGCTTTTCAGCTTCAGCAACGCGCTGAACACCTTCTTGACGTGCTTTTGAAAGCTCTTGCTCAGCAGCATTATTTGCGAGTGCTAACTCTTCTTTTCCGCGCTCGGCCGCAGCCAAACCATCAGCAATTTTGGTTGAACGCTCGTCCAGTGCCTTAACTAGTGGTGGCCACACAAAGCGTGCAACAACCCACCATAAGACAAAAAAGACGATCATTTGCGCGAATAGGGTCGCGTTCAGATTCACGATATTCCTTTCAGTATTGTTGAGAACGTTTGGATGACCTTGTGGTCATCCGCGCCAAAACAATTACTTAATAACTGCTAGCAGTGGGTTTGCAAACGCAAACAACATTGCAACACCAACGCCGATCAAGAACGCAGCGTCAATCAAACCAGCCAAAAGGAACATTTTGGTTTGCAATTCGTTGATGAGTTCAGGTTGACGAGCAGCGCCCTCAATGAACTTACCACCCATAAGGCCAATGCCCAAACAGGCTCCTAAAGCGCCGAGGCCGATGATAAGGCCGATACCGATAGCGGTTAGTCCTTGAATGTTGGCTAAGAATGCTTGCATGTTTACTCCTAAGTATTGAAGGTGAGGTTAAAAATAAAAGGGTTAATGATGGCTATGAGCCTGGCCAATGTAGACCAAAGTCAACATCATGAAAATAAAAGCTTGTAACAAAATGACCAGGATATGGAAGATCGCCCAAGCTGAGCCAGCAAGCACGTTGCCAACAAAGCCTAACATCGATAGATCCAAATTAAAGGTCCAAATACTTCCTAAGAGGGCAATCAATAAAAAGATCAATTCGCCCGCATACATGTTTCCAAAAAGTCGCATTCCCAAAGAAACGCCCTTAGCAACATATTCGATGATGTTTAAAACCAGATTGAAAGGCATGAGATACCACTTGGCGCCAAATGGGGCAGAGATCAGCTCATGCATAAAGCCACCAACACCTTTAACCTTAAAGCTGTAAAAGAAAACCAAAAGCAGGACAGAGAAGGATAGGCCTAAGGTGGCGTTCAAATCTGTAGTTGGAACAATCTTATGGTGAGGCACATGAATACCAAAACTACCAATGAAGTGGTTCACGCCTACGATCCAATCAACCGGAACCAAATCCAGCGTATTCAAAAGAATGATCCAGCAGAAAACAAATAGTGCTAGCGGAGCGATATAGGATCTATCGCCATGTACGATTCCTTTTGATTGAGTCTCAACCATTTCAACCAGCATCTCAACTAAACATTGAAAACGGCCTGGTACGCCTGGAGACGCTCTGCGAGCAGCAATGACTAATAAGAAAACTGCAACCAAGCCCATGAGGGTGGTCCAGAACATCGTATCTAAATTAATAACACTGAAATCAATAATTGATGATTGTGCTGCCCCAATGTTGTTGAGGTTTTGCAAATGCTCTGCAATATAAGCGGTGGGGGTAAGCGGTTCAGTAGCCGCGTGATGGGCTACTTCTGCTGCTGCGTTAACTTCGCTAGACATCTATTACTTGTCCTTGTTTATTTGCTTCTTGTTACTTCCAGAACCACGCCAAGAGATAACACTTAAGCGTAGCTAAATAGGCAACAAGCAACGGGATCCATTTTAAATCAGGCTGCTTTAGCGCAAAGCCAATGAACAAGCCAAAAGTTGCTAGGATTTTGATAAATTCGCCAGAAACTATTGCTGCTAAAAAGCCGCCAGCATTTGATTTACTACTCTTTCTTGCCGCCTCTATTCGCATCAAAAACAGCGCGGAAGGCAAAAATCCAATCAAACCGCCCACTAAAGCCGAATAAGTATAAACGGTTCTGTCAGCTCGGTCAGAAAAAATAAAACACAAGCAAGCAATTAATACGGTTACCGCCACCTGTCCAAGCACTACCCACCACGAGTTTATGGTTGCGAAGTTGCGCGGCTTTGATGCACGCAATGCGTCCATCTCCTGTTTTGTAAGGGTTTTATATGAATCCTGCTCTAGCTCATCCCACTCATGAGCAACAAATTGTTTGGGCTTATCCAGAAATTTATCTCGCGAAATCAACCGTTGTTATGCCTAATCAGCAGAAATACCCAACTTTTTTAATAAGGAATCAAGCTCATCGAATTGGCTAAAGCTAATTCTGAGCTCTCCACCTTTGCCTTTGAACTTAAATTCAGCGCTCAATCCAATGAGATCAGCGATTTCTTGGGTCAAGCGGCGCATATCAGGGTCCCGACTTGGTGCTAATTCGCCCGGCTTACTTTTAGCCTTTTTGTCTCCAATCTGACCACCGGCGCTTGCAAGCGCCGTAGACATTCTCTCTGCCTCCCTAACAGAAAGGCCTTGAGCGGCAATTTTCTGCGCTAAAGCAACCTGGCTAGCGCCAGGAAGGGGCAAAAGGGCGCGGGCATGGCCCATATCAATATCCCCTGCCAAGAGCATCGCTTGTACAGGCTTTGCCAGTTGAGCCAAGCGTAAAAGGTTGCTAATGGCGCTGCGAGACTTACCAACCGCTTTTGCAGCCTGTTCATGGGTAAAGCCAAATTCCTCAATGAGTCGCGCTAAACCCTGAGACTCTTCCAGCGGGTTCAAGTCTTCGCGCTGCATGTTCTCGACCAAGGCCATTGCTGCTGCAGCTTGATCATCCGCCCCAGAAACCAAGACTGGAACCTCTTTCAAGCCAGCCATCGTTGCTGCGCGGAAACGTCGTTCACCAGCAATGATTTCATATTTGCCTGGGCTCACTAAGCGCACCAATAGTGGTTGCATTACACCTTGCTCACGGATGCTCTCTGCCAACTCTTGTAATGCGCCTGCTTCCATTTTTTGACGCGGCTGATATTTGCCAGCCTGCAATGCGGTTAGTGGCAAACGATTTATTTCTGCAGACGAATTTACTTGCGGCGTTTTCTCGCCCAACAAGGCCTCTAAACCTCTGCCCAAACCTTTTTTCTTAATTGCAACCATGATGTTTATCTTCTTAAAAATTACATGTGTTTAATGCGCTCAACCATCTCGGCACCAAACTCTAAATAGGCCTTTGCTCCGCGCGATGTCTTGTCAAAAGCAACGCCTGGAAGGCCATAAGATGGGGCTTCGGCAAGCCTAACGTTACGCGGAATAATCGTCTTAAATACCTTGTCGCCAAAGTGCTCAAGTAACTGCTCTGATACCTGTTGCTGCAAGGTCATGCGCGCATCAAACATCACGCGCAATAAACCAATAATGACAAGATCTGGATTTAAATTTGCGTGTACTTGTTTGATCGTGTTTACTAAATCAGATAAACCTTCTAGCGCGAAGTATTCGCACTGCATTGGCACGATGACACCATTCGCCGCACATAATCCATTGAGCGTTAATAGTGACAATGCTGGTGGACAATCAATCAAAATAAAGTCGTAATCATTCGCAATTTGTCCAAGTGCGTCTTTCAAACGAGATTCGCGTGCATCAATGTCAACTAATTCAATTTCTGCTCCCGCTAAATCACGATTTGCCGGTAAAACATCGTAAGCAGAACTTTCACAACGCTGCGCACAATCTTTGACTGCTGCTAAACCAATCAGAACCTGATAAACGCTGTTATTTAAGTCCGCTTTTTCTACGCCGGAGCCCATTGTGGCATTACCCTGTGGATCCAAATCCACCAACAAGACGCGTTGCTTCAGGCCGGACAATCCTGCCGCTAGATTTACAGCCGTAGTGGTCTTGCCAACGCCACCTTTTTGATTTGCAATGCAGAAAATTTTTGCCATGGGTACTTTGGGTTTTACTTAAAGGGAAGGGATCGATTTTCTCACGGGGGTCAGCACTAAAAGGCGCCGCTCTACTGAGAGGTTCGGTATGGATAGGGTCTCATCGGCGAGCAAGCGCCAATCTTCTTTACAAACATCGGCCATTTCTTCGTCTGCCCGCTTGGCCTTCATCGCAAATACCAAGCCATCTGGCTTTAGAAGTGGGAGCGAGAGCTCCAAATAACGGGCTAAGTTTGTAAATGCCCGGGAAATTACCGCGTCAAATTGCCCTGGTTGCTGCATTGCAACATTCTCAACTCGCTCACTTAAGACCTCTATGTTGCTGAGCTTTAATTTGCCGCGCACATGCTGCAAAAATGCAGTCTTTTTTCGAATCGCTTCAATCAAGGACAAGCGCCATTCTGGCTGAACAATCGCAATAGGAATAGCGGGCAAACCGCCACCCGAGCCAAGGTCAGCAATTTTAGGGTTAGAAGTTTTCAGAAACTGTCTTAAAATAGGCAAAACTACAATGGAATCAATGAGATGCAGTCGAATAGAGTCTTGCTCGTTTTCAATAGCGGTGAGGTTGTGAACCTGATTCCAGCGGCCCATTTCTTGCAAGAAAAGCTCTAAGTCCGCAATATTGGCATCACTTAAATTAAGGCCTAATTCTTCAATGCCCAGCGCGAGCAAGTCCTCGGTCATGCTGTCTCTTGGGTGCGACCCAAACCCTTTTTAAGGTGTACTAAAAGCAAAGAGAGCGCCGCTGGCGTTACCCCAGAAATTCTGCCTGCCTGGCCCAAGGTTGAAGGCTTGTGCAGATTGAGTTTTTGCTGAACCTCTTTAGATAGACCAAGCACCTGAGAATAATCTAGGGTCTCAGGAAGAGGGAATGACTCATTATGTTCTTGGCGGGCGATTTCTACTGCCTGACGATCAATATAGCCTTGGTATTTAACTGAAATTTCAACTTGATCACTAATTTGTGCCGCCAAACCGAGGTCCTCATCCAGGACGCCAGGGGACCAAAGGCCGTTACCCAAAGCGGTAATTGCCTCATAAGTAATGCCAGGGCGCCTCAAAAGCTCGGTTAAATTACATTCGTGAGATAAGTCTTGGCCAAGTAACTGGGCAACCAGGGGCGCAGCCTCATGTTTTGGCCCCACCCAGATATCTTGCAAACGAGATGTTTCACGTGAAACAGCCTCTTGCTTTCTGCAAAATACCTCCCAACGATAGTCATTAACCAACCCAAGCTCTCGCCCAATACCAGTGAGGCGCATATCAGCATTATCCTCACGCAAGCTCAGCCGGTACTCGGCACGACTTGTAAACATGCGGTAGGGCTCCTGGACGCCTCGAGTGATTAAATCGTCTACCAGCACCCCTATGTAGGATTCGCTGCGTTTGGGCAACCAAGGCCCCTTACCCTGAGCGGCCAATCCAGCATTAATGCCTGCCAGCATGCCTTGGGCAGCGGCCTCTTCATAGCCCGTTGTGCCATTAATCTGGCCTGCGAAATACAAACCTGCAATAACCCTGGTCTCAAGGCTATGACGCAATTGGCGAGGGTCAAAGAAGTCATATTCAATTGCATATCCTGGGCGAACAATCACTGCAGACTCTAAGCCGCGGATACTACGCACCAGATCCCATTGAATATCAAAGGGCAGGCTGGTTGAAATCCCGTTGGGGTAAAACTCATTCGTTGTTAAACCTTCGGGTTCTAAAAAGATCTGATGGCTGTTTCTGGAGGCAAAACGGTGAATTTTGTCCTCGATAGAAGGGCAATAGCGCGGACCAACACCCTCAATCACGCCCGTATACATTGGGGAGCGGTCCAAACCGCCACGAATTATGTCGTGCGTCTTCTCATTTGTATGAGAAATCCAGCAAGGAACTTGTTTGGGGTGCTGCTCTGGTCGACCCAGATAAGAAAATACTGGCACTGGGTCCAAGTCCCCCGGCTGTTCCAGCATGACAGAAAAATCAATGGTTCTACCATCGATCCTGGGTGGGGTACCTGTCTTTAGCCTTCCTTGAGGAAGCTTTAGTTCTTTTAAACGGGCAGACAGGGATACAGCCGCGGGATCGCCTGCACGGCCACCCGCATGGTTATTCAAACCAACATGAATCTTGCCATCCAAAAAAGTTCCCGCAGTCAGAACTACCTTTTTGGCCATAAACTCCAAACCCATTTGGGTCACTACGCCCTGAACCTCATCACCCTTGACCAAAAGATCGTCCACCGCAGCCTGAAATAGGCTTAAGTTGGGTTGATTTTCTAAACGACGCCTAATGGCGGCTTTGTATAAAACCCTGTCGCCTTGGGCACGAGTCGCTCGCACCGCAGGCCCTTTGCTGGAATTCAGAATCCGGAACTGGATTCCTGCCTCATCAGTCGCGGCCGCCATAGCGCCGCCCATGGCGTCAATTTCTTTAACCAAGTGGCCCTTACCAATTCCGCCGATAGAGGGGTTGCAACTCATAGCCCCCAAAGTTTCAATGCTATGAGTAATTAATAGGGTGTCGCAACCCATGCGCGCCGATGCAAGGGCGGCCTCAGTCCCAGCGTGACCGCCGCCAACAACAATGACATCGAAACTTTTGGAATAACGCATGATTTGCCTCAGATAGGGCGATGATCATAGCATTTTGTTTGTTTCACGTGAAACAAAACAGCACAAAATTTGATAGAAGATCCGGGTCGAATTCTAAGTGATTGATTTAATTAATGAAATATGCGTTCCAAGCAGACTTCAGAATTAATGCCGTCACAATAACCAAGAATGCCTTTCTTACAAATGAGCTGCCATGCTGAATTGCTAGACGACTTCCAAATTGGCTGCCTGCAATATTGGCAACCATCATGGCAAAACCAAGAGGCCAATTAATTTGACCGAGGCTTGCCAACATTAAGATCGCGGCCAAATTGGTGGCGACATTCACAAGCTTCGTTGCAGCAGAGGCATGCAAAAAATCAAAGCCAAAAAAACGTACGAAGCCAAACAATAAAAAGCTGCCGGTGCCAGGGCCAAAGAAGCCGTCATAAAAACCAATGGTCAAACCAAGAACAATCCCCTTGAATTGTTGAAAGCGACCAACTGCTTTTGGCGCATGAGCATCGCCAAGCGAAGGCTGGAACCAGGTATACAACAATAGAAATAACAAAACGAATGGCAACGCTTTGCGCAAAGGCTCAGCAGGAAAATTGCTCACAGCGTTCGCGCCTAACAAAGAACCAATAAAACCTGCAACTATTGCCGGCCCCACAACAGCCCACGGCAAAGAAACGTGACGCAAATATCTGCGCGCAGCATTTAAGGTTCCGCCAACGGCAGAAACCTTATTGGTAGATAGCAAAGTTGCAGGGGGCGCATCGGGATAGGCCGCAAAGAGCGCCGGCACCTGGATTAAGCCGCCGCCGCCCGCAACCGCATCAACCAGCCCCGCAAAAAAAGCCATCGCTAAAAGCAATGGCCAGATGTAAATTGAAAATTCGATGAGCGTCTCTTTTATTTAAATGAGCACGGCGCAATTAAAAAATTGACGCCGTACTAAAACCAAATAATAAAAGGAAAAACAAAAACTCAGTTTTTGTTTTTGTAGTGCGCAACAATTTCGCCAACGACACCACGACGAAACGCTAAAACGCAAATTACAAAAATGAAGCCTGTTGCAATCGTGCTCCATGAGCCAATATTAGCAAGATAGTTTTGCAGACCAACAACGATGCCTGCACCAACAACTGGGCCCAAAATAGTCCCCATGCCTCCAAGCAATGTCATCAACACCACTTCGCCAGACATATGCCAATGAACATCCGTTAAGGTTGCCAACTGGAATACCAAGGATTTCATAGACCCTGCCAAGCCTGATAATGCGGCTGAAATAACAAAAGACATGAGCTTGAAACGATCGACGTCATAGCCCAAAGAAATAGCGCGCGGTTCATTTTCGCGAATAGCCTTCAAAACTTGGCCGAAAGGGGAGTGCACCGTCCGCATGATCAATGCAAAGCCAAACAAGAAAACCGCCAAAACAAAATAATACATCGCGACGTCATTTTTGAGATCAATCAGACCAAATAACATTCCACGAGGCACACCCTGAATTCCGTCCTCACCACCAGTGTACGGAAGTTGAACGGCCAAGAAATACACCATCTGAGATAGCGCCAAAGTGACCATCGCAAAGTAAATTCCCTGCCTACGAATTGCCAAAGAGCCAATCAAAAAGCCAAGTACGCCTGAGCCCACAACGCCCAACAAAATACCCAACTCAGGCGAAAGGCCGGCCTCTTTACAAAAGTATGCGGTGATATAGGCTGCGGTACCAAAGAATGCGGCATGACCAAAAGACAATAAGCCAGTAAACCCGAGTAACAAATTAAAGGCGCAAGCAAAAAGTGCAAAGCACAAGACCTTCATTGCAAAAACCAAATAGATGAAGTCTTGGAATGGCAACAGTAGAGCGATCAATACTAAGATGCCATAAAGCATTTTTGTTTTTTGATTCATGGTTATTTTTCCCGCCCGAACAGTCCAGCAGGACGAATCAACAAAACAATTGCCATGATGACAAAAATCACAACGCCAGAAGCTTCTGGGTAAAAGACTTTAGTTAAGCCTTCAATCAGGCCCAGGCCCAAACCAGTCAAGATGGCGCCCATGATGGAACCCATGCCGCCAATGACCACCACAGCAAAAACCACAATAATGAGGTTTGACCCCATTAATGGGTTTACTTGAAAAATTGGCGCCGCCAACACACCAGCAAAGCCTGCCAAACCAACGCCATAAGCGTAAGCCAAAGAAATCATCAGAGGCACATTGATGCCGAAAGCTTGTAGTAATTTTGGGTTTTCTGTGCCCGCGCGCAGGTAGGCGCCCAACTTGGTTCTCTCGATAACGTACCAAGTTGAAAAACAAACAGCCAATGAAATAACCACAACCCATAAACGATATTTAGGAATGATGATGCCCAGGGAGTCTAAGGGGATGGCGCCCTGAAGCAATTCTGGGGCTGGATAGCTCTCACCAGAAATTCCATACCAATGACGGAACATGCCTTCAATAATTAATGCCAAACCAAAAGTTAATAACAGTCCGTAGAGATGGTCGAGGTGATACAGGCGGCGCAACATCGTGCGCTCCAAAATTAGGCCGAATCCCGCCAAGACCAATGGAACAATAATTAATGCAAACCAGTAATTAATGGAGAGCTCTGGGAAGCCAAGCCACTGACTAATCTGAGTCAGACCAATCCAGGCAATAAAAGCACCCATAGTGTACTGAGCACCATGTGCAAAATTAATGATATTGAGAAGGCCAAAGATAATGGCCAATCCCAAACTCAATATGGCATAAAACGAGCCATTGATAAGCCCCACCAAGAGCTGGGCTACCAGCCCTTGAGGGGTAATTCCGAGAAGTTCAAACATGCTTACTAAGGATGAATTACTTGTTAGTAACCAGCTTGCATCGTGACAATGAAAGTGGTTGGGTTGCTTCAGCAGCAGGAATCACTGCACGAACATGGTAATAATCCCATGGGCTAGTTGATTCAGACGGCTTTTTCACCTCTAGCAAGTACATGTCATGTTCGAACTTACCATCAGCACGAATCTTGCCCTTAAATAGGCCGTCATCAATATTGGTCGATTTCAACGCCTTCATAACTGCTTGGGTATCATCGGTGCCTGCTTTTTGGACTGCGCTTAAGTAAGCAAGAACAGATGAGTAAACGCCCGCCTGAACCATAGTTGGCATGCGCTTGTGTTGCAGGATGAAGCGTTTAGAAAATGCACGGGTCTTATCATCCTTGTCCCAATAGAAGCCCTCTGTGAGGTACATGCCTTGGGCAGCATTCAAACCCAAAGAATGAACATCTGAGATAAACATCAATAGTGGAACAACGGTTTGCTTTTTGTTAATGCCAAACTCTGAGGCCTGCTTCACACTGTTAATGGTGTCTTGACCAGCATTTGCAAGAGCAACAACGTCTGCACCGCTAGCCTGAGCCTTCAAGAGGTATGAAGAAAAGTCGCTGTTCGGGAATGGGTGCTTGCTAGTGCCCAATACCTTACCGCCGTTTGCAGTAACAACGTTGGTAGCATCTTTTTCTAATGCAGCGCCAAAAGCATAGTCAGCGGTAATGAAGTACCAATTCTTTTTACCCTGCTTTACAACTGCCTTGCCAGTGCCGTTTGAAAGCGCATAAGTGTCGTAAGTCCAATGCACGTTATTCGCTGTACATTTTTCATTGGTAATTGGCAGTGAGGCTGCGCCAGAAACTAAGGTGATCTTGTTCTTTTGTTCGGCCACTTCCATCACAGCCAAAGCAACGTTGGTAGAAACCAACTCAACAATCACGTCGACGCCATCTTTGTCGTACCATTCACGCGCTTTGTTGGCGGCAATGTCGGCCTTGTTTTGATGATCGGCACTTAAAATCTCAATCTTCTTGCCAAGCACTGTGCCATCTTTAGAAAAGTCGGCAACCGCCATCTTGGCAGCGATCACTGCACCCGGACCAGCCAGATCAGAGTAGGTCGAAGATAAATCGGTTAACACGCCAATTTTAATTGTGTCATTGCTTACTTTTCCTGCTTGTGCAAACACTGGGTTTGACGCGAACATCGTCGCGGCAACCAGACTTGCGGTTATTTGCTTTAACTTCATTCCTATCTCCTATAGAAAACCACTAAACACCAAGATACTCATTTAAAAGCGTTGCTTTTTCAGCTAACTCACTTTGCTGCACCACTTCAACAACGTTTCCGTGCTCAACAACATAATGCCGATCGGCTAGTGGGGCAGCAAAACGAAAGTTTTGCTCTACCAAGACAATCGTGAACCCTTTGTTGCGCAAACTCGTAACCACTTCTCCCAGTTTTTGCACAATCACCGGTGCCAAGCCTTCGGTGATCTCATCCAACAACAACAGCTTTGCACCCGTCCTCAGAATGCGGGCCATAGCCAACATTTGCTGCTCTCCGCCTGATAAACGAGTCCCAGGGCTGTTTCGTCTTTCATAAAGATTTGGGAACATCTCGTAGATCTCATCCAAATCCATGCCGCCGGGAGCAATCTCTGGTAACAACAATAAGTTTTCTTCGGCGCTTAGGCTTGCAAAAATGCCGCGCTCTTCGGGACAAAAACCTACGCCCAAACGAGCAATTTTGTAGGTTGGCATTGCAATGGTTTCGGTCCCATAAACCTCAATCGAGCCCGTTCTTTTGCTAGTTAAACCTAAAATCGTTTTCAGAATGGTGCTACGTCCTGCGCCATTTCTGCCCAACAAGGTAACAACCTCGCCATCACGAACAGCAAAGTTCACCCCATGCAGTATGTGGGACTCTCCATACCAAGACTCTAAATTTTTAACCTCTAGCGCCATGGTGCTCATAGGTTGTCTCCCCCATGACTGCCCATATAAGCCTCAACCACTAATGGGTTGTTGGAAACCTCGTTATAAGATCCTTCGGCCAATACTGAACCACGCTGCAACACCGTAATACGATCTGCGATAGAAGAAACCACCTTCATATTGTGCTCAACCATCAAAATGGTGCGCCCCTTAGCAACTCGATCAATTAGCTCCGTAACCCGCTCCACATCTTCATGTCCCATGCCTTGAGTGGGCTCGTCCAAGAGCATCAACTCTGGCTCCATCGCCAATGTGGTGGCGATTTCCAGGGCCCTTTTCCTGCCATAGGCTAAATTCATCGTGTCTTCATTGGCGAAGCTTTCTAGCCCCACTTCATGCAAAAGCTCCAAAGCTCGCTCATTGAGAACGCTTAAGGAGTCTCCAGACTTCCAGAAGTGAAACTCGGTGCCCAATCCTCGTTGCAGTGCAACACGAACATTCTCCAAGACGGTCAAATGTGGAAAAACTGCAGAAATCTGAAAAGAGCGAATAACCCCACGTCGAGCGATTTGGGCTGGCGCCTCATTGGTAATATCAATGCCATTAAACAAAATTTGGCCACTGCTTGGCTCAAGAAATTTTGTTAATAAATTAAAGCAGGTTGTTTTGCCGGCGCCATTCGGGCCAATTAGGGCGTGAATGGCGCCCCGAGTGACATCTAAGTTGACGTCACTTACCGCTGAAAACCCTTTAAAAGATTTTCCAAGTCCAATTGTTTTTAAGATTTTTTCTTGCAAACTAATACCCTCTACCCCCCGCTGGGGCAAGACATTGAGAATAACTCAAGACTGCTTTGCTATATATAGCGATAACCCTAAATTTGGGTGGTTTCTAGCTTAAGTGTTTTGTGTGATTTTGATAAATTTTTGAATGGCTGCTCGAGCTGACTCGTCCAGCACATCCAAAGGCATGCGTTGAGAGCTTTGAACGATCATCAGCGCATATGGTTTAGCAAGCGCCGATGCCTCGACACATAAGCGCAACTCATCTCCCTCGGCTGGAGATTGGTTACGCCAGTAGTTAATAGCGGCCTCAAGCTCTTGAATCGTTACATACAACATATGCGATGGTTTATTTATTTTTCTTTGGGCGCAAGCATTGTGCCGCGGCATTTTTTAGCGCCACAACGACATTCATAATCTTTTTTCATCTGCTTGGTAATCCGCCCCTCAATATCGAGTGAGTAGTCATAAAACAACTCCTCTCCAACCTTGAGATTGCGCTTGGCATAAATAAAAACACGGGGCTCACCATCAAACGCATCTTCACGGGTTTCGCAAATTGGCTTGCATGAATGGTTGATCCAGCGCGCAGCATTGCCGCCATATTTGGCATCAATGACTCGACCATCATCTAAGGAAAAATAAAAGGTGTGGTTTGGGTCTTTTGGGTCATGGGGATGACGTTTCTGCGCCAACTTCCAGCTAATGCGCTCACCCTTATATTCAATAATAGCTTGGCCTTTTTTAATTGGCTTGGCAACAAATACGCCTTTGCCGTGAATCGGCGAAGACTTAACAACAATGGAGGATCGATCCACCTTTGGTGGTTTTGATTTTTTGGATGCCATAGTTAAACGTCTAGGTTGCGAGCAATGAGTGCGTTCTTTTCAATAAATGCTCGACGAGGCTCAACCTCATCACCCATTAAGGTTGTAAAGACCTGGTCTGCAGCAATTGCGTCTTCAATTTTGACCTGCAAGAGTGTGCGTGAATTTGCATCCATTGTGGTTTCCCACAACTGAGATGGGTTCATCTCGCCCAGACCCTTGTATCGCTGACGGCTTAATACGCGCTCAGCTTCAGACAACAACCAGGAGAATGCGCCCCTAAAGTCATTAATGGTCTGTTCTTTTTGGTTTTTATCAGGATCGCCGCGACGAACCTTGGTCCCAGGCAAAACTTTTCCAGACAAAACTGCTGCTGCATTAGCAAGGCTTTGATAGTCATCGCCATGCACAAAATCAGAGTTAATGGTTGAGAGCTTTAGGTTGCCATGGATGCGGCGTGACAACAACAAGCGGAAGCGCTCAGTGCGATCTTCCTTTTGCACAATGATTTCCGGAGGCAACGCCAGTGGATTTAAAGAATCTGCCAAGGCCTGTCTTAATCGATCAGCAGATTCGTTCGCCGACTTCTCTGTATCCAGATTCAACTGAGTGCCAGAAGCAATGGCGCGTAAGGCATCTTCATCAATTGTGCGGGATAAGCGATCAACAATGGATTGAATTACTTGGTAGTGTTTGGCAAGCTCGTTTAAGGACTCGCCTTCAATTAACTCTCCGTTTGGAATTTGAAGAGAAGCGGTTTCTAGCGCAATCTTTAATAAAAGCTGGTTGAGCTCTGTATCGTCTTTAATGTATTGCTCGCTCTTACCAAACTTCACCTTGTAGAGTGGTGGTTGAGCAATATAAATATGGCCGCGCTCAATTAACTCTGGCATCTGTCTATAGAAGAAAGTTAGCAGCAGGGTGCGGATGTGACTTCCATCCACGTCCGCGTCGGTCATGATGATGATGCGGTGATAACGAAGCTTGTCAGCTTTATATTCTTCAATGCCAATGCCAGTGCCCAAGACGGTGATGAGGGTGACAACCTCTTGGCTGGCCAACATTTTGTCAAAGCGCGCCTTTTCAACGTTCAGAATTTTTCCTTTTAAAGGAAGAATGGCCTGGAAGCGTCGATCACGGCCCTGCTTGGCAGAGCCTCCAGCGGAGTCGCCCTCAACAATAAACAATTCTGATTTGGCTGGGTCTTTTTCTTGGCAGTCTGCCAGCTTGCCTGGTAAACCTAACCCATCTAAAGCGCCCTTGCGCCTTGTCATGTCGCGAGCCTTACGAGCCGCTTCGCGGGCACGGGCAGCATCAACAATTTTTCCGCAAAGAATTTTTGCGTCTGCTGGTCGCTCTTGAAGGTAGGCGCTCAAGGCTTCGGCAACAATCTCTTCGACTGGGCCACGAACCTCACTTGAAACCAACTTATCTTTGGTTTGACTAGAGAATTTTGGCTCAGGAACTTTTACCGACAAGACGCAGGCCAAGCCTTCGCGCATGTCATCGCCAGAAATTTCTACCTTTGCTTTTTTAGCAACTTCATTTTCATCAATATATTTGTTGATGACGCGTGTCATTGCTGCACGCAAACCAGTTAGATGGGTACCGCCATCTCGCTGTGGAATGTTGTTCGTAAAACAAAGCACCTGCTCGCTGAAGCTGTCATTCCATT
Source organism: Polynucleobacter sp. AP-Titi-500A-B4 (assembly GCF_018688095.1). Taxonomy (NCBI): domain Bacteria; kingdom Pseudomonadati; phylum Pseudomonadota; class Betaproteobacteria; order Burkholderiales; family Burkholderiaceae; genus Polynucleobacter; species Polynucleobacter sp. AP-Titi-500A-B4. The sequence continues at coordinate 3,661 of NZ_CP061311.1, read as the reverse complement.
GCATGGATACTTCGGCAGTAATTTGACCACCCAGGTCTGATGGACGAACGCCTTCGGCATAAAAAATATTTGGGTGCAAAACATTTTTGGTTTGATTGATGTATTCAACAAAACCCTTAACACCGCCAGAGAAAGCAAAGTCCTCCTCTTGACCGGTACGTTGATCAATTAACTTGATATGTACGCCGTTATTTAAAAACGAAAGTTCACGAATGCGTTTTACGAGAATTTCGTAATGGAACTCCACGTTCCCAAAAATTTCTTCATCCGCTAAAAAGTGGACTTCCGTGCCAGAGAGCTCGGTATCGCCAGTAACTGTAATTGGGGAGGTGGCTACACCATTTTCTTCTTGAATATTACGATTTTGTATCACGCCACGCGCAAACTCCATATAGTGAGTCTTGCCGTCGCGACGGATTGTGAGTTTTAACCACTTGGATAGGGCATTTACACAACTTACACCTACACCATGGAGGCCGCCAGAAACTTTATAGCTGTTTTGGTCGAACTTACCACCAGCATGCAGCTCGGTCATCACAATCTCAGCTGCACTTCTCTTTGGTTCATGTTTGTCGTCGTACTTGATGCCTGTTGGGACACCACGACCATTGTCAACAATTGAAATAGAGTTATCAGTCTGGATAACAACCGTGATCTCTGAGCAATAGCCCGCTAAAGCTTCGTCGATGGAGTTATCTAAAACTTCAAATACAAGGTGGTGCAGGCCCGTTCCATCAGAGGTGTCTCCGATGTACATACCAGGACGTTTACGAACAGCTTCTAGACCCTCTAATATTTGAATCGATGCAGCGCCGTATTGCTCTACTACTTTTTTTTCTTCAGTCATTTTTTTCTAAATTAGATGCGCATTGGCATTACAACGTATTTAAAGCTTTCAGAGCCAGGTAATGTAATCACAGCACTGCTGTTTGCATCACCCAAACTAATTTGAATTTTTTCATTTTTCAGGTTTGCCAATACATCCAGTAGATAACTCACATTAAAACCAATTTCAACAGCGTCTCCGCTGTACTCGGTTTCAATTTCTTCCTGCGCCTCTTCTTGCTCGGCGTTAGTTGATTGAACGGTAATCCGATTTGGAGATAAAGAGAAACGAACGCCCTTAAATTTATCGGTCGTCAAAATTGCAGCGCGTTGCAATGCGGCTTGCAAAACATCGCGTCCAACTGTTAAGGAATTTTTATGCCCTTTTGGAATCACTCGTTGGAAGTCCGGAAATTTCCCTTCAACCAACTTCGAGATCAACTCAATATCACCAAAAGCAAACTTCACCTGGTTTGCGGTCAAGCTAATTTCTAACGGCTCGTCCGAGTCCTCAAGCAAATGTTGGCACTCAAGGATGGTTTTGCGCGGAATAATAATTTCTTGTCTCTGCCCAGAACCAGAGGGGGCTTCGGCAAGCTCAACTTGAGAAAACGCTAAGCGATGTCCATCAGTTGCAACTGCAACAACCTCTTTTCCCTCAACCACCAGCAACATTCCATTCAAGTAGTAACGAATATCTTGCTGAGCCATCGAGAAGTGAACTTGACTAATTAATTGTTTAAAGCTTTTTTGTGACATCTTCCATGCGGCAGTAACCTCACCAACACTTTGCATCACTGGAAACTCAGTTGCAGATAAAGTTTGTAGAGAAAAACGGCTTTTGCCACTTTGAACAACCATACGATTATCTTTAAGATTCAAAGACACAGGGCCTTCTGGTAAAGCGCGCAGGATATCCAATAACTTTCTTGCTGCAACGGTTGTAGTGACATCTTCAGAGCCAACACCAAAGTTTGCATTGGTTGTAATTTGAATCTCAATGTCGGTAGAGACAAACGACACCTTCTCACCACTCTTTTTAAACAAGAGGTTGGCCAAAATTGGAAGTGTATGCCTGCGTTCAACAATCCCACTCACCACTTGAAGTGGCTTTAATAAGTTATCGCGAGAGGTGTTAACAAGTTGCATTGCTTTTAAATCCTTGTATATATCTTAGTAGTAATAGTAATAAGGCTTCACTTTTCCGTGGATAAGTCAAAAACCCCAAACAAAACAACACATTGAACAGCTAAAAACCTGTGGAAAACTTTTGTATAAAGACTGCATAAAACGGGGATAACTTTTTCTCAGTACCCTATTTTTGCATGAACGGCAGCCTTTCCACAATTTATCCACACATAATCCCCAAACCTATCCCCATGGTTACCCACAGGCTTATCCACAAGCAAAAAACTAAGCCTTCAAAGTTTGCTCAATAACGTGAATTTCATGGTTTAGCTGGCTATCATGGGAACGCTCATCTGCAATCTTGCGAACCGCATGTAAAACAGTGGTGTGGTCGCGCCCCCCAAACAATTCTCCAATTTCCGGAAGGCTTTTTTGGGTCAACTCTTTAGCCATAAACATGGCAATTTGTCGTGGGCGAGCAATGTTGGCTGGCCGCTTCTTTGAATACATGTCAGCCACTTTAATGCTATAAAAATCAGCCACTGCTTTTTGGATGTTCTCGACCGAAATTTGACGATTTTGAATAGACAGAAGATCCTTAAGGGCCGTGCGGGCGACCTCAATGGTGACGTCGCGCCCATGAAAGCGAACGAAGGCCAATATTTTGCGTAGCGCGCCCTCGAGTTCTCGCACATTTGAGCGCAAGTGTTTTGCCACAAAAAAAGCAACATCTTCGCTCATGGGGATGCCCTCGCTAGCAGCCTTTTTCATCAAAATGGCCACCCGCATCTCGAGCTCAGGCGGCTCTATTGCAACCGTGAGCCCAGAGTCAAAACGAGAAATGAGTCGATCATCAATCCCGGCCATCTCTTTAGGATAGGTGTCGCTGGTAATGATGACCTGAGCCTTGTTGCTTAATAGTGCCTCAAAGGCATAAAAGAACTCCTCTTGGGTTCTTGATTTGCCACTAAAAAACTGAATATCGTCAATTAATAAAAGGTCTAGCGAGTGGTAGTAGCGCTTAAACCGATCGAAAGCCTTTTGTTGGTAGGCTCTAACAACATCTGAGACATATTGCTCCGCGTGGATGTAACGAATGCGAGCATTTGGCTTTTCTTTTAAGAGATGATTGCCTATCGCATGGATCAGGTGAGTTTTACCCAGCCCCACCCCGCCATACAAAAACATGGGGTTGTAGGACGTTCCAGGATTGTGGGCAACCTGGATAGAGGCAGCTCTTGCAAGCTGGTTAGCCTTACCGGTGACAAAAGTCTCAAAAGTGAGGTTTGGATTTAATTTTGAGTGATCCTCAATTTCGAAGGACTGCTCTTCAACTGAAATATTGGGAGCAAGCTCAGCGCTCACTACGGGGTTGGGGGCAGCCCCCTCTTTATTGGCGGCGGGTGGCGCGGTTGGTGACCCCTCCACCGCAAGGACAAAACTGACATTTGTGGGCTCACCAAAATACTGTGAGGCCAACTCTTGAAAGCGGTCGGCAAACGTTTTCTTAATCCAGTCTAATTTGAAGCGGTTTGGCGCACCAATAGTTAGTGAGCGATCACTCTCTTCGAAAGATACCAGGGTTAATGGTTGGATCCAAGTTTTAAATTGCTGGGGCGACAGCTCGCGAGACAATGCACCAAGTGCGCTGTCCCAAAAACCAAGGGGGCTGACTGAATTCAAGGCGGGGGGATTTTGTAAGTTGCTC